>CAMHJE010000041.1:0-18088 GCA_946185305.1 uncultured Clostridia bacterium | reverse complement strand
TGACCGACGTGCTGAACATCAACAGCTGGGCCAGCGAGTTCTTCAAGTGGCTGCCGGTCATCTCGGTCATCTTCGTCGTGTTCGGCAACATCCTCGTCGGGCGCCTGATGGACAACATGAAATCCAAGGCCGGCAAGGCAAGGCCGCTGCTCCTTGTCTCGCTGCCGATCAGCCTTCTCGGTCTTTTGTTCCTGTTCGTGTTCCCGCCGTATAACGCCGCGAATACCGATTGGCACACCGGCATGCTGATCTGCATCGCCATCGGCTATAACCTCTGGTTCGCCTTTGCCTACCCGATGTACTACACGCCGCACGCAGGCCTGATTAACCTGTCCACGCGCAACTCCAAGGACCGCTCGCTGCTCGCCACCGCGTCGAATGCGACCGCGCTGGCCGCGATGGGTCTTTCGAGCATGATCCTCCCGTTCTTCCTCGATCTGCTGTTCGTCAAGGACATGAGCGGCAAGGGCACGGCGGTGCTTTCCGAGCTGACCGGCAAGGTCGATTATTACGTGGACGAAGCCGGTGCGGTGCTGTACGACGTGCAGGCGTCCTACGACCATTGGAAGGTATTCGTGATCGCGCTGATCGTGATTACCGCCATCGGCTGCCTTGTCGAATACTTCTTCACCCGTGAGCGCGTCACCGAGGAAACGCTCGGCGTCGAGGAAAAGGAAACCAAGAAAGCCCTGTCCTTCGGCGAGCAGGCCAAGATCTGCTTCAAGGATAAGTTCTGGATCATCATGATGGTCTTCTTCTTCCTGTATCAGTTCGGCGGCATGATCAAAAACGTCAGCCAGAACTACTTCTGCACCTCGATGTTTGCGGACGCCGCAGGCAACTACACGATCACCTACGGCGGTCAGCTGCAGGGCATCCTTGCCATCATCGGCGCGATCCCCACGGCGGTCGGCATGGTCGTCGCGCTGCCGCTTGCCAATAAGATCGGCAAGGGCAAGGCCATCATGCTCGGTGCAGGCCTCGCCGTCGTCGGCGGTGTCATCGGCATGCTATTCCCGCACAACTTCGTGATGGTCACGATCTCCTTCGTCGTGAAGGCGCTCGGCTCCACCCCGGCTATGTACCTCTCCATGGCGCTGCTGGCCGATATCCTCGACCACCAGGAGGCGCTGAACGGCGTCCGTACCGACGGCTTCTCCATGATGATCTACGGCGCGATCATGGCGGGCATGACCGGCCTTACGACCGGCGTGCTGAACGCGGTCATCTCCGCGACCGGCTATGACGTGAACCTGCTGAACACCGACGCCGCCATGCTCGGCCGCGTACAGGCCGCTATGCCGTGGGTATTTATCGGCGGTGAAACGATCTGCTATCTCGTGATCGCCCTCACGTTCATCTTCATGCTCGTCGAGAAGTACGGCAAGCTCGACCACAAGGCCATCGTGCAGGACCAGAAGGCCGCTGCCGAAGCCGAGGGCCGCGCCTACATCTCCGCCGAGGAGAAGATCCGTCTGGAGGAAGGCGAAGAAGCCTATCAGGCCGAGCTGAAGAAGCAGGCCGACGCGAAGGCTGCCGAGGAAAAGAAGCTCGCCGCCCTCTCCGCCGAACAGCGCAAGGCGCTTGCCGATAAGGAAGCCGCGCTGCTCGCCGAGTATAACGAGCTGCGTAAAGCCAACGGCAAAGCCGCCGTCCGGGCATAACCCCAAAATGCACGAAAGAGCATCCTGCGGGATGCTCTTTTTGTATGTCTTTATGCGGTTATCCGGGGTTACGCCAGCCCGTCCTTGCACGGTTTTCCGGCGTCGCGGCGATCCTTTTGATACAGCTCCTCGGTGGCGAGGGCCATTTTCGTGACCGCGAAATCGCAGTCGTGCGGGTAGATGTACCACGTATCGTCGAGCGTGTTGAGATCGACGCAGTCGCCGTATTTGCCGAGATATTCATATTCGATGTGACATGAATACTGCATGGCCTTCGGAATGTCCATCGAAAACGGGTCGCCGTCGCGGTCCGTGCCGCGCACGGAAAAGCCGTGCATGTCGTGGCGCAAAACGCCCTCACCGAGCTCGATGAACCGCTTCGCATTCGGCAGCGACCGCACCAAAACCGGCAGCTCGCCCGTATCATACGTCCCGGCTTCGACCTCGCGCCGCACGTTGATGCGCTCCCATTCATACCAGTCCGGAATGTGCGAAAATTCCGTTTCGCCGGCTTCAGCCGCAAGCTCGCCAAGCTCGGTATACTGCCACCGCTTGCCGCACGCGCGGCAGAACAGCGCCGTCCCCTCGGACGCCATGCGATACTCGGTTTGGCAATGCGAGCATTGGTAGAGCACCTTTTCCAGTCCCTCGGCGCGCTTTGGATAGGTCACGCGGATGCCGCGCGCCTTTTGCCAGGCGTATTCGTCGTACTGAAACGCTTCCACAAGCCGCGCGTTGATCTCGTCCGGCGTGGCCTTTTGCAATTCCTCGGCGGTGTACTGCACGGTAAACTCCGCTTCGGTGGGACGGACGCCGCGCGGATGCAGGTTCCAGAACGGCGAGTCGATATGGTGCCCGTGGCAGATCAGCGTGACGACCGGCACGCCGAGCAGCTTGCAGAGCTTGCCCAGCGATGCGGGCAGGACGGCGGTCGTGCCGCAGAGCGAATAGCGCGCCTCCGGATAGAGCAGGCATACGTCGCCGTTGTCCACGACGCGCTTGAGCTGCCGGATCAGCGTGAGATCGCCGGTGAACTTGCGCTTGCAGATGCACCCGACGCGCCGCAAAAGCCATTCGCGCCCGATGAATCCGTCAATGGCGACGACATAGTTCGCACGGTGCGGGTAGATCGCCGTCGTTGCGACCTTGAAATCCAAAAATGCGTTGTGGTTGCACAACAGCACATACGGCGGCTTCAACCCCTCGGCGCGGATCTTGGTGATCTTTGCGCGGTGCTTCCATACGTCCGGCGCGCTCAAAAGATACGTCAGCGGGCGCAGATACCACGCCGTCCGCATCGGCTTACGGCGCATGTCGAAGCGTTCCAAATCCTCCTGTCGCATAAGGCACCTCCGGTGCGGTGAAAAACGTTCGTGCAGGTTTGTCCCCCGTTACAGCTCGATCAGCGTATACGCCTTGCTGCCGTAGCCCTGCGCCTCGGCGGCGTCGAGAATGTACGTGCCGTGCTGCCGGTTCACGCGGGCAAGGAAATGCGCCTTGCCGGGATCGTCGGACGCATAGATGCGATCCATGCAGGCCGTGTCGAGCGCGACCGGGTCGAGCGACGAAAGGATGCCGATATCCTGCATGCACGGGTCCTCCGCGACCTCGCAGCAGTCGCAGTCCACGGACAGGTTGCACATCACGGACACGAACGCCATGTTGCCGTTAAAGTGCCGCACGACGCTGCCCGCCGCATCCGCCATCGCTTCGAGGAATCTGTCCTGCTCGGCGTGATTGCCCCACACGATGCTCTGATCCTTGGTATAGCCTGCCGAATGGATATAGGCCTTGCCCTCGCTCGACGCGCAGCCGATCGAAAGCTGCTTGAGCGCGCCGCCAAAGCCGCCCATCGGGTGCCCCTTGAAGTGCGCCAGCACGAGCATCGAATCATAGTGCAGGAGGTTCTTTCCGACAAAGTTTTCCTGAATCGCCTTGCCGTTCGGGATCTCGAAGCGCACATCCGGCCCCTCGGCGTCCATCAGATCCACGTCGAACAGCTCCGTCCAGCCGTGAGTTTTGAACAGCTTTTTGTGCTTTTGGGTCGAATTTCTTGCGCCGCCGTAGGCCGTGTTGCACTCCACGACCGTGCCGCCGACGTAATCGACCATCGGCTTCAGAAACGCGGGACGCAGGAAGTTCTGGTTGCCCTGCTCGCCGGAGTGCACCTTGACCGCGACGCGGCCGGTCAGCTCCTTGCCGAGTGCCTTGTACATACGGATCACGCTTTCGGGCGTGATCTCCCGGGTGAAATACACGTTTGCCATAGGGGGCTCCTTTCGAGGATGGGATATTTTACCGCAATTCGGGTGTGTTATTCGGTATCAGCGCCTCGAGCTTCTTTTGAATCTCCTCATGCAGCACGTCACGGCCCGCAAGCGCGAGCTTGCGCATCGCGTCCGCGACCTCGGATTGCATCGAGGGATCCAGTTTTTTGATCGCCTGCAAAATTGCGTTATAGGTGGCGAGATTGCCGGTCTTGAGGTCGTTCACGGTCGAGACGCCGGAGGCTTCGAGGGAATCGAAGATCGCCGTGATCAGCGTCTGCTTCTGCTCGTCGTTCAGCGTTTCGATCCAGCGCGCCATTGTTTCGTCTATAAAGACGCTGAACGGATCGCGCCGCTCCGCCGCGACAAAGTGCTGTCCGAGAATGTTCCACGTATACGGATTATGCTGCATCACGCCGCGTGCCGCGCTTGCGATCACATGCTTCGGCTCGCTGCCCGACAGCAGGATCCCGATCAGCGACGAATCCGGAATGATCTTCTGGATCCGCGGCAGGATCGACTTGTACGCCTCCGAATCCGCGATCTCATGCAGAAAGCCGGGGCCGTCGTTCGAATAGACGGACAGGATGCGCTTCTTCGTCGCTTCCTCGCAAAACGCCGCCGCATACACGGCGAAGTTGCCGCCCTTGGAATGGCCGCCGAGCCGCAGCTTGCCCGCCGTATCCGCCGCGACCGCGTTGACGTAATCGACCGCCTCGCTCTGCCCCGGCGTCTTGGGCAGCAGCGCCAGATTGAAGTCCTCGCGCCAGCCGACGATGGTTTCATCCGTGCCGCGATAGGCGACGTACTGCGTGCCGTCGCCGAGGTCGAACGTGACTGCCGCAAACTGCACGGCTTCATCCGTTTCCGTGCGGCTCATATAGCGCGAAACACGCACATCCTTGAACCGCGCCGTATCCGCCGCCTTTTCCGCGAGCGGGTACGGGTCGTTGAAAAACGCGGTCTGGTCATACCCCGCCGCCTTGTACTTGGCGGGCAGATCGGCAATCGACACCGACGCCGAGGGGTTTTCCGGCACAAGGCCGTCCATCTTGAGATACGCGAGCGTGGACAGGATCAGATTGTCCACCTCATTGAACGGGCGCTCGGCAAACGTCAGGTCGCCGCGCCAGTCGAGATAGTCTAAAATGTTCATGCAATGCCTCCGAAACTGTATATACAGTTTAGCATAAATTCCCCCGCCGCACAAGCGTCTTATCGGTGAATTTCCTGCGCCTCCCGCCGAAAGCCCATTGCGCCCGCCTGTCGCTTATGATATACTATATCCATTACATTCCCAAAGGAGGACAGCATGATGAAAGCACCGTTTTCCGCATACTTAAACGGCTTGATGCCGTGGGTGCGGCGGCTGGCGGACGAGCTGCAGGACAGCTATGAATACGTCAGCATCCTTTCGACCGATTCGGTCGGGTTCACGGTTTCGATGTCGAAGCGCAGCAAGATCGTGAACGACCGCACGATGACGACCGAGCGCGGCACCGTCGTGCGCGTGATGCAGAACGGCCTGTACAGCGAATACGCGTTCAACGAAGCCCTCGGCACGCCGGAGGAGGCCGCAAAAACGATCCGCGCCGCCATCGACGCGCAGCTTGCCGTCTTACAGGCGACGAACACCGCCGTCTACGAAACCGCGCCGCTGCCGGACGAGCCGCTGGAGCTGTTCGCGGAAAAGGAAACCGAACGTCTGCCCGAGGCCGAAAACGTCGAATCGCTTGTGACGTTCCTGTCCGGCCTGTCCGAAAAAGGGCTCGCCGCGATGCCGGAGGCGCTCGACTGCGCCGTGCGCGGCATGTCCACGCATATTTCCAAGCTGTTTGTGACCAAGAACCGCTGCCTTAGGCAAAGCTACGTCTACACCGAAGGCAGCATCGCCGCATTTGCGCCGAACGCCGAGGGCGAGATCAAAACCGCCTACAAGGGCGTTTCGGGCCTTGGCGGGCCGGAGATTCTGGACGGTCTCAACGGCGTGCTCGAAGAGCTGCCGAAGCAGCTGCATGAGCTTTTGGGCTCCGAAAGGATCGTTCCCGGCGAGTATGAGATCATCACCGATCCCGGCATTACGGGGCTGATTGCGCACGAAGCGTTCGGTCACGGCGTCGAAATGGATATGTTCGTGAAGGAGCGTGCGCTCGGCGCGCACTATATCGGAAAACGCGTCGGGAGCGATCTTGTCACGATGCACGAGGGCGCGCGCTGTGCCGAAAGCGTCACGGCTTACGCGTTCGACGACGAGGGCACCTTGGCGGGCGACGTGATCGAGATTCAAAACGGCATCTTAAAGACCGGCATTTCGGATGCGCTCTCCGCCCTGCGGCTCGGCACCAAGCCGACCGGCAACGGCAAGCGCGAGAACTTTGCGCATAAGGCCTACGCCCGCATGACGAACACGCTGTTCGATTCCGGCACGGATTCGGTCGAGGACATGATCGCGTCGGTCAAGCACGGGTATCTCTTGTCCGGCACCGAAAGCGGCATGGAGGACCCGAAGCATTGGGGCATCCAATGCATCGTGTCGCGCGGGTATGAGATTAAAGACGGCAAGCTGACCGGCAAGGTCGTCTCCCCCGTCATCATGACCGGGTATGTGCCGGATCTGCTCGGCGGCATCTCGATGGCCAGCACCGACCGCGTCGTGGAGGGCAACGGCGGCTGCGGCAAGGGCTATAAGGAATGGGTCAAGGTCGCGGACGGCGGCCCGTATCTCAAGACGAAAGCGAGGCTCGGATAATGCTCGATACGATTAAAAACAAGCTGAAGGCACTCGGCTGCGACACCTATGAGCTGACCGAAAAGACCGTCACCGCATGGGAGTTCTATTTCATCCGTCACAAATTGGATCAGAACCGCACGGTCAAGACGCGCACCGTCGAGGTCACGCTTTATCGCCCGTTGGAGGACGGCAAGTTTCTCGGCTCCGCGAGCGGCACGATCTATCCGACCGCGTCCGAAGCGGAGATCGACGCGGCCCTCAGCCGCATCTACTATCAGGCGTCGCTTGTGAAAAATCCGTTCTATACGTTGACGGACAAGGAAGTGCCGAAGTTCAAGTTCAAGGCCGTGGACGCGGCGGCGATTGCCGAGAGCTTCGTCCGCGCGATGCAGGCGGTTCCCGAAACGGCGACCGAGCGCATCAATTCCTACGAAATCTTCGCGCGCGAGGTGCAGCGGCACTTTGAAAACTCGAACGGCGTCAGCAGCACCGTGCTCTACCCGGATTCGATGATCGAGGTCGTCGTGAACGCGAGCAAGGGCGACCATGAAATCGAGCTGTACCGCAGCTTCACCTCCGGCGTCTGCGACGCCGCAAAGCTGACCGCCGAGGTCGAAAAGGCGCTGCATTACGGCAAGGATCGCCTTGTCGCGGAGCCGACGCCGAAGCTCGGCAAGGCCGATGTGCTGTTCACCGGCGCCGACAGCGTCTCTCTGTATGAATACTTCGGCAGCCGCATGAGCGCCGGGATGCAGTTCAGAAAGCTGTCCGACTGGACAAAGGGCAAGCCGATTGCTGCCTATACGACCGGCGACAAGCTCTCCCTGTTTGCGGCCGCAAACCTCGAAAACTCCTCCAAATCGTTCCCGATCGACGAGGAAGGCGCGTTCATCAAGGAACGCTATCTCATCGAAAACGGCGTCGCCTGCAGCACGTTCGGCAGCCGCCAGATGAGCGAATACCTCGGTGAAAAGGACAGCTCGCTGGTCTACAACTTCGTCGTGTCCGGCGGCACCGCGAGCGAAAACGAGCTGCGCACCGGCGATTACCTCGAGCTTGTCGAGTTCTCGGATTTCCAGGTCGATCCGGTCGGCGGCGACATTCTCGGCGAGATCCGCCTCGGCTATTGGCATCACGACGGAAAAATGTCGATCATCACGGGCGGCAGCGTGTCCGGCACGATGCAGGATCTGATCCCGTCCATGCGCTTCACCAAGGAGACGCAGCAGTTCGATACCGCCGTCGTCCCCGCCGCGACCAAGCTGTTCGGCGTGACGATCACCGGCGTGAAGTGAGTCAAATGCGCACCATGCCATATCGGCCAAGGCCGATATGGGATACGAAAAAGATTCCTCCGAACCACTTCGGGGGAATCTTTTGCTGTACTGTTTTCTTTTTCTGCCTTTCGCCGAGCCTCGCTCGATTTCGCCGCGAAGCGATTTCGCCATGCCTTCGGCACGATTTAGCCCGGCTTTGCCGGATTTAGCCGCCGCAGGCGATTTCGCTCCCTTTAGGCCAGTTCTTCCTTGATCTTTTTTGCCGCCTGCTTCATGCGCTGTTCTTTACTGAGCATACGCTTACGCATACGGATGTTCTTCGGCGTGATCTCGACCAGCTCGTCGTCCGCGATGAACTCGAGGCATTGCTCCAGCGTGAAGTAGGTCGCCGGAGTGAGGCGCAGGGCTTCGTCGCTGCCCGCGGCACGCATGTTGGTGACGTGCTTCTTCTTGCAGACGTTGACGACGATATCCTCGGCGCGCGCGTTTTCACCGACGATCTGTCCTTCATACACCTGGACGCCGGGGCCGACGAACAGTCTGCCGCGATCCTGTGCGTAGAACAGGCCGTAGGAGCTCGTCTCGCCGGTTTCGTGGGCGACAAGGCTTCCGGTCTTGCGCTCGAAGATTTCGCCCTTAAACGGCTCATAGCCCGCGAAAATGTGGTTCATGACGCCGTTGCCGCGCGTGTCAGTCATCAGCTCGGAACGATAGCCCATCAGGCCGCGCGCCGGGATCATGAACTTCAAGCGCGTGCCGGTGTCGCCGATGGCGGTCATATCGACCATTTCGGCCTTGCGCTGCCCGAGCTTTTCCATGACGGAGCCGACGTATTCCTGCGGTACGTCGATGGTCAGCTCCTCCATCGGCTCGCAGATGCGGCCCTGCTCGTCGCGCCGGAGAATGACCTTCGGGCGGGACACCGCAAACTCATAGCCCTGCCGGCGCATCTGCTCGATCAGAATGGAGAGGTGCAGCTCGCCGCGGCCCGAAACGCGGAACGTATCGGTGGAATCGGTCTCCTCGACGCGCATGGACACGTTCGTTTTGACCTCGGTGAACAGGCGCTCGCGCAGGTTGCGGCTCGTGACGTACTTGCCCTCCTTGCCCGCAAACGGACTGTCGTTGACAAGGAACAGCATGTTCACGGTCGGCTCGTCGATCTTCACAAACGGCATCGGCTCGACCAGCTCCGGATCGCACGCGGTTTCGCCGACGTTCAGATCCTCGACGCCCGCGACGCAGACGATATCGCCCGCATAAGCGACCTCGGTTTCCACGCGCTGCAGGCCCTCGAAATTGTAGAGCCGCGTGATCTTCGTTTCGCGCGTGCGGTTGTCCTGCCCGCCGCAGAGCACGATCGGCATACCGCGCCGCGCGGTGCCGCGCTCGATGCGGCCGATACCG
The DNA here is from genome assembly GCA_946185305.1 of uncultured Clostridia bacterium. GTDB lineage: Bacteria > Bacillota > Clostridia > Christensenellales > CAG-138 > UBA3792. The sequence goes on along the minus strand of CAMHJE010000041.1, from coordinate 8,742 downwards.
ATCTTGCCGACGTATTCGTCATAGTCGATCGTGGAGAACAAAATCTGCAGCGGCGCGTCGTTGTCCTGATTCGGCGCCGGGATCTCCTTTAAGATCGTGTCAAAGACGGCCTGCATATTGTCCTGCATCTCGTCCGGCTCATAGCCCGACTGGCCGTTGCGCGCGGAGGCATAGACGATCGGGAAGTCCAGCTGCTCCTCGCTTGCGCCGAGCTCGATGAACAGCTCCAACGCCTCGTCCACGACCTCATAGGGGCGCGCCTCGGGGCGATCCACCTTATTGACGACGACGACGCACTTTTTATTGAGTTCCAGAGCCTTGCGCAGCACGAACCGCGTCTGCGGCATGCAGCCCTCGAACGCGTCGATCAGAAGCAGAACGCCGTCCACCATCTGCAAAATACGCTCGACCTCGCCGCCGAAGTCCGCGTGACCCGGCGTGTCCACGATGTTGATGCGCGTATCGCCGTAGATGACCGCGGTGTTCTTGGACAGGATCGTGATGCCGCGCTCGCGCTCCAGATCGCCGGAGTCCATGATGCGGTCAGTCCCCTGCTCGCTGCGCCGAAGCGCGCCCGCGTCCTTCAAAAGCTGATCGACCAACGTTGTCTTGCCGTGATCGACGTGCGCGATGATAGCCACATTGCGAATGTTCATAAAAAACCTTCTCTTATCCGAAATTTTGACCGGAATATTATACACCGCCGCGCCCCTTCATGCAAGTCAAACGCCCCGAAAACGGGGCGTATTTGCGAGGTTTTTACAGATTGGGGTTCAGGCCGCGGGCATTGCTTTCTTTCCCCATCGGTGCAGCGCGATCGCAAGCACGGCGCCGCCTGCGGTGATTACAAGACCGACGCACAGAATCACAAGCCCGAATATACCGATCACGGAAAGGCCGCACGCAGCGGCGCCGCTTGCCCCGGCGGGCAGGCCGAGCGCCTCCCGGATCGCATTTTCACTCATGCCGTCCGGCGCTTCGATCACGTTGCCGGCTTCGTCATACCATTCGATGGTGCTGTCCCCCATGCCGAACATACCGTCCGGGGCGGTAAACCACGCTTCGGTTTGCTGCATCTGTCTGTCCATCATCGCGCCTGCGCCGAGCGCCAGCGCACCGACCAAAACAAATCCAAGTCCGCCGAGCGCGACATACACGCCCGCAAGCCACCCGAACCGTTTGAACAGCCGTCCGAGTGCGCCCGGCAGGTTTTCGACCCATGCCGGCCTTGCTTTGGCCTCTGTCTGCGCCTTCGGCGGTTCGCTCGGCGTCTCGATCGGTTCTTCGTCGGACAGCAGCCAGTCCGCAGTCACGTGAAATACATCCGCTAGCGTGCGGAGCTTGCCGATCTCGGGCTGCGCTTCGCCGGTCTCCCACTTGCTGACGGCCTGCCGCGAAACGTCGAGCCGTTCCGCCAAAGCCTCCTGCGACATTCCCTGCCGCCTGCGGCAGTAAGCGATCTTTTCCGATAGTGTCATGTTGTTGTCCTCCTTCGTTTTCTGCGGACAGCATACAAAAAAGCGCAGTTGCCTTCCACCATCCGCGCTTGGAAATTCCGCAACCGGCGGTTGCAAAGGAACTCTATCGCGCTATGCGCGGCTGTTCGGACGCCGTAACGAAAAAAGATTCCCCAAAAGAGAATCTTTCCAAACGGTCCGAAGAGGGCGGATGCCGCCGTCCTTATGAAGCCGGTTTTGCCGCGTCAATCGCCGAACCGGTTCGCTTCCCCCGGCGTGACCGTATCCGTTACCGCAAAGCGGCCGTCGTCCGTGCGGGCATAGGCCGTATCGGTGTCGAGCATGGGGAGGGTCAGCTCATCGAGCTCCAAATAGTTTTTGCCGAGCAGGTACAGCTGTTCGCCCTCCTGCGAAAGCGCAAAGCCCGTGCAGTAGGGGTCCGTGTCCGTCGCCGCGGTGCCGCCGGTGCAGTACAGCACCAGATACCCGCCCGCGGGCAAGATCGTCCCCTCCGGGAACGTGTATTTATACTGCTTTTTGATCTCGTCGGTGAAGCCGTAGCCGCTCATGTCGATGTCGCGGTCGGTCGGGTTATACAGCTCGACCCAATCGACCGAGCCGTACGCGGGATGTACAAACGCGGCTTCGTTCGAGGACATGGCCTCGTTGATAACCGGATGCCCCTGTGAGCGCGGCAAGAACACGATCAGCCCACCGATGACGAGAATCCCGACAAGCGCAATCGCGATCATCACGATCACCTGCGTTTTCGACCAGCCGATGCGCTCCTCTTTTTGAAATTCGCCCTCGAAGGAAAGCCCGTCATGCATGACGTCCTCCTCCGATTCATACGGTGCAAATACGATTTCGGATTCTTTCTTTTCCATACTACTTATGCGTTTTCTCCCTTGCGCGCCGGTGCGCGCCGATCTGCCCGGGCCGCAGCTCCTTGCCGCGCTGCGGCTTGACCGCTTCGCCCTTGAGCTTTTTGATCCGGTCGCGCAGCTTGGCAGCGGTTTCAAATTCGAGCTCGCGCGAGGCTTCGAGCATCTGTTCGGTGAGCAAAGCGATCTCCTTCTGCTTCTGCCGCTCGTCCATCTGATCGAGCTTCTCATCCTCATGCTTCGTGATGATCAGCGTGTCGTAAACCTTCTTTTCGATTGTCCGCGGAACGATGCCGTGCGCGGCGTTGTACGCCTGCTGCTTTTCACGGCGGCGCTTCGTTTCGTTCAATGCGCGCTCCATCGAGCCGGTCACATTGTCCGCATACAGAATGACCTTGCCCTCGGCGTTTCGCGCGGCGCGGCCGATGGTCTGAATCAGGCTCGTTTCCGAGCGCAAAAAGCCCTCCTTGTCCGCGTCCAAGATCGCCACCAACCCGACCTCCGGCAAATCGAGGCCCTCGCGCAAAAGGTTAATGCCTACGAGCGCGTCGAACGCGCCGAGCCGCAGATCGCGCACGATCTCCATGCGGTCGAGCGTGTCGATATCGCTGTGCATATAGCGCACGCGGATGTTCATGCCCTCCAGATATTCGGTCAGATCCTCCGCCATGCGCTTGGTCAGCGTCGTGATCAGCGTGCGGAAGCCCTTTTCGGTCTGCTTACGGATCTCACCCAAAAGGTCGTCGATCTGCCCCTTGATCGGGCGGATCTCCACCTCCGGATCGACAAGCCCGGTCGGGCGGATGATCTGCTCGGCGATCTGCCCGGCCTCGGACAGCTCGAACTTCGCGGGCGTCGCGGAGACACAGATCAGCTGCGGCACGCGGGCGTAGAACTCGTCAAACGTCAGCGGACGGTTATCGCGTGCGGCGGGCAGGCGGAAGCCGTAAGTCACAAGCGCGTCCTTGCGGGCGCGGTCGCCCTTATACATCGCGCCGATCTGCGGCAGCGTGACGTGGCTTTCGTCAATGAACATCAAGAAATCGTCGGGGAAATAGTCGATCAGCGTGTACGGCGGCTCGCCGGGCTTGCGGCCGTCGAAGTAGCGTGAATAGTTTTCGATGCCGCTGCAAAAGCCGATCTCGCGCATCATCTCGATATCGTGCGTCACGCGCTGCCGGATGCGTTCGGCCTCCAAGGGGCGGTTCGTATCGAGGAACATCTTTTCCTGCGCTTCCATGTCGCGCTCGATCTCCTCCAAGGCCGCGTTCATCTTCTCCCGCCCGGTCGCGTAGTGGGTGGCGGGGAAGATCGCCACATGCGAGCGCCGCCCTAAAATTTCGCTTGTCGTCGTGTCGATCTCCAAAATACGCTCGATCTCGTCGCCGAAAAACTCCACGCGGATCGCCTTGTTCGACTGGCTCGCGGGGTAGATGTCCAGCACGTCGCCGTGCGAACGGAACGTGCCGCGCTGAAAGTCGATGTCGTTGCGCTGATACTGAATCTCGATCAGCCGCATCATCACGTCGCGCCGATCCACCTCCATCCCTTCGCGCAGGGACACGGACAGCTTCAGGTATTCCTCCGGGTCGCCGAGGCCGTAGATGCACGATACCGACGCGACGATGATCACGTCCCGCCGCTCGTTCAACGCGCAGGTGGCGGAATGGCGCAGCTTGTCGATCTCGTCGTTGACCTCGATGGTCTTTTCGATATAGGTGTCGGACGCGGGCAGGTACGCTTCGGGCTGATAGTAGTCGTAATACGACACGAAAAACTCGACGGCCGAATCCGGAAACAGCTCCTTGAACTCGGAGCAGAGCTGCGCCGCGAGCGTCTTGTTATGCGCCAAAACGAGCGTCGGCTTCTGCACGCGCTCGATCACCTTGGCCATCGTATAGGTTTTGCCGCTGCCGGTCACGCCGAGCAGCACCTGCATCCGTTCCCCGTTTTCCACGCCCTCGGCGAGCGTCTCAATCGCCTGCGGCTGATCGCCCTGCGGTGCGTACGGGGAAACGACCTTGAAGGTATTGTTCATACTGTTTCTTTCTTGATTGAAAAAGGATTATACCGCCAGGCTTTCATACGCATAGCTTTCGGCATACACCGTTTCCGGTGCAATGTCGATTTCGCCGTTGTTCCATGTAATGACGCCGTGGAACAGGACAGGATGGTTGAAAACCTGTTCGTCACGCAGCGGCAGAAACGCCGATCCGGTCAGCTTGGTCGTATCAAACAACCGCTGCTCGCCGGTCGAAAACGTCACAAGCAGCATCCCGCCGCGCAGGGGCTTGACAGCCGTCACCTTCATGTTCGCCTGCGGTTCCCCCGCATAGCAGATTCCGTTTTGGATGTACATAAACGCCTCCTTACATCGGCGGAATTTTCTCAAAATGCTCGCCCTTCACAGCGAGGTTCCACGCGCGATAGGCTTCTTCTTCATGAAACGCCAACCAGCCCGTCACGATTCTGAATTGCTTATGCGGCAAAGAACCGGCCAGCAATTCCCCGTCAATGCCGATAACCGCTTCCTACTCGCCGTAGTATACATGAATATGCGGCTTGTTATGCTGTTTTACATCATAAAACAGCATATAAATCACCATACCGCCAAATCTGCTTAGTTCAGGCATTTTGTTTCCTTTCCATTGTGAACACGCCCGAAAGGGATGGGATTCCCTTCCGGGCGAATGTTTATGCTTCCGCCGTCATCAGCGCCGCGCGGATCATCTGGTCGAACGCGGTCTGACGCTCGGCGGGGGTCGTCTCCTCGCCGGTCTCGATGATGTCGGAGATCGTCAGGAACGACAGCGCCTTTTTCCCGGCGCGGGCGGCCTGCAGATACAGCGCCGCGCTCTCCATTTCGGCGCACAGCACGCCAAACGTGCGCCACTTTTTCCACGCCTCGCGCGCGTCGTAGAACACGTCGCTCGACAGCACGTTTCCGACGTAGAAATTCGCGCCGACGGCTTCAAGCGCCTTGGCGCCGCGGCACAGAAGGCCGAAGTCCGCAATCGGGGCGAAGGTGCCGGGTGAATCGTACTGCCGGTCGAGGTTTGCATCGTGGCACGCGCCCTCGGCCAGCACGATATCGTAGAGCTTCAGGTTCGGCGCGATCGACCCGGCGGAGCCGACGCGGATGATGCTCTCGACGCCGTAGAAGTTAAACAGCTCGTAGGTATAGATCGACAGGCTCGCCATACCCATGCCCGTCGCCATGACGGACACGCGCTTGCCCTCGTAGGTGCCGGTGTAGCCGTAGTTGCCGCGGACGTTGTTGACAAGCACGGGATCCTTGAGGTAATGCTCGGCAATGAACTTTGCACGGAGCGGATCGCCGGGCATCAGAACCGTCTTGGCAAAATCGCCGGCTTTGGCGGTGTTATGCGGAGTCGGCATACGATCACCTTACGCAAGCCACGCGGACAGCGTCTTGTCCACGTCCGCGATCACGTCGGCCAGGATCGCGTCGCACTTTTGCTCGTTCTCCGCATGTGCGCCGAGGTACAGCTTCAGCTTCGGCTCGGTGCCGCTCGGACGCACCGTGACCCACGTTTCGTCCTCCAGGGTATAGCGGAGCACGTTGGACGACGGCAGACCCGTCTCCTCCGGCTTTGTGAAATCGTCCACCTTGACGACCTTGCGGCCTGCGATCACGGTCAGCGGCTCCTTGCGCAGCAGCTTCATCGCGTTCTGGATCTTTTCGATGCCGGCCTTGCCCTCGAGCGTATAGGACTTTACGCGCTCACGGTAGAAGCCGTAGATCTCATAGACCTCTTCGAGCGCATCGGCCAGCGTCATGCCGCGCTGCTGATACACGACGCACGCCTGCGCGACGAGCATTGCCGCGCAGATCGCGTCCTTGTCGCGCGCGAATCCGCCCGCGAGGAAGCCGTAGCTCTCCTCAAAGCCGAACAGGAACGTATGCTCGCCGGTCTTTTCGGCTTCGGCGATCTGCTCTGCGATAAAGCGGAAGCCGGTCAGAACTTCCTTGATATCGACGCCGAAGCGCTTGCAGATCGCGTCGGCCAGCTGTGTGGACACAACCGAACGGACGACAAGGCCGTTTTTGGGGAGCTTACCCATTTCCTTATAGGAAGTCAAAAGTGAATGGAGCAGAACGCTGCCGATCTGGTTGCCGGTCAGCACCTGCCAGTTGCCGTCGTTCTTCTTGACCGCAACGCCGAGACGGTCGCTGTCCGGGTCGGTGGCGAGGATGACGGACGCGCCGGTCTTTTCCGCGAGCTTGAACGCCAGCGTGAAGGCGTTCGGGTCCTCCGGGTTCGGCGCCGTGACGGTCGGGAAGCTGCCGTCGGGCTTTTCCTGCTCCGGCACGACCGCGACGTTCGGGATGCCGATGCGTTTGAGGATCGTGCGAACCGGGATGTTGCCCGCGCCGTGCAGCGGCGTGTAAACGAGCTTCAGATCCTTGCCGTGCTCCTTGACAAGCTCCGGCTGCGTGAGCAGCGACATCGTCTTGGCATAGTAGATTTCATCGATCTGCTTGCCGATCAGGATGATCTTTTCGGTGTCGATGGCTTCCTGGAAATCCATGTACGCGGTCTTGAAGCCCTCGACCCCACGGATCTCCTTCGTGATCGCGGCGGCTTCCTCCGGGCCGGACTGGCCTGCGGACGCGCCGTAGACCTTATAGCCGTTGTACTTGGGCGGGTTGTGGCTCGCGGTGATCACGACGCCGGCGGACAGGCCGAGCTCGCGCACCGTGAAGGAAAGCTGCGGCACGGCGCGAAGCGATTCATACAGATACACCTGAATGCCGTGAGCGGCTAAAACGCACGCGGTCTCCTTAGCGAAAACGTCGGAATAATGGCGGGAATCGTAGGCGATGGCAACGGCGGGATGCTCGCCCGCGTTTTTTTCGAGATAACGGGCAAGGCCCTCGGTCGCGCGGCGCACGTTGTAGATGTTCATGCGGTTGTCGCCCGCGCCCAAGATGCCGCGAAGACCTGCGGTGCCGAACTCCAGCTCCATATAGAACCGTTCCTCAATCTCCTGCGGGTCGTTTGCAATGCCGCGCAACTCTTCCTTGGTGGCTTCGTCAATGTCCGGACTGTTCAGCCAAAGCTGATAGCGTTCCTGTGCGTTCATGGTTTCCTCCTTGAATCAATTTTTGTAATGCTATTTTTTCCCTTACAGGGTCAGTTCCTTTTCGCTCGTAAACGTGTGGCCGAGCACCGTCAGCCGCTTTGCCAAAAGCCGCTGCCGCCGCGCGTGATACCGCTTGTTCGCTTCGCGGTCGCCGTATTTGTCGTCGCCCAGCACCGGCGCGCCGAGCGCCGCGCACTGCACGCGGATCTGATGCGTCCGCCCCGTGAACAGCGTAATTTCGCAAAGCGACAGTTCGCCTTTTTGGGCAAGCACGCGGATCGAAAGCTCCATCCGCAAAGCCCCCGGCGCGTCCTTTTTGCATAGGCGCATATATGCCCCGTCCGCGTCCTTTTGCGCATAGTGGACGTGCCGCCCCTCCGGCGGCGTGCCGACAAGCACGGCATGGTAAACCTTTTCGGTGTCGTGCGTATAAAATGCGTCCTCCAATCTGCCCTGCATCGCCTCGGTGCGGGCAAAGACGACAAGCCCCTCGGTATTCGCGTCGAGCCGGTGCACCGCATACAGCGGATCGAACAGCGCCGAAAGCTCGCCGATCAGCCCTTCCTCGACCTCGACGCCGCCTGCCTTGTCCACGACGAGCATTTCCTCATCGAGATACACGCCCGAGCACACCGAAAACGCGGGCAGCAGACGCACCTGCGCGGAAAACTCCGTCCACGGCGGCATCGAATAGAACGTCAGCGGTTCGTTTTGCGTCGGGTGCGTCAGCGTGAGCGCATACGCCCACAGCCGGATCTGCGTCCCCGGCTTTGCAGCGGGGTTGTAGCGCATATCGCCCGCAATCGGCAGATGACGCGAGGACAGCTGTACGCGGATCTGGTGCGGCCTGCCGGTGAACAGCTCGATATCCAGGATCGCCCTGCCGTCCTTTTTGGCAAGCGTCCGATACGCAAGGCCGGCGCTCTTGGCGCCCGGCGTCCCCTCCGGCACAACCGAGGTCGTGTTGGTGCGCTCGTCCTTCAAAAGCCAGTCGGACAATGTCGCTTCGGGCAGCGGATCGCCCTCCACGACGGCGGCGTACCGCTTATGCGCCTGTCGTCCCTTGAACTGCGCAGTCAGGCGCGCGGCGGCCTTGCTCGTCCTGGCGAACACCATCACGCCGCCCACCGGACGGTCAAGCCGATGCACAAGCCCCAGATATACGTCGCCGGGCTTGTGATAGGCTTCTTTGATGTATGCCTTGCACGCGGAAAGCAGATCTTCGTCGCCCGACGCGTCGGCCTGCACCGGCATGTTCGCGGGCTTTTCGACCACCAAAAGGTGGTTATCCT
>CAMHJE010000040.1:0-18103 GCA_946185305.1 uncultured Clostridia bacterium | reverse complement strand
TTCATACGCAAATAAAAAGCAGGGAACAAGTCCCTGCTTTTTATTTGGTGCGGTAGATGGGACTTGAACCCATACGCCTTCGCATACGCCCCTCAAACGTACCTGTCTGCCAATTCCAGCACTACCGCGCGAACGAATTGATTATACGCAAAAGGTCATGTTTTGTCAAGCCTTAAATACATAAAAAATTGAAAAAACGCAAAAAATCTTTTGTATGAAACGTTCGATCATTCTTTTGCTGTGCCTTTGCGGCATCGCGTGCGCCATGCGGGATGAGCCGTCCGCGATCCATGCTGAGCCATCGGCGTGGCTGACGCCTTCTATTGCGCCGAGCCCGTCGCCGGTCAGATGGGACGATGTGCTGCGCCGCCGCGTCGTGCACCTGACGCTGCCGCAGATGACCGAAACCGTGTCGCTATGGCAGCTCGGTGTGCGCGCAGATGAAAAAGGCCGGTTGACGCTCACCGAATCGGACGCGGCGGCCTATGCAAACGCGCTTGCAGCGGCATATCGCATCGAGCCGACCGACGCTGTCGTACAGACTACGGATGAATACGCCGAACCTTATCGCTTTCTTCCCGAAACGGCAGGGGAGACTGTCGATGCAGCGGCGCTGACGGCGGCGTTGCTGTCACTCGATTTTCAGCGCGATGAGCAGACCATGCCGGTGCCGACCGTACCGCAGCCGCCTGCCGTGACCGAAGCCGATCTGCGCGAAACGCATACGCTCCTTGCGTCCTATACGACCTCATTTTCCGGCTCAAAGCTCGGCAAGGCGAACCGCGTGCACAACATTACGCTTGCGGCATCGCGCATCAACGGCGTGACGGTCGAGCCCGGCGCGACGTTTTCGATCAATAAGACCATCGGCAGCCGCACCAAAGCGAACGGCTATAAGCTCGCCGGGGCGATTGCCAACGGCATGAACACGACCGAATACGGCGGCGGGGTGTGTCAGGTGTCTACGACGCTGTTCAACGCCGTGCTGATGGCGGATCTGGAGGTCGTCGAGCGATATCACCACAGCTGGCCGATGCAGTACGCCCCCGTCGGGCGCGACGCGACGATTGCGACCGGCCTGAAGGATTTCCGCTTCCGCAATACATCCGATGCGCCGGTCACGATCTTTGCCACCGTGGACGCCGAGCAAAAGAAGATTTCCGTCTCGCTCTACGGCAGACACTCCACAGAATTCGACCATATCGAGATCGTCTCCGAGCAGCTTCGTCGCCTGCCGTCCGCGCCGAAGGAGCAGCGCCTCGACGAAAGCCTGCCGCCGGGCACCAAGGAGATCGAGCGCGAAAGCCGCCGCGGGCGCGAGTCCGTGACCTACCTCGACTATTACGCCGCCGACGGCACGCTGCTCAAGCGCGTAACGGCCTTTGAGGACGTGTACCCCTCCATCGGCGAGATCGCATACGTGTCAAGCGACTTGTACGGGCGGTAGCGGACAAAGTAATTCCCGGAAGCGAGCACTTCCGGGAACGGGGCGCCGGTATTTATTATTTGATAGATGTATACCTTATGAAAATAATAAAACGCTCTAAAAGATACAGCCCCATCAGCACCATCTCCATGGTTCTGACGAACAACAAAGCAGATTGATTCGAAAGCCAAAACAGCAAAAATACGAACAAAATGTCCAATACGGTCAATACAGCGACGATAAACCAATAGAGCAAGCCTTCCGCTTTACCGATCTGCACTTTTTGCGATTGCATAAAGTGTCTGCATACAAGATAATCCGCTATGACAGACGCGATTGCCAACCCCCAATACAGAAAATGCGTTGCGATGCTTGTATAAACGGCGAGGGATATAAAAGCATTGCATTGAAAAATATAAGTGGTGATCAGGTGCGTAAAGCCGGTTTGTTTTCTCAGACGTTTTTCCATTTCTATAGTTGACCTTCACAGAAAAGAGGGGCTTGACGGAGCTTCCAAACGGAGGGGAGGCGCTGTTATTGGCGTGATCCCTGCGGAGGCAGGATCTTTCCGTTCTTAGCGATCCGTCCGGTTTTATAATAATAGATCGGCAAGAACGCGCAAACAGGAAAAGCTGACAGGAAACTCAGGATCTCATACAGAAGAACAAGATAATCGGATAACGGCATTTGATAGCGGGTCATCGTTTCCTCTTGGCGTTTCTCTTCTATCGTGTAACGTCCCAAAACCGTGCGAATTCGGTAAACCGAATCCCCTACGGAAAGCGGCCTCGCAAGATTATCCGTATCGTTTATGTCGCCGGTATCCGCGTCCGATGAAAGAAGGGCACCGTCTTTGCGAATCAGTACAGCGTGACTGCTCTTTCGCAGCAGCAATGTCTCTTCATCCAAGCTGCGAATCGAGGTCGCTTCAAACGGCGCAGTCAATTTGGTTTCATGCCCATCCCGGTCTATGATATGCACCTGTCGATCCGTTGCGACATACAAAACTCCGGACTCATCAGCCGTATATGCGCTTAAATGATCGGACACAAAGCCGAGCACGATCAGCAAACGCGGTATACCTATTGCAAGAATCAACCCGTATGCAATGGCGGCGAAGATCAAATAATCTTTGTTTCTCATTCATTTTTCCTCAAAATACCCTACATCTTTCCGTACAAAAAAGGGTTTTCGTTGGTTTCACGAATCAGTTCGTTGGCGTCGTTGTAGGTATAGGTAACGCTTACCGTTCCCTGCGCGATCGAGGTAATGTTTCCGTTCGCATCGTACTCGTAGGCGTAGGCCGTATCGCTGTCGTTTTTGTACGTTGCTAAAAGCGCGGTCTGCGAACTGTTCGCGCCCGGCTTGTAGGTCAGTACCGTGTCGTAGTTGCTGGCGAGGCCGAGACGACGCTGCGTAACTCTGCCGATTGCATCGTAGGTGTTCGTTAATACCTTACCACTTGCGAATGTTGGTGCTGTTCAATGTGATAAGAGAATTGTCCCCCTGATGCATTCATCATCCTACCCCCTGGAAACCCTGAGATTGTGATGAAACAAGAACAACAGGTTCATCAACGAAACACAGCAAAGCAGGAAAGCAAGGACTGATCTCCATATATCCGGCAGGGACGCCAACATCATAATGCCCATAGCAAGCAATGTCATTCCAAACGACACGAAGCAAAATACTACGGAGAACGTTTGCTTTCGAACGAAACGCAGATTGGATCGAATTCGTTTCTCCTTTATCATGCATATCACTTCAGCAGCCAAGCATATGATTGGCTGCAGCATCATTGCAAGAAGCACAGACGAAATCAATGCTTCCGAAAATTGCAGTCCTCGCAGACAAAGTATACAATCCACGAATAAAACAATTGCATAGTGACACAGCACAACAATATTCCAAGTACGACCTTCTTGCTGCATCAACAGAATTCCTGTCAAGGAATACAAGACAAACGTAAAGGTTGAAAATAGCGCATATAACGAATAGACAACGTTCCCTTGTAATAAGATTTCAAAAAACGCAACAGTAAATACGGCATACAAGATAGAACACACAATTTCGAGGAAAATTAAAAGAATTTTCGTTACCGGTTTCATGCTTGCCTCCGGTTTTCAACCTTCAACAACAATGGCGATATCCGGTTCTATGCTCTTATACCGAACGTCGTTGTAGCGGTAAGCGGTACAGGAATAGTCTATACCCAGTACAATTTCCAAGAGTGAGCCGTCCGGATCGTGCTCAACCGAACCGAAATCAAACGTATATTTCCTGTGCGGAAAGTTTGCTGCGGTGCGTGTCGTTAATGGCAGTATGTAATGCGTTGCGCTGACGCCGTCTTGACCGATATATGTCATTTTTTCCGTAGAAATGCTGTAATATTGTGCCGCTTCGATATAGAAGTGTTCACGCTGTTCTTCCTGCGGTGTAAAGCCAAGCTGACGTTCACGAAATGCTTGCCATTTCTTTTCTCGCTGTTCCATGGGATCTGAATATAAATCAATCATTGCAGTTGCGATGACAGAATCATTTTCCTTTATCAGCAATTCATCCCCAACTTGCTCGAAATACCATGTTTTTGGCATTTTGAACGCTGTCTGTTCGTCTAAAAACACAACCTGCCAATCGGCATAATCGGAGGCATAATAAGGATTCTGCTTCAATGTTTCCTGTATGATTTTTTTCTTGCTTCTCTAAAACCATACAGCCCAGAACAAACGGTGAAAGCAGATAGAGAACGCCCCCTACGATCGCTGCTATAAAGATACAAAGCAGGATTTTAAGAAAGATTCTTTTTTTCATAGATAAATCCCCCGTAAATTTCATCGGCGATAATCTGCCATAATATCGCACGCGTAATCATCCGAAAGAATACTGACTCCCCAAGCGCCCATTTTTACCTCCCCAATGCACAAAGCGTTTCTTTTCCCGTATACGAAGACATGAAATACTCCGGAGTTTCTTCTTTTATCATACCATACCCCCGCCCCAAAGCACAATGAAACCGTATAAAAATTTACAACAAACTGCATAAATATCGAAAACCAAATTGTTCGCCGAGATTGTGACGCCGTGGAGAAATTCCCCGCGGGGTCTTTCTTTTTCGGCGAAAGTGCGGTATACTGTAACAAACATTAAGGAGGCTTTGGAATGGACGCTTTTCGGACGGCATTCCGTTTCGGCGGGTATGCCCTGCCGTGGAACGCGGTTGTGCTCGTGGTCGCGGTGGCGGCGGCGGTGATCGTATCGTCGCGGCTCGTCAAGCGGCGGGGGATGTACCGCGATCTGGCGCTTGACGTGTGCATACTCTGCATCCCTGCGGGCTTGCTCGGCGGGCGGCTGTTTGCGGCGCTGTCCGGTCGGATCGCGTGGGGCGACTTTTTCGCATTCGGACAGCTCGGCGTCAACCTGTTCGGCGCGCTGCTGTTTTGCGCGGTCGGCACATGGGTATACTGCAGAATTCGCAAATTCTCATTCGGCGAAGCCGCGGACGTGCTGACGCCGGGGATGCTGCTTCTGTTTGCGCTCGGGCGGTGGCAGGACTTTTTCCTGTGCGACGGGCTCGGGTACACGGTGGAGAATCCGGCGCTCAAATGGTTCCCGCTGGCGACGTTCACCGAAGCGTATTTTACCGACGGGCAGACCGTGGCCTACGCAGTATTCTTTTATGAGTTTATTGTCTGTCTGCTGCTGTTTGTGCTCGCGTGGCGCGTGTTTTTGCGGCGGAATCTGCGGCCCGGCGACACGTTCGCGCTGTCGCTGCTGCTCTACGGCGCGGCGGCGTACGCGCTCGAATTTCTGCGCGATCCCGCCTACCGGCAGGTGCTCTTTTCGGACGTGACGTTCAACGGCCTTTGCTCGGCGCTGCTGATGCTCGGCGCGTTCGGGTATCTGCTCTTCAGCGGCCACCTAAAAACGCTCGGCCACGCGCTCCGCACCCCGCGCCCGATGGAAAACCTAACGCTCGCATCCGAACCGGCCGAAGCGCCCTTGCCCGAAACGGAGGCGGAGACAACGCCTGACGAGCCGATTTCGGCCGACGCCGAATCGGAATCGCCCAAAGAGGAGGATCCCCAAGACCAACCCGCGGCAGACGAATCTGCCGCGTCCGAACCGGCCAGCGAAGCCGAAACCAATCCGGAGGTGTAATATGGTACAGGACAACCGCAATCTGACAATGATGACCGACCTCTATCAGCTGACGATGATGTACGGTTATTTCAAAAACAACATGGCGCAGAACGAAGGCATTTTCGATATGTTCTACCGTCCGCGCGCCAGTTCGAGCTATGCGATCATGGCGGGCGTGGAATCGCTTGTGCATTACATCGAGGACCTGCACTTTGCCGAGGAGGACCTTGCCTATCTGCGTTCGCTGCAGCTGTTCGACGAAGATTTTCTTGCCTACCTTGGCAAGCTGCGCTTCAACGGCGAAATCTACGCGATGCCGGAAGGCACGGTCGTGTTTCCGTATGAACCGCTTGTCCGCGTGAAAGCGCCGATCATCGAGGCGCAGCTGATCGAAACGGCGCTGCTCACGTTCGTCAACCACCAGACGCTGATCGCTACCAAGGCAAGCCGTGTCTGCACGGCGGCGGAGGGCGACGTTGTGATGGAATTCGGCCTTCGGCGCGCACAGGGCGCGGACGCGGGCATCCTCGGCGCGCGTGCGGCGGTGATCGGCGGCTGCGATTCGACCAGCAACGTCCTCACCGGGCAGCGGTACAACATTCCTGTCGCGGGCACCCATGCGCACAGCTGGGTCATGAGCTTCCCGGACGAGATCAGCGCATTCCGCGCCTATGCGGAGGTGTTCCCGCAGGCGTGCCTGCTGCTCGTCGATACCTACGACACGCTGCGTTCCGGCGTGCCGCATGCGATTCAAGTGTTCCGTGAGCTTCGTGAAAAGGGCTATGAACCGATGGGGATTCGGCTCGATTCCGGCGACCTTGCGTATCTTTCCAAGCAGGCGCGCAAGATGCTCGACGAAGCGGGCTTTCCGAATGCGAAGATTTGCGCGTCGAGCGACCTCGATGAAACGGTTATCCGCGACCTCAAGAGCCAAGGCTGCTGCATCAATTCGTGGGGCGTCGGCACACAGCTGATCACGGCGGGCGACGCGCCCGCGCTCGGCGGCGTATATAAAATGTCCGGCGAGATCGTAAACGGCAAGCTCGTTCCGAAGATGAAGATATCCGACAACCCCGTCAAGGTCACAAATCCCGGCTATAAGACCGTGCATCGGCTATACGACAAAGACGGAAAGGCAATTGCGGATCTGATCACGCTGGCGGACGAAACCATCGACACGACCAAGCCGCTGACGATCTTCGATCCGGTGCATCCGTATAAGCGCATGACGCTGACGGACTATACCGAGCGTGAGCTGCTTGTGCCGCTGTTCGTAGACGGCAAGCGCGTCTACGACGTGCCGACGATCCAGGAGAGCAAGGCCTATTGCAAGCAGGAAAAGGATTCGATGTGGGAGGAATATCTGCGGATTCTGAACCCGCATATCTATAAGGTAGACCTTTCGGACAAGCTGTATGACCTGAAGAAGTCGCTGCTGTCCGCGCATAAGGCCCCGACTGTATGAGGACGACTATGAAACGCAAGCTGCTTTTGACGCTTCTTTGCGCCGCGCTCCTTTTCGGCTGCACGGTGCAGGAGGCGCACCTTGTCTACCGGCCGGAGCCAACCTCGGACCCGACCGCCGTTCCGACCGCAACGCCCGATCCCGTGCGGCTCGATATTCCGGCCGTCACCGGCGAGCCGTTCAAAACCGACGCAAACGGCGTGCTGATTACGGACGAAGCGACGCATTACTACGAATACTACGTCACGCTGAACAATCTCCGTATTTACGAATACGAACAGGGAACGTACCTCGACGCGACGCTTGTCAACAGCTTCCCGCAAACGCTGACCGGCAATCTTCGTCTGTATTTCCGCGACGGAAACGGCGTGCTGTACGGCTACGGCGATCTGTACACCGCGGGCAGCAATAAGCTCGTCTGCCTGCCCGGCGAAAACCGCGTCTACGCCGATATCCTGACGGAGATCGACGTGCAGATGATGGACTTTACCATCGACGGATCGCTGCATCCACAGGAATCGTGAAACAGAAAAATCCCTTCGCTGCAAAAGGCGAAGGGATTTTCCACAAACAGGAAGGATTTCATACGTCGAAGAATAAGAGCGTATCGCTTGGCAATACGTTATTTCAGCTTTTGACAGATCCGCAGCAGCAGGGATTTGGCGGCGATTGGGCCGACAGAAAGAATCGTCAGCAAACATACGTTCCACACAACCGCATCCACGGCACAATCGCCTCCTCCCATCAAACAAACAGCAGAGAATAGTTAGATGAAACTAACTATTAGTAGATTACTATACTTTTGGATGTTTGTCAACCCCTACTTGCATCTTTTTTTATGAAAAATCCTCCCTGCAAAAGACAGGGAGGAAGCAGGGCGTGGAAACGGAAGGCTGCAGCGGTCAAGCGCCGTCGTTTTTGCGACGCAAAAAATCGCCGGTCTCTACACAGTTTAGACAGGGGATGCGCAGAATCTGCTTGACGCGGTTTGCCACCGTGACGGGTTCGCCGCTTTCGTCGGTGATCCATGGAATCGGCATGGTCAGCCCGACGTGATCGGGGGACACGACCTCCAATACGTCGCCCACGGCAAAGCGGTTGCGCTGCCCGATGGCGGCAACACCGTTTTCCACCGACAGCACCGTGCCGCAGAAGGAATAGCTTTGGATATACGTTCCTCGGTTGGTGTGGTCGCGGGGCAGCTCGCCGTGGTAAAAACCGGTGGAATACGGCCGGTGGGAGATCGTTTCCAGCTCGTGCAGCAGCACATCGGTCGATACGTCATGATCGAGCGCATGGCGATACGCGTTCGTGACGACGGCTGTATAGTATTCGGTTTTCATGCGGCCTTCGATCTTGCAGGAGCATACGCCGGCGTCGATCAGCTCGTCAAGCATCGCAAGACAGTTGAGATCGCGGGAGGAAAGGATTGCCGTGATGCCGTCCTCCTGCTCGATCGGAAAGAACTGGTTCGGACGCGTTTCTTCGACCAGATGGTAGTTCCAGCGGCACGGCTGCGCGCAGTCGCCCCGGTTCCCGCTGCGACCTAAAAGCGCCGAGCTGATAATGCACCGCCCGGAATAGGCCATGCACATGGCGCCGTGGACGAACGCTTCGAGCTCCAAATCGTCCGGGATATGCTGCTTTAGTGTACGGATTTCATCGACGGTCATTTCCCGCGCGAGCACGACGCGCTTGGCGCCGAGCTGCCGGTAGGTCAGCGCGGAAGCGGAATTCATGCAGCTGGCCTGCGTGGAAATGTGCAGCTCCAAAGCGGGACAGGCGCGGTGCGTCGTGACGAGCACACCGAGGTCGGACACGATAGCCGCATCGGCGCCGGCTCCGTGCAGCGCGCAGGCGTAGGCTTCCAACGGCGCAAGCTCCGCATCCTTTGCAAGCGCATTGACCGTCACATACAGCCGCTTGCCCTTGCTGTGTACGCGCCGAGCGGCCTCGGCGATCTTGTCAAGCGTAAACCCCGCGCTTTTTGCCCGAAGCTGCAGCATCGTGCCGCCGATATAGACCGCGTCCGCGCCGTAGCGCAGCGCCGCATCCAAGGATGCCATACTGCCCGCCGGGGCCAATAACTCTGCCTTTGCCATTGTGTTTCCTCCATTTGCGTTCAGTCTATCACAGCAAGGCGGTTTCGTCAAATGTATGACAGCAGAACCGGAACGAAATGTGGAAAATCTTTATTGCGAACCCGCGTTTGGTGTGGTATACTGTTCGAGATCAACAGTTGGAGGAATGGAAATGTCTTACTTTGCAATCATTTCGGATGCCGCATGTGATCTGACCAGAGAACAGCAGAAGCGGTTCGGCATGGATGCGTGGATCGGCGCGGCAGTTGTATATCCCGACGGGCGCAGCGTGGAAGTGGATCCCGATTGGAAAAACATCACGCCGGAGGAATACTACGGCAGCATGGTCGATAAGAAGCAGATGTATAAGTCTTCTGCAGTCGGCCCGGAGGTCATCAAGGAGGTTTTCCGTGAGCAGCTTGAAAAGGGAAACGATGTGCTGTATCTGTCGCTGTCGTCGGGTATGAGCTCGCTCTTTAACCATGCGACGCTCGCGGCGAAGGAACTGAAAGCCGAATACCCGGCGCGCAAGGTCGTCGTGATGGATTCCAAGCGGTACTCGACCGCGATTGCGCTCCCGTGCATCTATGCGGCGGAGCTTCGTAAGCAGGGCAAGACGCTTGACGAAACCGAAGCTTGGCTGAATGAGAATCTCGACCGGATCCACCAGTCCGGCTGGATGGACGACCTGTTCTTCCTCGCGCGGGCGGGACGGCTCTCCAAGGGTACGGCGATCATGGGAACGATGATCGGCGTCAAGCCGATGGCGGATTTCAACATGGACACCGGCATGTTCCAGGTGATCGGCAAGGCGCGCGGCGTGAATCGTGCGATGGATGCCGTCGTGAAGTATGTCGCGGCGACGATTGAAAAGCCGGAGGAGCAGATCGTGTTCGTAGCCCATTCCTACCGCAAGGACTATGCCGAAAAGCTCGCCGCGCGTATCCGTGAGGAGATCAAGCCCAAGGAGCTGATCCTCAATTCCATCGGCCAGAATTGCGGCGCGAACATCGGCCCCGGTCTTGTGGCGGCGTTCTACTTCGGAAAACCGCTGTCCAAGGATCTTACGGAGGAAGCGGCGACCCTGCAGAATATCCTGAAATAATATGATGGTTTTTCTTTGGATCCTGCTCGGTCTTGCCGGGGTCATCCTTGTCTTTTTCGTTCTCCCGATTCCCGCCGTGCTGCTCAAGACCATGCCGATCGCGCGCATGGTGTACAACGAGCAGCTTGTCCGCGAAACGCCCGATAAGTGGAAGCGCGAAAACAGCTGTCCCACCGACGCCGAATATTCCGCCATGTACAGCGAAGCCGAGGCGTGGGGCGAACGCTATGCGAACTGCACGCAGGAGGTCACCGTGCAAAACGACGGTCTGACGCTCTGCGGCAGGTTTACGGACTTCGGTGCAAAAAAGACCGCAATCATCGTTTGCGGCAGAGCCGAGGGGTGCATCTATTCGTATTTCTACGCCGAGCCGTATCGCAAGGCAGGGTGGAACATCCTCGTCGTCGATCAGCGCGCGCACGGCAACAGCGAGGGCAAATACAGCGGCATGGGCTGGCTCGAACGCAAGGACATGCTGGCCTGGATGCGGCTGCTGCATGAGCAGTTTCATACCGAAGCGGTGCTGCTGCACGGCGTCTGCATCGGCGCCGCCTGCGCCACGTATGTTGCCGCCAACCCCGAAAGCGTGCCGCTGCTGAAGGGCATCGTTGTGGATGGGCTGTATTACTCGTTCCATGAGGTGTTCCGCGCAAGGTTCCATACGAACAACAAGCCGATCTTCCCGGTGCTGATCGAGATCGAAATGCTGATCAAGCACCATACCGGGATCGACATTGTCAAGATCGGGCCGTATCGCTCGATCAAAAACGTGCAGGTTCCCGTGCTGTTCATCCATTCCAAGGAGGACGTGTCCTCGCTGCCGAAGTTCGTTCCGGGCTTGTATGAAGCCTGCCCGACCGAAAAGACGCTCGTCTGGATGGAGCACGGCGCCCATTCGCATCTTCGCGCCGTCAACCGCGAGCGCTATGACGAGGTCGTGACGACCTTCGCCAACGGCCTGCAAACGGACTGAGAACCGGCGCAACGGAGATACAAAGGCACAGCTGCTTTTTGCGAACAGCTGTGCTTTTTTGTTGCTTTCCGGCCCGGATCATGGTAGCATAGAGGCGAAGCAACAGGGAGGGGAGAGCATCAACATGAACTATAAGGTGATTGACAGGGAAACCTATTACAGAAAGGGCGTGTTCCGCCACTTTTCGGAGGATTGCAAATGCTCGCTCTCCATGACGGCGCGAATCGACGTCACCGAGCTTGCCCGCTATTCTCGAAGAACCGGGACAAGGTTTTATATCAACTTTCTGTACCTTCTATCGAAGGTGCTCAACTCGCGCGACGATTATAAAATGGATTATCTGTACAAAACGGATGAGCTGATTTGCTACGACGTGATCCATCCGTGCCATTACGTCTTTCATGAGGATACGGAAACCTGCACGACGGTCCATTCCATATACTGCGAGGATTACAGCACCTTTTACGAAAACGCGCTGCGCGATTTGGAAAACGCCAAGAAAACGCATACGTATGAAGCGGCCGGTGAAAAGTATCCCAACTGGTTTGACGCGTCCTACATCCCGTGGGTTTCCTATGACGCCATGCACCTTGAATTGCCGGACGGCTACCTGTATTTCCCGCCGATCATCAACTGGGGCAGATACCGGGAGGAAAATGGCAGGCTCCTCATGCCTGTGACCGTCCGCATGAACCATGCGATTGCCGACGGCTATCTGGTCGCAAACGTGTTCCGCCTTTTGGAAAAGGAAATCAAAGCCTTTACGGAGGGCTAATCACCTGCAGCGAATGGATCGGAAGCAGGCATAGCTCGCCGCTTCGACAAACCATATAATAAGAAACAGGGCAGCCGCACGGCTGCCCTGCATTGCAAAACGGAACGGCTTACAGCCCCGTTTTGGTATCGTATGCGACAATATCCACACTTTTCACGCCGTTCTTTTGCGTGAGGGCGCGGAGGGAAGCGATCTGCTTAGCGGAGAGCTTCATTTCTGCGACGGATTCCTGCAGCCCACCTGCGGAGGAACAGGACTTGAGCTTGGCGCCGGCAAAGAGCGGCGAGAGCTCGGTCAGCGCGACCGGCGCTTCGGTTCGCACGACGACAAGATACAGGTTCAGCCGCCCAACCTTGCCGAAGTAAAACACGGCAAGGATCAGCAAGCCGATGCCGAGGTTGGCGATGATCGAGATCAGCACGAAGCCCGCGCCGCAGATAATGCCGTTCACGATTGCCCAAAACATGAACACGGTATCCATCACATCCTTGACAGCAGTACGGAAGCGGACGATGGAAAGCGCGCCGACCATGCCGAGTGACAGCACAACGTTCGATGAGATCGCAAGGATCACGACGGAGGTGACGAGGCTCAGCATCACAAGCGACAGCGAGAACCGCCTTGAAAACAGAACGCCGGTGTAAACGAGGCGGTACACAAGGACGATGTACAGACTCAGCGCAAAGCTGAGCGCGACACAAAGCAGCAAATGTCCGACGCTGACAGCAGACAGCTCGGTGGCAAACAGTTGCGATATTTGTTCCATAAAATACTCTCCTCTTATTCAATCCCGTGCAAACGGGCAAAGCTCATGGCAAATTTGGAATAGGACTGCGGCTGCCGCGGTACGGCCTCCAGGATTCGTCCGATCATGACGGGCAGCCGGTCGTCTGTCTTGACCTCCAATACGGCAGAAGCGGCGTCCAGCACCGGAAACGCGGGGGTCGCGGGGGACAGGAACGCGGCGGGCTGGCCTGCGTAGATGTCGGAATCAACGGTGATGCGGACGTTGTCAATGCCATACACCATCGGCAGGCGGCGATAATCGACCGTAACGGACGGCAAAAGCTGCTTCGCCTTCGCCTCCGCATAGAACATGCGGCAAAGCGGGTGAGGGTCGTTCGCAAGCACGGTGTAATCGCCCGTAGACAGCGCCTGCGCCTGCAGCAGCGTCAGCGGCGCCTGTGTCTTTCTGGTCAGTTCGCCATGCTTTTCCTTGCATTCGAGCCGGATAAACGTCGTATCGCCGTTATAGTAGCGAATACGGTATTTGGTGCGATCCGCTTCACCGTCGGTCTTTTCCCAAAAAGCACCGGCGTCCGGCGTGTCGAAGTAAAGCGAGCGAATGCGGTACGCGCCGCCCTCGGCCTGCGGATCGGGGCGTGTGAACGGCGCCAAACGTGCGCGCAGCAGCACGGCGGCGTCTATTCCGATCAGATACTTTTTCTCTATGCGGTAGCCGTTCATGCCGTCACCCCGCAAAGTATGCGTTGAACGCCGCGTTGCTCATGCCGAGCAGCTTTTGCGCGCTGTTCTTGAGTTGCTGCACACGGTCGGCTTTTAAAAGCCGTTCCATTTGGTTGAAATTATAAACGTAGGTGATCGGCTGTAAATTCCACCGTTTGAAATGCCGCACCGATTCTTCGCGCACGGCATTGTCGTAGGCATAGAGCAGCGAGAGCATATCCTCCTGCCGAAACGTGTGCTCGCAATGATAGG
This sequence comes from uncultured Clostridia bacterium, assembly GCA_946185305.1. Classification (GTDB taxonomy): domain Bacteria; phylum Bacillota; class Clostridia; order Christensenellales; family CAG-138; genus UBA3792. The sequence continues at coordinate 4,419 of CAMHJE010000040.1, read as the reverse complement.
CGAGCCGCTTCAAAAACATATCCTTGAATTCCTCGTTTCGAAGCAGCGCCTTCATAAAGATGGCGGTCTGGCCGGATTGGAATACCAGATCAAAGTTTGCCGGGGCCTTGAAACCGCATTCCACATCGTAATACACGAAATGCCAGCGCCCGTCGGTTTGCGTGCTTTTGAAATAGCGCACGTTTGCCGAGAGATCGTCGTTGTAGCAGTAAGCCTCGAAGATGCCCCAGTCGATCAAGTCCTCCAAAGCAAGATGCGCCTTGGCATAGGCGTAATACTCGGGATCCTTCATGTCGTGCGACTTCACATATTGCATCAGCTGATAAATCTCATACTTCCGGTGTTCGGGGTACATAAAGCCCTTGAACAGCGTGATGCTGTCGGGCCGGACGCCGAGGCGATCCGCGAGGGTTTCCTCGTTCAGCGCCTCCATAAACTGATAGATGCCGTAGTATTCGCCGTTGATGTACACAACGATCGGAAGCGAGTCCTGCACAAACGTCGTATCGCGGTACGGCATCGCAGGCTGCTGTGCGAGCGGTTCGCGGTAAAGACCGTACTTGCTGTCCAGTCCCGCGCGAAGCAGCAGCGCGGGGAACGAGTTGAATTCGCAATCCTCACCGAAGATGTCGTAGCAGAGACGCCCGCCGTATTCGCCGGTAAAGAGCAGCTTGAACGATTTTTGCGGACGTGTGCGCGAGTGCTGTCCGCTGATGCGGACGCCGCAATCATGCGTGACGGTGCCGTTTGCATCGGTGTAGACAATGCTGCCGGCGCGCTGCCATCGCTCCTGCGGATGCGAATAGATGCCTTTCGAGCCTTTGAAGTCGGTCGGGTCGATTGCCAAATGCAGAACCGGCAGCGTATGGCCTTCGTTCAGCGTATAGGCAAGCGTCACAATGTCGCTGAGGCGTTTGTTCGGTTCGAGCGCCGCCGCACGAAGCACCGTGGTCTTGGCAATGCGGATCGGCCCGCTGCAAACCGCAGAATGTGTGGTCGGCACGGAGCCGTCGGTGGTATAGTAGATCGTCCCGGGCGCGGAGAGCGTGACGATCACGCTGCTCGACCCGTCATAGATGCCCGAGGTCTTGTCTGCAATCGGCGCGTCGGAGGTTTGTGAAGCAAAGACGCCGTCGGTGTTGCGCGCGTTCGGCGTCGGCGTCGTGAACAGGTACGGCCCGCTTGTGCGCTCCTTTCGCCCGATGCTGCCCTCCGGCGGAACCTTGTATACATGCAGATAATCGCAAAGCGCCCCGTCCTTGGTGTACAGATAGACGCGATCCTCACCGCCGTTCAGACGGAACGGACAATGATAGGCGTTCTTGCCGGTCAACGATGCGTCGCCCGAGCAGTAGACAAGAAAACGGTCGCCGCTGTTCAGCGTAATGTTCGGGAGAGCATATTTATCCGGAACCGCGTTGTCGTCGGTCAGACAGTAGTTTTGCAGCAAGATCGGGCCGTCCGAACCGTTGCAAAGCTCGATCCAGTCATAATACTGTCCGTTCGTGCGCGCATAGCTGCGGTTTGACGGCATGACCTCGGCAATGTACAGACCGGCGGGCGACCATGCTGTAACGGCACTTGTATAGCCGGCCGCGTCGTTCGGATATCCCGGCGTAGGAAACTCTGTTTCCGCAAAGGCGCCGTCTTCGAGACGACGGTAGGAACGATCCTGCTCAGCATCCGGATAATCGACGCGATCAAACACAAACCCGGTGCGCGTGGATAATGTCACAACACCGCCCTTGCCGGACAGACCGAACGGCGCCCACAGCTCGGGAGCGTCGCCGCTTACGGACTTATCGCAGAACACAAGCGCGTATTCGCCGGGCTTGAGCGTCACGGCGGGCAGGGGGAAGCGCATCGGGTCGTCCTCGCGGTCGGACAGGTAGAAGTCCGAAAGGGTAAGCGCGGCAGCGCCGCCGTTGTACAGCTCTATCCAGTCGGCAAACACGCCGTTCTCGGCTGCAACCGTACAGGCGTTACGAGGCATGACCTCGGTGATGCGCAGACCGGCAGTACATTCGCTTTGCGCCGCGCGGTAGGCGGCAAGCCCGTTTTCATCGTTCGGATAGCCCGGCGTAGGATGATCGGAAATGGCGGGCAGCACGGAGGAAGCGTAGACCAGGGCGCTGTCGGTGTTGGCCCGAACCGTCACGGCGGCGGGAAGCAGCGTCCCGTCCGGCGCGGTCAGCAGAACGGTTTCACCGCCCGCTGCGGAAAGCCCAAAGTGCGCGGCATGCTCTGCGCGGCCCGCGTTGCCGTCACAGGGAACGACCATGTATGCGCCTGCGGGGAGCACAGTTCCGTCCGGGAACGTATAGCGCACGGAAGCGGCGCCGTCCGAAAGCCCGCAGCCCGAAAGCTCGAAGGCGGCGTCTGTCGCGTTGAACAGCTCTATCCAGTCCGGCGCTGTGCCGTCCGAAAAATAGCAGGTGTCGTTATCGACCATCACCTCTGTGATGCGAACGGGCGCTTGCTGCGCATGTGCCGCAAGGCAGTCATAATAGCCCGCTTCGGTGTTCGGGTAGCCCGGCGTCGCATAGGGCAGTACGACAACACGTCCGTTTTCACGCACGACGGATTCGTTTTTGCCGCAAGGCAGCGTCACCATATGATCGGTCAATACGCCGTCGGGCGCATACAGCAGCAAAAGCTCGCCGCCGCTGCGCGAAAGCGCAAAGTCCGCATATTGTTCGCTGCCCTGCGCGCGGGCGCAGGGGATCAGATATCGCTGATCGGGCGCAAGCACAACGCCGTCCGGCACGGTGAACTGTTCGCCGTCAACGCCGTTTTGCAGCAGATAGCCGCCGAGGCTTACGGCTGTATTGCCGGTGTTCGCCAGCTCTACAAGGTCGCAAACGACGCCGTTTGCATCGGTATAAAGCGTATTGCCGGGGATGATTTCGGAAAGAACGATGTGCCCCGGCACGTCGCGCAGGACTTCTTCGGTGTTGGCCTCAATCAGAGCAGGGGCGTCTATGGCGGGCATGCCGGGCGTGGGCTGCCGGGAGACATAAAACTGACCGTCCGCGCCGCGCTCGGCGGACATGTTTTCGTCCAAGGAGATCGTCACAACGGAGTCGATCAGAACATTCTTGCGATTCAACAGCAGAATTTCCTCGCCGCCGCTGCGGGCAAGGCCGAAGTCGGCATACTGCTCGCCTGCCGAACGCTGACAGTAGATCACATAGAAGCCGTGCGCGGGCAGCACGGTTCCGGCAGGCACGGTATAACGATCCTTGCGGCTTTGATCGGTCAGCTTAAAACCGCCGATCGGAATGTCGGCGTCGGACGCGTTAAACAGCTCGACCCAGTCGGCGCAGACGCCGTTTTCGTTCGGGTAGAGCGTGTTGGACGCCATATATTCCTGAATCTGTACGGGAAACTTCGATGTGCTTTGGTTTTGTTCGAGACTGCGGGACACACGCCAAGCGAAAAGAACCAGCGCCGCAAGCAATGCGGCGGAGCCGATCAGCAGGATAAGGGATCGCTTTTTTGAGAGTGTTTTCATGGGAACAACGACCTTTACTGTGTTGCTTGCAATATACCATAAATAGCCTGCTTTGTAAAGAAAACTATCAAAAAATGTGCATTATGCAAAGGATCTGCGGCTTTTGCTGCGCAAGTCTGCACGGTTTTGCAGCCGCGTGCGTCCGCTTTATGAAAACCACTTGCAATTCAACAGCGCAGATGATATACTGAATGTAAAGATTTTGAGAATATGGAGGCGCGTATGGGACTGTTTGATAAGAAATACTGCGGCGTTTGCGGACAGAAGATCGGTCTGTTCGGCAATCGCAAGCTGGAGGACGCCAACCTGTGCAAGGACTGTGCGGCAAAGCTGTCGCCGTGGTTCTCGGATCGTCGGCAAAGCACGCTTGCGGAGATCAAGGATCAGCTGGCCTACCGCGAAGCCAACAAAGATAAGGTCGCCGCGTTCCATCCGACGCTGACGCTCGGCAAGAGCACCAAGGTGCTGATCGACGAGGACGCTGAGCGGTTCATCGTCACAAGCGCCCGCAACTGGCAGGACGCCAACCCGGACGTGATTGACTTTGCGGACGTGACCGGGTGCGAGCTGGATATCAACGAATCCAAGCGCGAGCTCAAGACCAAGGATGCGCAGGGCAATCAGGTCAGCTATAACCCGCCGCGCTATGAGTTCAGCCATGATTTCTACTGCGAGATCAACCTGAACAATCCGTATTTCAACCAGATCCGCTTCAGGATCAATCCGAGCACGATCCATTCCGAGGCGACGGCGGTCAACCGCTTCCGCGCCGTTTCCGCGCCGCTTACGGTAGAGTATCAGGAATGTAAGGATGTCGGCGAGCAGATTAAGCGCGCGCTGCTCGATGTGCGGCAAAAGGCCCGTGACGCCGTCGCTGCTGCCGCTGCCGCCAACGAACCGAAAAA
>CAMHJE010000039.1:0-18182 GCA_946185305.1 uncultured Clostridia bacterium | reverse complement strand
GGGCTGCAGACGCTGATGGATGCGGTGGCCGATGCGTGTCAAGCGAATGGGCCTGCTTTGCCGCAGCCGGAGGACGACGCGCTCTCCCCCGCCGCCCGCACCGCGCAGGATTACCGGCGAATCGAACAAATTTGCGCGGACTGTATCGACATGGACCCCGGACGGCACATGATAGATCGGGAGGTGCCGGATCGCTTTTGGATGAAGCGCTGGGTTTCCCTCCCGATCGGCGCATTGCTGCTCGTGCTTGTATTTTGGCTCACGCTGATCGGTGCGAACTACCCCTCCGCTTGGCTCGGCGATCTACTGTTCGGTCTGCAAACGAGGCTGCAAGCATGGGCCGACGCCGTACACGTTCCCGCATGGCTCAGCGGCATGCTGCTGGACGGTATGTTCCGTACGCTCGCCTGGGTCGTTTCGGTCATGCTGCCGCCGATGGCGATCTTCTTTCCTTTGTTTACGCTGCTGGAGGATGCCGGGCTTTTGCCGCGCATCGCGTTTCAGATGGATAAGCGGTTTGCAGCGTGCCGCGCATGCGGCAAACAGGCGCTGACGATCTGCATGGGGTTCGGCTGCAATGCGGCGGGCGTCGTCGGATGCCGGATCATCGAATCGAAGCGGGAACGGCTGATTGCGATTTTGACGAATGCGTTCGTGCCGTGCAACGGCCGGTTTCCGGCGCTGATCACGGTGATCGGTGTGCTGTTCCTATTGCTCGGCGCGAAAAGCGTCGGCGGGATCGGGGCGGCGCTTGTGCTGTCCGTTGTGATCGTGCTGTCGGTCGTCGTCACATTGGCGGTGTCGTGGCTGCTGGGGCATACGGTTTTGGACGGCGTACCATCGTCATTCGTGCTCGAAATCCCGCCGTTCCGACGGCCGCAGCTCGGCAAGGTGCTTGTGCGGTCGCTGCTCGACCGGACGCTGTATGTGCTTGGACGGGCCACTGCGGTCGCGGCGCCTTGCGGCATACTGCTGTGGCTGCTGGGACATTGGGAGCTTGGCGGCGCGACGGTACTGCAGCACGCTACAACCGCTTTAGCGCCGCTCGGCTCGCTGCTTGGACTGGACGGCGCGGTGCTGCTTGCGTTTCTTCTCGGCTCGCCCGCGAATGAGATCGTGCTGCCGATTGCGTACATGATCTATCAGAACAGCATGGTGCTGACCGAACCGGCAGGCACGGCGGCGTTGTACGGTGTGTTCATCGCAAACGGGTGGACATGGAAAACCGCTGTCTGCTTTCTCTTCTTCTGCGTGCTGCATTGGCCGTGTACAACAACGCTGTGGACGATCCGCAGAGAAACGAACAGCCTTCGCTATACCGTCCTTGCCGCCATGCTGCCGACAGTTTGCGGCGTGCTGCTGTGCATTGCGTTTACGGCACTGTGCCGACTGCTCGGGATGTAAAACATACCGCTCCATAGCGAGCGGTATTTTGCTGCTATGAAAAATCCTCAAAAAGTTTCCTTTCTTTAAGGTTGGTTTTAAGGTATGCTGTTATCATCAAGACAACAAAACAAAAACCACCGCTTCCCTTTGGAAGCGTCATTCCCGAAAGGAGGAATACTCATGAAAAAAGCAACCGTACTTTCTGCGACTCTCTCTGTACTGCTGCTCCTTGCCGCATGCAAAACGCAGGCGGTTTCAACCGAAACGGCAACCGCCGCTGCCGCTGCGCAGGCGACACAGACTGCGACGGCAGCCCCCGTGCAGACGGATGTTTCCGCGCTGACCGACCCGGTTGACGTAACCAAGCAAACCGACGAAGCGTTCTCCGTTACCGCTTCGAACAGCAATGCCGTCATTGAAATCGACGGATCGGTTTATACGATCAAGAGCGCAGGCGACTACACCATTTCCGGTGCGCTTGCAGACGGGCAGATCGTTGTGGACGCGGGCGACGAGGATGAGGTGAAGCTGATTCTGGACAACGCCTCGATCACCTGCTCGACCGGCGCGCCTATTCTGTTTCTGAACGCCGCCGAAGCCACGGTCAAGTCCGAGGACGACAGCTATAATACCGTGACCGACGCGCGCACCGGCGACGCATCCGCCCTTGAAGAAACCGACGAAAACTATGACGCGGCGATCTGGGCGGCATGCGATCTGAAGCTGACCGGCAAGGGCACGCTGATCGTCTCGACCGATTACGACAACGGCATCAAGTCGAAGGATGACCTTTCCGTGAAGAATGTGACGCTGAAGGTCACGGCCAAGGGCAACGCCTTGAAGGGCAATGATTCGATTGAAGTCAAATCCGGCAGCCTGTATCTCGTTTCCACCGCCTCCGACGGCGTCAAGACCGTGAACAGCGATGTATCCTCGAAAGGCAATCAGCGCGGCACGATCACGTTCTCCGGCGGGCAAACCGATATCTACGCGGCATGCGACGGCATCAGCGCGGCCTATAACGTTGAGATTTCCGATGAGGAAAACACGGTCGTGAACATCTATACCGCAAGCTACGCGGGCGAGGCAGCGGCCGCCGGGAGCGAATCCTACCTGATCGTGCCGGTATCGCTCTACTCCACGGACTGCGACTATTACGTCTGCTTCTATAACGACGATGTGAGCGACGGCGTTTGGCTCAAGTGCGAATATGAAACGATGGTGTACAGCGGCAGAAGCGCGTCCTACTACGGACTGCTCTACCGGACGCCCTCGGGCTATCGGAACCTTCTGTTCCACACAGTTGCAGCGGGCGAAGCGCCGACCGGTGAAAACTATCTGGCAAGCACGACCGGCGAAACGGTCAACGCCGCTATGAACGGCTATCTTTTGACGAGCGTTTCCGGCACGACGATGGCGGGCGACTGGGTGCAGCTCTCCTCCGGCTCCGGCAATTCGAGCAAGACCACGTATTCCTCGAAGGGCGTCAAGGCGGCCAACGAGATCATCGTGGAGGGCGGCACGATCACGGTTTACGCGATGGACGACGGCTTCCATGCGAACATGGGCGACGCTCTGGACAATGGATTGACCGGCACCGGCAACGTCACGATCAACGGCGGTGCAGTGACCATCACCGCGGCGGACGACGGTATCCATGCCGATAACGTGCTTTCGATTAACGGCGGCAGCGTTACGGTTGAAGATTCCCACGAAGGACTGGAAGCGAACGTGATCAATCTGAACGGCGGCACCGTTTCGGTCTACGGCGACGACGACGGGCTGAACGCCTGCGCCGGGAATGTGACACCCCTGATCAACATTGCCGGGGGCTATCTCGAAGTCACGACGCCTTCCGGCGATACGGACGCGGTGGACTCGAACGGCAATGTCACAATGTCCGGCGGAACCGTGCTTGTTAAGGGCGGTTCGCAGCAGGGCGGCATGGCCGGCTCGGTCGATGTGGACGGCTCCGTCACGGTCACAGGCGGCACGATTGTCGCGCTCGGCGGCATCTGCACCATCCCCTCCGGCAATTCGGTCAACGTCTACGTTTCGAACGGCACAAGCTTCTCGGCGGGCAGTTATGTGCTTGCCGATGCAAACGGCGGCGAAATCTTCTCCTTCACGCTGGACGGCAGCTACACCTCGGCATGGATCGCATCCGATGCATTCCAGCTGAATGGCAGCTATACGCTGACCAAGGACGGTGCAACAATGCTTTCGTGGACGCAATCGTCCTCCACTGAGGGTGCAAGCGGCTATGGCTACGGCGGCTTCGGCGGCGGTATGGGCGGCATGGGCGGCCGCGGCGGCTGGGGCGGCAGACGATAACAACGATAGAACAGCAAAACGGCATTCCAAGCGGAGTGCCGTTTTTTTAGTATGAAACCGGATATCGCTGCGCACACTATCCTCCAAAAGGAGGTTGTATGGAACAGCAATCCCATTCACAAACCATGACGTTTACGCGGCGGCCGTATGTGATCGGCTGCGCGAGCGTCGTGTGTAAATCCGAAGCCGAAGGGCCGCTCGGCGCGTGCTTTGATCAAACGAACGAGGACGACACCTTCGGCGAGAGCAGCTATGAAAAGGCGGAATGTCGGATGTTTGAAAAGGCCGTTGCGTTGGCTTGCGGTGCCGCACGGCTTCGGCCGCAGCAGCTTGCGGCTTTGCTCGGCGGCGACTTGCTAAATCAGCTCATTACGGCGAACTATGCGGCGCGCGACCTGAAAATTCCGTTTTTGGGCTTATACGGCGCGTGCTCGACGATGTCCGAATCGCTGCTGCTTGGCAGCGTGCTGACCGACGGCGGCTACCGCTCCCCCGTTGCCTGCGTGGCGTGCAGTCATTTTTCGACGGCGGAACGGCAGTACCGCTATCCGCTTGAGATGGGAACGAGCGCAACGCCGACGGCGCAGCGAACCGTGACCGGCGCGGGCTGCGTGATCCTGTCCGAAAAGCCGACCGAGGGCGCGCGGTTTTCACACATTCGCATAACCGGTGCCACCATCGGGCGCGTAGTGGATCTTGGGATCGACGACAGTTCGAACATGGGTGCGGCGATGGCGCCGGCGGCTTGCGATTCGATCCTGCGGCATTTGGCGGATACCGGGCGAGTCCCCGCCGATTACGACCGGATCGTGACCGGCGATCTCGGCACGTTCGGCGCCGAAATGGTGCGCACGCTCTGTGCCGAAAAAGGCGTGGCGATTGACAGGCAGCACTTTGATTGCGGCGCGGAAATCTATGCGCCGGAGCAGCAATATGTTTGCGGCGGCAGCGGGTGCGGCTGCTCCGCGGTCGTGCTGTGCGGCCATATTCTGCCTAAGCTCGAAAGCGGCGAATGGAAACGCGTCTTGTTTTTGGCGACTGGCGCGCTGATGAGCCCGACCGCGAGCAACCAGGGTGAAACGATCCCCGGCATTGCGCATGCCGTGGTATTGGAACACGATAAAGGAGGCAACGCATGATCCGGTATCTTTGGGCCTTTTTGATCGGCGGCGCGATCTGCACAGGGGGGCAGCTTTTGCTGTCGCTGACACGGCTGACGCCGCCGCGCATTCTTGTTTTATTTGTGACGCTCGGCGTGCTGCTCGGCGGGCTCGGCATTTATCCTCCCTTGGTCGAGCTTGCCGGTGCTGGCGCGACGGTGCCGCTGACCGGCTTTGGCAATACGCTTGCGAAGGGCGCTATGGAGGCTGTGAAAGCGGACGGCTTGCTCGGCGCGTTCACCGGCGGGCTCAAAGCCGCTGCGGGCGGGATTGCCGCCGCCGTGCTGTTTGGGTATTCGGCGGCGTTGTTAGGCCGCGCAAGAACGAAATTTTAAGGCGCTTCGCTTCCGGATTTGCAATCCGGTTCGGTTCGTGCTACAATAGCAAAAACGAACCGTAAGGAGCCTTTCAATGAAAAACCGTACCCGATGGCTGACCGTGACTGCGCTCGGCATTGCGCTGTTTGTGATCTTTTCGCTTGCGCTGCGGATCCCCGTGTTTGCACGGTTCTATCTGTGCCTCGGCTATCTCGTCATGGGCGTGTACTGCTACTATTTCGGCATCTGGAGCGGTACGCTCGTCGGCTCCATCGGCGTGCTGATCTACTGCACGATTTTCAGCTCATTCGGCGGGATGATCGGATGGGCGCTCGGCAATGTCGTCATCGGTATCGCAATGGGCTTTACGGCAAAGAAAACGCGCAAGCTGAAAGCCGCTTGGCTGCGATGGGTGCTGCTGTTGATCGCTGCCGTCGTCTCCACCGCCGTCGGGATGCTGCTGATCAAGTCGACCTATGAAAGTCTGCTGTCGGGTCTGCCGTTTTTTGTGCGCGTTGCGGCAAATACGGCGGGCTTTTTGGCGGACGCGGCGGTACTGATGCTGAGCGTGCCGCTTGCGGAGAGCCTCAGAAAGGTGATTTTCAAACAATTTGGCGATCTGTGCGTATGAGGAGCTATGTGCTGTCGGTATTACATTGACGCTTCCCCGTCCTTTTGGGAGGCCGTGGAAGCCGTGAACCGTTCGCCGCTGATGAAGCGAATGGTCGAGGTGTTGGAAAAGCGCGCCGTGACCGAGGGCGAGGTACGCCCGACAAACATCGTGCCGGTGCTGGCGCCGGATCACGACGGCAACCGCGCCGTCTATCCGATGCTGTGGGGCTTTACGGGCAAGTCCGGCCCGCTGATCAACGCACGCTCGGAAACGGCTGCCGAAAAGCCGACATTTCGGGAATCGTGGCAAAAGCGGCGCTGCGTTGTCCCGGCGTCATGGTATTCGGAATGGGAGCACCGAGCCGAGACCGGCAAGAGTAAATCCGGCAGTCGGTACAATATAAAGCCCGCAAGCGGCGAACCGACCTATCTTGCGGGACTGTACCGGCTCGAAAGCAAAGGCGGCTTCCGCTATCCGGTGTTTACGGTACTGACGCGCGAGCCTGCGGAATCAATCCGTTTTTTGCATGACCGGATGCCGGTGATCCTGCCGCCCGACGCCATCGACGCATGGATCCGACCCGGTTCCGACCCCGACAAAGTTTTGCAAAGCGCCGTGCTGGATTTGGCCTTTGATAAAGCCGAATAATTGACCGTATACGATAAGCGCCCCGCCGTATTTGCGGCAGGGCGCTTGTTCTGTTTTGAGAAAAAAGAATCCACCTTACATCTGGCTCTTATAGAGCTCGATGATCTCCTCAACGGAGGTGTCGCGCGGGTTGCCCGGACGGCAGGCGTCGGCATACGCGGACTCGGACAGGAACAGGATATCCTCCTCCTTGAGGATGCCGTGGAGATTCTCTGGAATACCGACATCCTTGGAGAGCTTCTTGACCGCGGCGATGGTGGCGTTGGCGGCGTCCTCATCGTTCATCGTGTCGATATACGGAACCTCCATGGCCTTGCCGATGGCGCGATACCGCTCGCCCGCGACGGGCTTGTTGTATTCGAGGCCGACCGGCAGCAGGATCGCGCAGGCGACGCCGTGCGGGGTGTCATACAGCGCGGACAGGCCGTGCGCCATGCTGTGCACGATGCCGAGACCGACGTTACTGAAGCCCATGCCTGCGATATACTGACCGAGCGCCATGCCTTCGCGGCCTTCAGGCGTGCCTTCGACAGCGCCGCGCAGGGACTTTGCGATCAGGCGGATGGCTTCGAGGTGGAACATATCGCTGATGGTGCAATGGCCCTTAGTGATATAGCCTTCAATCGCATGGGTCAGCGCGTCCATACCGGTGGCGGCGGTGAGGCCCTTAGGCATCGAGCTCATCATATCGGGATCGACGACGGCGACTTCGGGGATGTCATTGGTATCGACGCAGACGAACTTGCGCTTCTTTTCAACGTCGGTGATGACGTAGTTGATCGTGACTTCGGCTGCGGTGCCGGCGGTCGTCGGGACGGCAATCGTGAACACGGCATGCTGCTTGGTCGGGGCAACGCCTTCGAGGGAACGAACGTCCGCAAACTCGGGGTTATTGATGATGATACCGATGGCCTTGGAGGTGTCCATTGCGGAGCCGCCGCCGATGGCAACGATGCAGTCCGCTTCGGCAGCCTTGAACGCGGCTACGCCGGTCTGGACGTTCTCAATCGTGGGGTTCGGCTTGATATCGCTGTACACTTCATACGCAAAACCCGCAGCGTCCAAAAGGTCGGTGACCTTCTTGGTGACACCGAACTTCAACAGGCCGGGGTCGGTTGCGACGAACGCTTTCTTAAAGCCGCGCGCGGTCAGGGTCGGGACGATGTTCTCGATGGCGCCGTGGCCATGGTAGGAAATGGGGTTGAGTACGATACGATCTGCCATTGTTATATCTCCTTTGTTTATTATATTTGACTTTGTGATTTTTCTTTTCTTTCATGCGAAAGAAAAGAAAAATCAAGAAAAGAAAGCAAATATTTTCTATTTATGCAAGTATAGATCTCGGCTTCTTTTGGGTGCTTTATCTTCTCCCGAAGAAAAAGCACAATCTTCATTCGTTAATCCAGATACCCGGGTCTGGCCTTAACGTTGAAGCGGGCTTCGAGCTCGTGCATCTGCGCGTCGGTGATGGTGTTGACCAGCGGCAGGTGCGCGATCTTCATGTAGATTTCGGCGGCCTTTTCGGCAGTTTCGATGAGGCCGAAGGTTTCGTCGAGATCCTTGCCCGCGCCGTAGATGCCGTGCTGCGACCAAACGACGAGGCGCGCGGTCTGCATCTTTTCGGCGGTGGCAATACCGATCTCATTCGTGCCGCAGAGCATCCACGGGAGGACGTTGACGCCGTCCGGGAAGACCACGATGCACTCGGTGCACATCTGCCACAGCGTCCGCGTGAACTTGATCTCGTCAAGGTCATGCACGTACGTCATGGCCAGCAGGTTGGCGGGATGGCAATGCATGACGACGCGGTTGTCCGGATCGACCTTCAAACGTTCGACATGGCTCATCATGTGCGCCGGGAATTCGCTGGTGAACTTGCCGCCGTCGGCATAGCCCCACAGCAGCTCGGCATGCTCACCGTCCGCGGTGATGCGCAGCAGGCCGAGGTTGACTTCGGGCGCATACTGGACGTTCTTGAAATACTTGCCGGTGCCGGTGACGAGGAAATACTTGCCCGCAAGGGTCGGCGCGGCAAAGCCGGTCTCATACGTGCGGAGGACCTTATCGGTATCGAGGTATTCCTTGACCTCGGCTTCGTCCAGCAGCAGGCTGATGTTGCCGCCGTTGCGCTCGTCCCAGCCGTGGTTGTACATATTGGTCGTCGTGCGGATCATCTCGACAACAAACGGTGCGGTTAAAATATCTTTCATGGTGGATTCCTTTCGCTGTATATTTTTGTTTGTACTGCTTTGAGATGGATTGTACTTCTTTTCTTTCATGGGAAAGAAAAGAAGGTACCAAGAAAAGAAAGCAGGGAATTTCTGTGGTTATGCTGTCCGTACTTCGGACAATTTACAATGACGATCCCTCACGTTTACCGCGTGACGATATCCACCGGCACATTGAAGATCTTGGCGACCTTCAGGATCGTGTCGATATGCCGTCCGGCAGCCGCGGCCATGTGGTGCGTCGGGCCTGCCTCGCTCCAGCGGTTGCAGAACTCTCTCGCGCCGCAGGTGAAGCGGGTACGCATATTCGTATCGCCGAACGTGAAGATCGGGCCCTCTTCGTTGACGCCCTCGGCGACGACAAACTTGAAGTGACCGTCCTTATCCTGCGTGATGCCGAGATACGTAACCGGGCCGAGGTGCGGATAGAACTGCGTGAGGTAGCCGCCGCCGGTCTTGCCGTGGAACACGGGGACGATCTTCATGGTCGGCTTCTTGGCGGAAATATCCGCGTCGCCGGAGCCGGAATGGCCGATGATGCAAATGTCCTCGTTGAAGTCGATCGAATACATTTCGGAAAGCTGGCCCATGCCGGAGATCGTTTTCAAGATGCTCATCGCCATGGAAACTTTAATATCGCCCTCGACCGCGCATGCGACGCCCTGCTTGATCAGCATGGAGAACGCCGGAATCAGCATGGAATCGAGCACGCCCGCCTTGCCCTGTGCGAAGCCGTCATAGTGCGACGCGATAAAGCCGATATGCTCATCCTTGACCCATTGCTCGAACGCGACGACGTATTTTGCCATGTCCCATACCTTTTCGACCGTGCCGCCGCCTTCGATATCGAAAGTGTCCAAAATATCCTGCGCCTTAGCGCGGATCGCTTCCTCGTCGGTGATGTGATCGGCGATCGCCCACATCTTTTCCCAGTCGAACTGCTTGGTATACAGCCACATGCGATGATAGAGGTTGGTTTCGTCGATGTACAGATCCATCATGCCGGGGTACGGACGGCCGATCTGCGCAAGGTTCAGATCGCGGAAGCGGCGGCGCACCTGCGCGGCCTTGCACCAATCCGCAATCTCGGCGTCCACTTCGGGATCGCCGCCCTCGACGACGCCGGTGATGACCGCATGGCGCTTGCCCGCGCGCTCTAAATCTGCGACCATTTCGCCGACCGCGCCGCAGGCGTACAGCTCGCCGAGCCACGTAGCGGTATCGGTGTTTGCGTAATCGGGCGCTTTCTTCTTCTGCACGTTAACGAGCACGACCGGCACATCGAGGTCGCGCACGGCGGGCAGCATGTTATAGGATGTAGCATAGGTCAAAAGCTGCAGGATGACGAGATCGACATCCGCCGCGCGGAACTTGTCCCCCGCCGCCATCGCAAGCTCCTTGGTGGTGACGATGCCGCCGTCGATGATCTCAACGGTGCCGGGGATATGCGTTTTGAACGCTTCGTACTGGGATGCAAATTCCGGCACGAGCGACGGGAACTGGGGCAGATACGCGCCCAGAGCGATGGCGAAAACGCCGACTCTTGCTTTGGTTTCAACTAACATTCCGAATCCTCCTGTATCAACGTTACGGTATTTTACCGGGTCATTTGGGTTTTAAGATTGCCGAGCGCGGTCGCTTCGATCGGGAGTGCGACAACCTTTTTGCCGGTCGCCTCCTCGGTGAAGCGGTTCAAAAGCCCGTTCTTTGCGCCGCCGCCGACGATATAGAGCGTATCGTATGTGCGGCCGGTGTTGCGTTCCAGTTCATGAAGCGCCTTGGCATAGGACTTGGCAAGGCTCAAGAACGCGCAACGGAAATAATCGGCGGGCGTTTGCGGCTTTTGCGGCAGCGCCGCGTCGAACGCTTCTTTCATCGAGGCCGGCGCTAAAAACGCGGGTTCGTTGGCGTTGACGGTTTCGCTGTAGGTGCTTTGCGCAGCTTCCTTCACGATCTCGCCAAAAGGCTTGTCCGGGCAGAGGTTGTCTCTTAGACGATTGACAATCCACATGCCCATGATGTTTTTCTGATAGCGGTTATAGCCCACGCCGCCCTCGTTGGAATAGTTGGCGGCCTCGCTCGCTTCATCGGTCAGCGGCTTTGCGGTCTTGACGCCGAGCAGACTCCATGTGCCGGACGAGATATACGGCGCGTCGATCTCCATCGGGATGCCCTCGACAGCAGAGCCGGTGTCGTGCGTGGCGCACAGGACGACCTTGATGCCCTCATACTCGCCGATGACCGTTCCCGGCTGCTGCAGCTTGCCGAACAAATGCCGCGGCAAACCGAGCGCGTCGATGATTTCGGTATCGAATTCGCCGGTTTTTGCGCTCACCATGCCCATCGTGGTCGCGTTGGTGTATTCATGCACTTTGGCGCCGCAGAGCTTGTACATCAAAAACGCGGGGATCATCAGAAAATCGGTGACGCCGTCGAGCCGGCCGGCTTCCTTATCCGCATAGAGCTGATAGATCGAGTTGAACGGCTGGAACTGGATGCCGGTGTGCCGGTAGAGCGTAGAAAACGGAACGACGGCATGCACCTTTTCGATGGCTTCCTTGGTGCGATCATCCCGGTAGGCGTAAACCGGGTAAACAATCTCGTCGCCCTTTAACAGCACGTAATCGACGCCCCATGTATCGACGGACAGGGACTCGATGGCGCCGAATTGTTCCTTTGCCTTTTCGATGCCCGCTTTGACATGAAATAAGAGGCTGTCGATATCCCAAACAAGGTGTCCGTTTTCGGACTTGACCCCATTGGGAAAACGATAAACCTCTTTTGTCTGCAGCGAGCCGTTTTCCGTATAGCCCACGATATGGCGTCCGGAGGACGCGCCAATGTCAACCGCCAAATAATACCGCATGCAAACCTCTCTTTCTTATGCACAGTTTACCAAATCGTTACGTATGCCGCAAGGACATGAGTTAACAAAAAAAGTGTCCTTATTTGCAATCCCGAAATTTCTTCGGAGACAGGCCGTACTGTGCAAAAAACAGGCGGTGGAAATAGCTGACATTCTCATACCCCACCGATACGGCGATCTCGTCCACATTCCGATCCGTGTTTTCCAAAAGCCATGCCGCCTGCCGCAGCCGCTTTTCCTGCACAAGCGCCGTATACGTTTTGCCGGTGCTCTCCTTGATCAGCCGTGACAGAAAATGCAGATCGTAATGCAGCCGGGCGGCGATCTCGGTGAGACTGCCGTTTTGATACTGCTCCTCGATATAGCGGAGCACCGACACGATCGCCGTCTGCTCCGTGGACTCGATTTCGAGCATATCCGTATGGTTCATAAGCTGCATAAACAGCAGGCCCATCGTGACCTGCTGCACCTCACGCTTATACGCAGTCGGTTCAAGCAGAGTATAGAGCAGGTTTTCAACGAGATTTCGAATCGGCAATACGTCCGCTACGCGAAATAGCAGATAGCTTGTCTCCCCGCCGGACACAAGACAGTCGATCAGAAAACGACGCAGCGGCGTATCACGCTCACCGAGGTACGGCAGCACGCCGGAAAAGAACGTCGGCCGCACGATGAAATTGACGGCGATATCGTGCTCCCCGGCGGGCTCGATCTCCTGCACGGCGTTCTGGCCGAGGATCAGCAGCTCGCCCTCGCCGAGCGTCAGCTGCGTGCCGTTCACCAGATGCGTGGTCGAGCCGCTGCACATATACACCATTTCGACATAGTCATGCGTGTGCTTCGGGAAGCGAATGAAGCGCGTATGCGGCCGCACGGTGATCAGCTTGCCGGGCTCTAAGAGCTTGTCGCCGGTAATGATATCGTGCGTGCCGTCCATATACAGATCGCGGTCGATCACCGTCTGCCCGCCGAGGATCGCGCGTTCCTCCTCGGTAATCGGCGAAAGGCGCTCCATGATGAAGGGATGCAGCATAGCTTTTGTGTCCTCTGTCCGTTTTTACAAAGACAGGATACCACATCTGCGCGTCGTTTGCAACCCGGCGGACAGAAAAAGTCCCTCTTCCCTTTTCGAGAAGAAGGACTGCATGGATCATTTCGGACTTATGCTTTTTCAAACGGATAGACAAGCTGCATCTGTCTGCGACATTCGTCGAGCAGCTCCATCACATCCTGCGTCGCCTGCTGCGGGACGAAGCGGCTCTCCGTGCGTCCCTCGCGGATCTCGCCGGACACCAGATCGAACTCATTCAGCATACCGCCGTATGCGTCGATGGTGTCGAGCGTTCTAAGGCCCTTTTTCAGCTTGGCCTTGTTGGTCATGTGGAACAGGAACACGGAGGTTTTTGCCTTGTCGCCCTTGATCGTAAGGCGTTCAAGGCCCTTGTAATTGTCGATAGCGGTCGAGGCCGTGGCCGTGAAGCCGTTCGGGTAGGTCATGATGATCTCCTCGCCCCAGTCGATGCCGTCCTTTAAGCGCCCTTCGCAGCGGATCGAGACCGGCTTGCCGAACAGGCGGTAGAGATAATGGATCGCATAGACGCCGATATCGAGCAGCGCGCCGCCCGCCTGCGTGGGATCGGTCACACGTGCGGCGTAGCCCTGTCCGTTCATATGATAGTTGGCGTGGCAGAAGGAAATAGTCCCGAACCTGCCTTCCTCGACCCACGACTTGACGCGCTGCGCGGTCGGGGCAAACCATGTCCACATGGCTTCGGCAAGGTACAGACGCTTTTCCTTTGCAAGGTCGAACAGCTCCTTGGACTGCTTGGCGTCCACGGTGAATGGCTTTTCGCAGAGAACCGGCTTGCCGAGCGTGAGCGCGAGCTTTGTCAGCGCATAGTGACCCGGATGCGGGACGACGATATAGACCGCGTCCACGCCTTCCATTTGGATGGCTTCCTCCGCGCTGCGGCAGGGCGTCGCCCCACAGCTGTCCGCGAACGCCTTGTTCTTTTCAAAGTTTCTCGAAAACGTCGAAACGATCCGGTGTCTGCCGGACGGCACGATCTCCTTTGCAACGTTCTGCGCAAGCGTGCCGGTGCCGAGGAAGCACCAACCGAAGGGCTTTTCTGCCATACTGCTCCCCCGTTACTCCTTCATAAGGCCCGCGCCGGCGTTCCACGCCTTGCCGACCTTTTCGCCGATGGCGTAATACCCGTTGCGGAACTGATCGAACAGGATTGCGTTGAGCTTTGCCGGCTCGACCTTGCCGCGCTCGTCGAGCACGGATTCATCGGCGGCGGTGTTGACGATCTTGCCGATCACCGCGAAGAAGTTGCCGTCGTCGAGGAAGCGATCCAGTTCACATTCCATGACAAGCGGGAATTCCTCGATGATCGGGGCGTTGACATGCTTGCTCTTGACGGCGGTCAGGCCGGTGCGCGCGAACTTATCGGGCATCTTGTTGCCGGTCGCAATGCCGAAGAAGTCCGCTTCCTTCATGTGCGCTTGATCCGCCAGCGCGACGGTGAACGCCTTGCTGACCTTCATGTTCGCAACGGTCTTGCGGTCCTGGCCCAGGAACAGCGTGATCTGATCCATATCGCTGATCATGCCCCACGCGGCGTTCATCACATCGACGACGCCGTTCTCATCATACGTGGCGATCATCAGTACGGGCATCGGGAATACGGCGGGCACTACGCCCAAATCTTTTTTCATTGCAAATTCCTCCTAAATGGTTATTGTAATATCACTTTACAGGCCGAGGCCTTTGGCAGTGGTCACGATAAAGTCCTGCGCGTTTGTGATGATCGAGCGTGCAGAGAGCGAGCCGCGGTCGGCCAGCTTATTGGCGGTGAACTCGGACACGTCGATGCAGTAGAAATACACCTGCCGCACGGTGCCGTCCGGCAGCACACGGAACGACGGCGTCATATTGCCGACGGCGATGGAATGGAGCATCGTCGCAATGCAGATCACGGTCGTCGCGGTGCGCACCTCATGACGCATGGCGTCCTGCGCCGCATATACGTCGCCGTAAACAGGCGGCAAGGGGCCGTCGTCGCGAATCGAGCCGCCGAGCACATACGGCACGCCGCATGTCTCGCACGACCAGATGATGCCGTTGTCGATACCCTCGGCCTCGATGAACTTTTTCACGCTGCCGTGATAGCGGACGCGGTTGATCGTGTCAAGGTGATTATAATGCCCGTTCGGCATGCCCTTTTGCGTATAAATATCGACGCCGAGCGCGGTTTTGAGGTACGCGCCTTCCAAATCGTGCGTGGCAAGCGCGTTGCCCGCCAGCAGCGCGTCCGCATAGCCGTTTTGAATCAGCTTGGCAAACGACGCGCGGGAATCATGGTCGAACGCCACCGCCGGGCCGAGCACCCAAACGATCCTGCCGTGGTCGCGGTCATGCCGCAAGACATCATAGAGATCATCGTAATCCTTGGAAAACGCCGTCTCACGCGTGCGGTTCTGCCGGAAGGCGAACACGTCGCGCTCGTTCTTGTCCTCCGCAAAGCCGTTTGCGTGGACGTAGATGCCCTCGCTCGCGTCCTCGGTTCTGCCGCAAACGACAAGCTCGCCCGCCTTGATATGGCGGAATTCGACGACCTCGATTTTGCCGTTTCGCAGCACCGGCACGCAGTCCATGCGGCTCTCCTCGGCCAAAAGCCATTGCCCGTTCACCTTAAAATATTCGGGGAAGATGCTCATTGCGTGATACTGCTCCGGCGCGACGCGGTCAAACGGCGCAGGCGTCAAAGCGGCGTTCGGCGCATTGACAAAACGCGGCTCGGAAAAATCGGGGGCATGATAGGGACGAAGCTGTAAAGCCATAGCAAACTCCTTTCCGGATGCGGAAACGAAAGCCGTTTCCTTTACGTACATTATACCGAGCACTTACGGCTACGTCAAGCAAGCGGCGCAGAATTTCGCCCTGCCCTCTCGCGGCGCAGCAGTATGGCAAACCACACGGCGCACAGCGCGATCTGCACAAACGACGAGGCAGGCGTGGCAAGGCCGACGTGGAACAGCGAAACGGGGCTTTGGCGGCTCATGAGCCATGAGATCGGCACGCGCACGCAAAACGCGCCTAAGATGCCCTGCAGCATGACGAACACGGTGCTGCCGACGCCGTTGAAATAGCCGATAAAGCAGAACAGGAACGAGGTTAAGAGACAGTCAATCGCGTAGGCCTTGAGATATTCCGCCGCAGCGGCGATGACTTCGGGATCCTTGACGAACAGCCATGCCATCCAGTCGCCGTGGAAGAAGTTCAGATAGGCCATGACGACGCCGATGGCAAGCGATGTGGCAATGCCGTACAGCAGGGCCCTTCGCGCCCGACCGGGTTTTTCGGCACCGATGTTCTGCGCGACGAACGCGGACATGGCCTGCATGAATGCCGACGGCACAAGCATGACGAACCCGCAGAGCTTTTCCGCAACGCCGACGCCCGCCGAAGCTGTGACGCCGAGGCTGTTGACGATGGCAAGGATGATCAGAAACGACAGGCTGACAAGGATATCCTGCAAAGCAATCGGAATGCCGAGCTTCAGAATATCCGCGATCAAGTGCATCTTTGGGCGCAATACATTGCTTTTTGTCAAATGAAACGGCAGCTTGCGGCGACGAATAATCCAAAAGGAAAGAACCACGCTGACGCCCTGCGCAAGCACCGTGGCATACGCCGCGCCCCGCGTGCCGAGGCCGCATACGGCAACCAGCAGCAAATCGCCCGCGATATTCAAGGCGCACGCGATCAGCACGCTGTACAGTGGCATTTGGGAATCCCCGATTCCGCGAAAGATGCTGCCGATCAGATTGTAGGCCACGATAAACACGGTTCCCGCGCCGCAGATGAACAGGTAATCCCGCGTAGCGGCAAACGCTTCCTCGGGCGCCTGCAGCAGTCTTGCGGCGCTGCCGGAAAGCGGCATGATCAGCAGGGAAAGCAGAAGCCCGACCGTGCCGAACAGCCAGATACCGCTTGCAATCACCTTCCTCGCCTCCTCCGGCTTGCCCGCGCCGAGCTTGCGCCCGACGAGTACGGTCATACCCATGGCAAGACTTGTGACCGCAAGCGTAATCGTCATCATCAGCTGCGAGCCGGTCGAGACCGCAGACACATCGAAGCTCTCGGCAAACTTGCCGACAACCCACAGATCGACCGCGCCGTAAAGCGTCTGCAAAAACAGCGCGAGCAGCACGGGCAGCATAAAGCGCACAAGCGGCGCAAAGATTTTTCCTTCGGTAAAGGTACGATTATCTTCCATAGTCCTCCAAAAACGCCGGATAAGGCACCGGACACCCGCCTGCGCTTATCCGGCCGCACCTTATACGTTGTGCCTGCCTCCGTGCAAACGGTCTGTCCGACATCTTATCCGGCGCTGCATTACGAATTGCAACATCCTCCGATGAACGGGATGATTGTAGCATATACAAAAATATTCGTCAAGCCGTTTGCGGCATACGCATAGAACGGCCGATAAAGGGCAAAATACAATAAAGTCTTGACAAAAACGGAGTGTTCGATGGAAAAGAAAAATTGGAAGCCGTATGTATTGTGGATCGCGCTGACCGAAGGGCTTGGCCTTTTATTTGCGCTTTTGATCAAAAACGGAACCGAGCTGTACCGTTCGACGACCGTGAAGCCGCCGCTCTCCCCGCCCGCCGTTGTGTTCCCGATTGTGTGGACGATCCTGTATCTTTTGATGGGCATCGGGATGGCGCGCGTGATGATCGCCACAAAGCCGCATGAGCGTCGCGGCTGCGTCGGCGTCTATACGGTCCAGCTGGTATTCAATTATCTTTGGAGCATTTGGTTTTTCAACCTGCGGGCCTTTGGCTTTGCGTTCTTTTGGCTGATCGGACTTTTTGCGCTGCTCCTTGGGATGATCGCCGCCTTTGCCAAGGTTGATAAGCCCGCCGCCGCGATGCAGCTGCCGTACCTTGTTTGGACGGCGTTTGCCGGGTATCTGAACGCGGGCGTATGGCTGCTGAACCGGTGAAATAAAGTAGATAAAAGAAAAATCCTGTCACAACCGTAACAGGATTTTGCTTTTGGTGGAGCATAGGAGATTCGAACTCCTGACCTCAACATTGCGAACGTTGCGCGCTACCAACTGTGCTAATGCCCCTCAACTGCAAAAGCTATTATACACGGTTTTCGGAAAATTGCAAGTGTTTTTTTGAAAAAAGTTTGGTCTTTTTTATATGGCAGCTTTTACAGAACGTGCTTTTGCAGAAAATCCGTGGTGATCTGCTCATAACGCGGCGTATCGACAAGATAGCTTAAGCCATGCGCAGCGCCAGGGAACGTGTGCAGCTCAACGCGGTCGGGATTCGCGGCGGCAATGGCGCGCCCCATCTCGCACGGAACAAAATCGTCGGCTTCGCCGTGGATCAGCAGGATCGGTACCCGGGCATGCTTGACGGCTTCTGCGGCGTCGGCGGATTGATCGGACAGGTTGCAGCCGCCGAACAGCTCCGCGCCGAGCCACAAAAATGGATAGACGATACCGACCGGCAGCTTCATGCTTGTCAGCACGCGGCGCATGATCGCACACGGGGACGTATACGGCGCGTCCGCAATGATCGCGCGGACGTTGGCCGGCGGGT
>CAMHJE010000038.1:0-18218 GCA_946185305.1 uncultured Clostridia bacterium | reverse complement strand
TGCTCCGCCGGTCGAAATTTATTTCCGATTATTTATAGCTTCGCAATGTCTCGTTGTACGCGGTGATGATGCCGTGGAGCATATCGACCTGCGTGAAATCGTCCATATAGGCAAGGTTGATTTCGCGCATCATCGAGAGGTTTTCCACGGGCAGCACCGCGATCTTTTTCTTTTTCAGCTCGTCGAGACAGACGCTCTTGGGCAGCACGGACACGCCGAAGTCGCGCCGGATCAGATCCTTGATCGTTGCGATATTGTCGAGCTCCAAGATCACGTTGAAATCGCGGATGTCCATGTTGTTGCTCTCAAGGTGCGCGGTAAACAGGTTGCGCGTGCCGGAGTTCGGCAGACGGATGATCATGCGCTCCTTTTTCAGCTCGTTCAGCGTCACCATGCTGCGCTGTGCAAACGGATGGTTCATCGACACCGCAAGCATCAGACAGTCCGTGTCGAGCAGCAGATAGTGGACGGAGGTAGACGGCACGCGCCCCTCGACGATGGCTAAATCTATTTCATAGTTTTTCAGCTTTTTATAAAGATTATTTATCGTGTCCGTCACCATCGTTATAGTGACTTGCCCGTGCTCGGCACAGTATTTGGCGAGCGCCTCCGCGACCGGGTTGCTTTCGGCGGTGTGCGTGATGCCGATGGTGAGGTGCGTGACGAGCTTTTTGCTGTCGGACAGATCCTGCCGGAGATTGTTATACAGGCCGAGCAGCTTTTTGGCGCACTTCACAACGGCCTCACCCTCACGCGTAACGACGATTTCGCCCTTTCTGCGGTCGAAAATCCGGATATTCAGCTCCTCCTCGAGCACCTTGATATGGTGACTGACCGCCGGTTGGGTGATCGACAGCTTTTTGGCGGCTTCGGAAAAACTCTTGCTTTCATAGACCTGCAGCAGCGAGTACAGCTTGGGATCGAGCATGGTGACCTCCATTTATAAAAAAGCTTTATGGACTGCTCTGTAAAATTGATTTTACATAGTTATCAATATCTATTATAATACCATAGTTAAAACAAAAATCAAGTCATGAAAGGCGGATTTTGGTATGACTTTGGCAGGGTATATGTTCGGACAGTTTTCGATCGGACAGTACTTGGAGTTTTTTGCACGTATCCTCGTTGCCTGCGTCTGCGGCGCGGCCATCGGCTTTGAGCGCAGCAAGCGTTATAAGGAAGCGGGCATCCGCACGCATATCATCGTCTGCTGTGCGGCAGCGCTGATGATGATCGTTTCCAAATACGGCTTTGCCGATCTCACCGACGCGGCGGGCAGGGCGTTCAACGGATCGCGCGGGGCGGACCCAGCGCGTGTCGCGGCGCAGGTCGTCAGCGGCGTTTCCTTCCTCGGCGCGGGCATTATCTTCCGCAACGGCACCTCGGTGCGCGGCCTGACGACGGCGGCGGGCATCTGGGCGACGGCGGGCATCGGCCTTGCCATCGGCTCCGGCCTCTATGTGATCGGCATTTTTACCACCGTGGTCGTGGCGCTGCTGCAGGTCATTATGCACAAATACGCGCTCAGCGCCGATTCCATGACCATCGGCACGATCCATTGCACGGTGCAGAAATCCGACGTGTTCCGTGCGGCGCTTGTGCAGTATACGACGGCGCAAAAAATGCAGATCGTGGCGAGCAAGATCGCGTTCAACGACGACGGCAGCTCCACCTATGATATCTCGCTCCGCATGGATAACAGCATCACGATCAACGATCTGCTGACGTTCCTTGAAACCAACGAGGGCATCCGCGATATTCGCTGCGAGCTCGGTAAATAATCAAATGGTATCCTATTTTGGAAAGCCGCCGTTCTGCGCGGCTTCTTTTTGCATGTCCCAAAACCGCAAAACGGCGGGAACGGCGCATTGTCCGCTGTGCACGGACGGTATATTGCGTAAAAAGGATGTAATACGATCGGTTTTTAGGCGTAAAATCGCCGGAGGCTCTTGTTTTTGCGGGCACGGGTGTGATAAAATGTAAGCCTATACGGAGGGGCATACCACATGAAAAGCATGACCGGCTACGGCAAGGGCGTTGCCGCCCGCGACGGACGCGAGCTCGTGATTGAATTGAAAAGCGTCAACCATCGCTTTTTGGATATCGGCATCCGCGTGCCGCGTATGCTGGGCTGCACCGAGGACACCATCCGCAAGGTGCTGAATACCCGGCTTTCGCGCGGCCACGTCGATGTGTTCATCAGCTATCGCAACACGCGGGAGGACGCGAAGTCCGTTCGGATCGACACGCAGCTGCTGACGGCGTATGTCACCGCCGCGCGGCAGGCGCCCGCGCACCTCGGTCTGGAGGACGATCTGACGCTGGCAAACGTGCTGCGGCTGCCGGATGTGTGCGAGATCGTCGCCGCCGATGAGGATACCGACGCGCTGATCGCGCTGGCGGACGAAGCCACCAACGCCGCCGTGGACGCGCTTGAAACCATGCGCGAGGCCGAGGGCGAACGCCTAAAGGCCGCGCTGCAGGCCGGCGTCGATGCGATGGCGGCGTATCGGGAACGGATCCTTATGCGCGCGCCGCTGGTCGTGGAGGACTACCGCAAGAAGCTCACCGAGCGCATTGAGTCCGTTTTATCGGACACCGAAATCGACCGTGCCCGGCTTGCGACCGAGATCGCGCTGTTTGCGGATCGCGCCTGCATCGACGAGGAGCTGGTGCGGCTGCAAAGCCACATCACGCAGTTCCGCGCGTATCTGGAGGCGAGCGAGCCCATCGGCCGCAAGATGGACTTTATCATTCAGGAAATGAACCGCGAGTGCAACACGATCGGCTCGAAGGCGAACGATACGGAGCTGACCAATGCGGTGCTGTTGTGCAAGGCCGAGATCGAGAAGCTGCGCGAGCAGATTCAGAACGTGGAATAGCGTATGAAAAGCAGCGAACAGCTTATCAGCATCGGCTTCGGCAACATTGTGCAGAGCGCGCGGATCGTCGCCATCGTCGGGCCCGATTCCGCCCCGATCAAGCGCATCATTCAGGACGCGCGCGAACGGAACCTGCTGATCGACGCAAGCTGCGGACGCAAGACGCGCTCCGTGCTGATTATGGACAGCGAGCATGTGATCCTGTCCGGCTTACAATCCGAAACCCTCGCGCATCGGCTTTGCGCCGATTATCACGATGAAGAAAAGGCGGAGGAAGTATGAAGCAGACGGCTGCGGGGCTTTTGCTGGTCGTATCGGGACCGGCGGGGGTCGGTAAGGGGACCGTAGACGGGGCGCTGATGGAGCGGCACCCGGAGATCAGGATGTCCGTTTCTGCGACGACGCGCGCGCCGCGTCCGGGAGAAATCGACGGCGTACACTACTTTTTCAAAACGCCGGAGCAGTTTCAGACGATGATCGACAATGACGAGTTTCTCGAATACATGCACGTGTTCGGCATGAACTATTACGGTACGCCGCGCGCCTATGTGTTGGAGCAGCTTGCCAAGGGGAACCATGTGATTTTAGAGATCGACGTGCAGGGCGCGCGCCGCGTGAAGGCTGCGTTCCCGGAAGCGATCCGCATCTTTATCGCGCCGCCGTCGATGGCCGTGTTAAAGGAACGTCTGATCGGCCGCGGCACCGAAACGCCGGAGCAGATCGCACGGCGCACCGAAACCGCGTATACAGAAATGCGGGCCATGCCCGAATGCGACTATCTTGTGATCAACGACTCTGTCGAACAGGCCGTGCAGCAGATGGAAGCGATCATTGCCGCCGAGCAATGCTCCGTGCGGCACAATGCCGAAGTAATCGAAACGTTTTTAGGAGGAATCGAACAATGCTGAATCGTCCCGCTTTGAATGAACTGGTTAAGAAGGCCGGCTGCCGCTATCTTTTGGTTACCGCCGTCGCCACCCGTGCGCGCCAGTTACAGGATCATCCCGAGAAACTCAACGGTCGCAAGCCCGTTTCCGTTGCCGTGGACGAACTCTATCATGGCGATATTACCGTTACCGCACCCAAAGAGGAGCAATAACCGAGCAGAGAAATTTGATCGGGATGTCCGCTGCGGTAAACGGCGGACATTCTTCTTTTATTGACAGGTTCTTTACAAACTATGTACGCCGAAATCGTTGTCGATATCAACCACAGCGCGGTGGACCGGTTCTTCACCTACCGTGTCCCCGATGCGCTCCCCGTGCGCGCCGGTCATCATGTGTTCGTTCCATTCGGACAGGGCGACCGGCTCAAGGAGGGCTTTGTCGTCGCGCTCAAGGAAACCTGCGACCTCGATCCGTCGGTCGTCAAGGACGTGGTGCGGATCATCGAGCCGTATCCGGTGATCCTGGAGGAGCAGATCAGCCTTGCCAAGTGGATGCATTCCGCTTATCGCTGCCTGTTCATCGACGCGCTCGCCTGCATGATCCCCGCGCAGCTGCGCGGCCAGCGCGTGCGTGAAAAGAAGGTCGTCACCGTCTCGGTGGCCGAGGGCGTCAATGTCGAGGAGCAGATCGCGCTCCTATCCCGTGCGCCCGTACAGCAGACGGTTTTGCGGATCGTGAACGACGCGGGCGAGATCCCGAAAAGCGAGGTCGCAAAGCTCCTGCCCGGCGCAGCAAGCGCGATCACGGCGCTGATCAAAAAAGGCATCCTCACCGAAGGGGATTTGGCGGTGTTCCGTAAGCCGAACACGCCGATCCTGCACGAAAGGCCGCATACGCTGACCGAAAAGCAGCGCGCTGCAGTCGAAACGATCACCGGCGCCATGCACGATCCCGCGCACAATACCGTGCTGCTGTACGGCGTCACGGGAAGCGGCAAGACCGAGGTGTACCTCTCCGTGATCCGCGCATGCATCGACGAGGGCAAACAGGCAATCGTCCTCGTTCCCGAAATTTCCCTGACGCCGCAGACCGTCGGCCGCTTTGCCGAACGCTTCGGCGACCGGATCGCCGTGCTGCACAGCAGGCTCTCAAGCGGAGAACGCTTTGACGAATGGCGGCGGATCCGGCTCGGCCTTGCGGATATCGTGATCGGCGCGCGAAGCGCCGTGTTCGCGCCGGTCGAACGGCTCGGCCTCATCATCATTGACGAGGAGCATGAATCCTCCTATCAGAGCGAAAAAACACCGCGCTATTCCGCCATCGACATTGCGGACCGGCGGTGCAGGGACGCGGGCGGTGCGCTCGTGCTTGGCAGCGCGACGCCGCAGCTGCTGTCCTACTACCGGGCGCTGTCCGGCCGGTATACGCTGTGCTCGCTGCCCGACCGTGTCGCGGGAAGACCGCTGCCGACGGTGGAGGTCGTGAACATGCGCGACGAGCTGCTGCTCGGCAACAACAGCATTTTTTCCGACCGGCTGACCGAGCTGCTGGCCGAAACGATTGCCAAAGGACAGCAGGCCATGCTGTTCATCAACCGCAGAGGGTATTCCACGTTCGTCGAATGCCGCAACTGCGGATATGTCCTAAAGTGCGACAACTGCGATATTTCGCTGACGTATCACAAGGTCGAGGGTCGCACGCGCTGCCACTATTGCGGGCTGACAAAGCCCTTGCCGAAGGAGTGTCCGAGCTGCCATAAGCCGTTTTTGAAGCAGTTCGGCATCGGCACCGAGCAGGTTGAGGAAACGCTGCATAAGCTGTTCCCCGCCGTGCGGAGCCTTCGGATGGACACCGACACGATGCGCACCAAGGACGCGTATAACCGCATCCTGTCCGCGTTTGCGGCGGGACAGGCGCAGGTGCTGATCGGCACGCAGATGATTGCCAAGGGACACGACTTTCCGAACGTCACGCTCGTCGGGGTCGTCGCCGCCGATACGACGCTGAACCTGCCGGACTATCGCTCGCCGGAGCGCACGTTTCAGCTGCTGACACAGGTAGCGGGCCGCGCCGGGCGCGACGAAACGCCGGGGCGCGTCGTGCTGCAAACCTACGCGCCGCAGCATCCGATCATCCGGTTTGCGAAGGAGCAGGACTATCCGGGCTTCTTCCAATACGAGATCGCCGAGCGCAAAAAGATGCTCTATCCGCCGTTTTCGCTGTTCCTCCGCGTCGTGTTTGCGGATCGGCGCGAGGCGACGGTGGCGGAGGCGTGCATCGCCTATACCAAGGCGCTCGAAAAGGAGCTGCGCGCGATGCTCGGCGAGGCTGGGAAGAACGATATCCTGCTGCTCGTCGCGGCCGAAGCGCCGATTGCCAAGATCTCAGGCCTTGTGCGCTACCAGCTGTTGATCAAGCTGCTCCGCACCAAACGGCTCCCCGCCGCCGTGCGGCTGATCTATGATTTCCAGAACGCGCACAGCGACGTATGCGCCGACGTGCAGCTGGAGGTCAATCCGCAGGATATGTATTAGCGTCGGGCGCAATGAAATCCGCCTGCGGCGAATGAAATGGCTTCGCCGTGAAATGCCGCTTTGTGACATGAAATGTTTGCAAGCAAACAGGAAGGAAGAATCTCCCTACGGAGAAACGATGACATTCTATGACAAGGCCATTGGCCGTTACCTCTTAACCCAAATCCACCACAAGGAGGAACAGGAGCTATGCGCATTCGTTGAAACCCCTTCCGCATCTGTGTGATGCGTCAAGCTGTCTTTGCCGAGGGCAAAGGGAACCACCGCTATGCAACACAGGAGTAATATTGGATATATGAAAAAGCAACCGAATCGAAACCGGGCGCTCGTCATGGATTCGCTGCACGGCTATAAACGCTATCTGCTGCTCGCAGCGGTCGAGGTGCTGATCGCAACGCTGATGCTGTATCTGACCTCGTATGTGACGAGTTTCGCCCTTGACTACGTCCTCCTGGGGGACGACCCGTCGCTGCCGAAGTGGCTCTTCGACTTTCTGGTAGCGCACAGCGACGTCACCAAAACCTACTGGTTCTGCGGCCTGCTGTTCTTTGCGTTTACGGTCTTAAACGGCCTGTTCACATTCCTTCGCCGCCGGAACGTCTCGGTCGCGTCCGAGCAGATGGCCAAAAAGATGCGCGATACGCTTTACTGCCATCTGAACGAGGTGCCTTACGATTACCATAAGCATGTCAGCACCGGCGACTTAGTGCAGCGCTGCACGTCCGACGTGGACACCGTGCGCCGCTTTATCGCCAATCAGATGATGGAGATCGTGCGCACCGTCGTCATGTTCTTCACCGCGCTTGTCATGATGCTCGCCATCGACGTGCGCATGTCGCTGATCTCGATGGTCACGCTGCCGATCCTGGCAGTGCTCAGCTTTGTCTACTTCCGTTTTGTGCGAAAGTATTTCACCGAGGCCGACGAAGCCGAGGGCGCTCTGTCTACCGCGATCCAGGAGAACCTGACCGGCGTGCGCGTCGTGCGCGCCTTCGGCCAGCAGCGCGCGGAGTATGACAAGTTCACCAAGCTGAACACGGACTACCGGCAAAAGAACATCTTCCTGAACCGCCTGATGGCCTACTACTGGAGCGGCTCGGACGCCATCGGCTATGTGCAGATCGCGCTGTCGCTTGTGTTCGGCGTGTACTTCTACGCCCAAACGCGCGGTACGGCCGATCCGTTCACGCTCGGCAATATCTATCTGTTCCTGTCGCTCACCAACCGGCTCACGTGGCCGGTGCGGCAGCTCGGCAGAATCTTAGCCGATCTCGGCAAGGCGACCGTTTCGCTGAACCGTCTGAATGAAATCCTGAACGTCCCCGCCGAGGCAGAGCCCGGCGCGGCAAAACGGGATATCGACCTTGTCGGGGATATCACGTTCGACCATGTCTGCTTCGGCTACGACACGCCGAACGACGTGCTGGACGACATTTCCTTCACCGTCAAGGCGGGGCAGACCGTGGCGATCCTCGGCAGCACGGGCAGCGGCAAGAGCTCGCTTGTGCAGCTGCTGCAGCGGCTCTATACAACCACGTCCGGCACGATTTCCATCGGCGGGACGCCGATCAACGATATCGACCACGAAACGCTGCGGCGCAATATCGCCATCGTTTTGCAGGAACCGTTCCTCTATTCGCGCACGATCAAGGAAAACATCAAGCTTGTCCGGCCCGACGCGACCGATGAGGACATGTACGATGTGGCGAAGGAAGCGGCCGTGCACGACGTGATCATGTCGTTTGCCGACGGGTATGATACGATTGTCGGCGAACGCGGCGTGACGCTGTCCGGCGGACAGCAGCAGCGCGTGGCGATTGCGCGGGCGCTGATGCAGAATGCGCCGATCCTGATCTTCGACGATTCGATGAGTGCCGTCGATACCGAAACGGACGCAAAGATCCGCGATTCGCTGCATGCGCGGCACGGCGCGGGGATCCTGTTCTTGATCTCGCACCGCATCACGACGCTGTGCGAAGCGGATGTGATCCTTGTGCTGGAGCACGGCAAGCTGGTGCAGATGGGCACGCACGACGAGCTGATGCAGCAGGACGGCCTCTATCGCCGCATTGCGGAGATTCAGGACGCGCCGGTGAAAGGAGGTGCAGTCGCATGAGTTACGATACCGAGCAGGATTATCAAAACCAAAAAGTCGATCTGAGCCTGTGGAAACGGCTGTTCGGCTATGCGCTGCGCAACAAGAAGCAGCTGGTGCAGAACATCATCGCCCTGATCATCGTCGCCGTGATCGACACGCTGTACCCGATCATGACGCGCTATGCCATCGACCACCATGTGAACCCCGGCGGCGAACCGACGCTGGACGGGATCTGGCTGTTCGCGCTCGGCTATGTCGCGTTGATCCTCATACAGACATACGGCACGATGACGTTCATCAAGCGATCCGGCGATATTGAAATGGCGATCTCTTACGATATCCGGCAGGAAGCGTTCTTGCATCTGCAAAACCTGTCGTTTTCGTTCTACGACAAAACCTCCGTCGGCTATCTGATGGCGCGGATGGTCAGCGATGTCGGCCGCATCAGCGAAATGATTTCGTGGAGCATGGTCGATGTGCTTTGGTCAAGCTGCTACATCGTGTTCTCGATCGTGGCGATGTTCCTGTATAACTGGAAGCTCACGCTGGTCGTGCTCGCGGTGATCCCGCCGCTAGCGCTTGTCAGCTATTACCTGCAAAAGAGCATCTTAAAGTATCAGCGTGCCGCCCGCAAGCAGAACAGCCGCATCACCGGCGCGTTCAACGAGGGCATCATGGGTGCGATGACGACAAAGACGCTGGTGCGCGAAAAGGCCAACGACGCCGAGTTCGAGGAGATCTCGACCGACATGAAGAAGGCTTCGGTCAAGGCGCAGGTGCTCGGCGCGACGTTCTTCCCGCTGATCATCTCCCTGTCCGCCATTGCCACGTCGGCGGCGCTGATCCTCGGCGGCGCGGGCGTGAGCGCCACACTCGCGGGCGGGGCGACGTTCCTCGGCGCGATCACGGCGGGCACGCTCGTATCGTTCATCACGTATGCCAGCGGCCTGTTCGAGCCGATCCAGAACCTGGCGGGCATCCTGGCGGAGCTGCAGAGCGCGCAGGCGAGCGCGGAGCGCGTGATCGGCCTGCTGGATACGAAGTCCGATATCAACGATACGCCCGAGGTCGTTGAGCGTTACGGCACGACGATGGATCCGAAAAAGGAAAACTGGGAACCGCTTGTCGGCGATATCGAGTTTGTACACGTCGATTTCCATTATAAGGAAAGCGAACCGCTGCTGAGGGACTTCAATCTGCACATCCGTCCCGGCGAAACCGTCGCTTTGGTGGGCGAGACCGGCGCGGGCAAGAGCACGATTGTCAACATGATCTGCCGCTTCTATGAGCCGGTTGCGGGACAGATTCTCATCGACGGCAAGGACTACCGCGAGCGCAGCGAGCTGTGGCTCCAGTCGAACCTCGGCTATGTGCTGCAGCAGCCGCATCTGTTCTCCGGCACGATCCGCGACAATATCCGCTTCGGCCGTCCCGATGCCTCGAACGAGGACATTGTGCGCGCAGCCAAGATGGTGCACGCCGATGAATTCATCATCCATCAGACGAAGGGCTATGATACCGAGGTCGGCGAGGGCGGCGTGCGCCTGTCCACCGGACAGAAGCAGCTGATCTCGTTCGCCCGCGTGATCCTGGCGAACCCGCAGATCTTCGTGCTCGACGAGGCGACAAGCTCCATCGACACCGAGACCGAGCAGATCATCCAAAACGCGATTACCACGGTCCTGGAGGGGCGCACGTCCATCGTCGTTGCGCACCGGCTTTCGACGATCCGCAACGCCGACCGCATCCTCGTTATCAAGGGCGGCGCAATCGTGGAGAGCGGCACGCATGACGAGCTGCTGGAAAAGGGCGGCTATTACCATGACCTCTATGTGCACCAGTTCCGCGAGGAAACGCTGGCGCAGGCGTTGGTATAAAAGCAATATTCGTCCCATTGGGGCGAGACAGAAAGGATTCTCCGTTTCGGCGGGGAATCTTTTTCGTATCATTTTCCGGAAAAATAGAAAAAAGTTATTCCCACCGCTTCGGATTTTTGCTATAATTACCTATTATGGAAAGGAATGGACGGCTGATGCTGCTTTTGTACTGGCTGCTGCAATGGACGTGGGGCATTGTGCAGAATGTCGCGGGCGGGCTTTTGACGCTCCTGCTGCGGCGCTGCCCGCACTTTCGCTATCGCGGCGCCATCGTCACGCGATGGAGCTTCGGCGGCAGCATGGGCCTTGGCATGTTCATCTTTTTGAGCCGTTCCTTTACCGATGCGCCCGAAAGCGTCCGCGCATGGGAAGCGCGCATCCTTGTCCACGAATACGGGCACACCGTGCAGAGTGCGATCCTCGGTCCGCTGTACCTGCTTGTGATCGGGCTGCCGTCGTTTGTGTGGGCGAACGTTCCGGCGCTGCGGCGTATGCGGGAGAAACGGCATATTTCCTACAGCAGCATGTATCAGGAGCGGTGGGCAAACCGGCTCGGCGCACGCGTGACCGGCGAGTCTGCACCCGAAGAAAGCGATCTATAACCGAAAAGCAACAGAAAAGAGGCAATCCATGAACAACACACCCAATTCCGGCGGACGGAAAAAGACCGTCGGCACCGGCAGCGGCAGCGTCCGCAAAACCGAAAAAGTCAATACCACCGGCCCGGTCGGGCGCAAGGACGGCTATTCCGGCCGCACCGGCGGTTCCGCACCGAGCGGCAACGGCCCGCAGCGCGGCTCCTCCGGCGGAACAGGCCTTCTGGGTCTGCTCTTCGGCGGCGGGCTCAAGCGTATCATTGTGATCGTCGTGATCCTCGTCGTGCTGTTTTTGCTGTTCCGCGTCTGCACCGGCGGCTGCGCGTCCACACCCGAAATGGGCTTGCTCGACGATTTCCTGTCCGATTATACGACGGAGGACGCATCCAATTCCTACAACAGCGGCAGCACGGGCAGCAGCGATGCCTCGTCCGGCACGTCGTTCACCGATCTGATGGAGCAGTACCTGTCCGCATCCTATGACGAAACGGACAGCACCGCGGCGCCGATCACGCCCGCCACGACCTCTACGCAGTCGGTCGTCACGACCGTTTCGAACCGTGCGCGCGATAAGTACACGACGCTGAAGGGCAACGGCAGGGACACCGTCACGTTGATGGTCTATATGTGCGGCACCGACCTCGAATCCGAAAACGGCATGGGCACCGCCGACCTCAACGAAATGCTCCACGCCGCGCTGAACGACGATAAGGTGAACGTCATCGTCGAAACCGGCGGCACAAAGCGGTGGAACAACTCGGTCATTTCCAATTCGACCAACCAGCGCTACCGCGTCACCTCGCGCGGGCTGCAGGCGCTCGATAAGAACCTCGGCCGCAAGAGCATGGTCGATCCCTCGACGCTGTCCGATTTCATTCAGTTCTGTGCCAAGAACTATCCCGCGGACCGCTATTGCCTGATCATGTGGGATCACGGCGGCGGCTCGCTGTCCGGCTACGGCTACGACCAGTATTATTCCGGCTCCATGACGCTCGATAAGCTCACGACCGCGCTGAAAAACGGCGGCGTCAAGTTCGACTTCATCGGCTTCGACGCGTGCCTGATGGCAACGCTCGAAAACGCGCTCGTCTGCGAGCCGTATGCGGACTATTTGATCGCGTCCGAGGAAAGCGAACCCGGCTGCGGCTGGTATTATACGAACTGGCTGACCGAGCTGTCCAAGAACACCTCGACCCCGACCGTCACGTTTGCGAAAACGATCATCGACGACTTCAACAGCGTCTGCCGCAAGAACTACGGCAGCTGCAACACGACGCTGTCCATCGTGGACCTTGCGGAGTTTGCGGGCACCGTGCCGGAGCCGTTCGCCGCGTTCTCCAAGTCGCTGAATACGCTGCTGGATAAGCAGGACTTCAAGACCGTTTCTACGGCTCGCTCCGGCGCGCGCGAATACGGCAGAACGAGCAAGATCAACCATGTCGATATCACCGACCTTGCGACCAAGATCGGCACAAGCGAGGCGAACGCCCTTGCCGATGCGATCCGGGGCTGCGTCAAGTATAACCGCGCGTCCACGTCGATGTCCGGCTCCTACGGCCTTTCGATCTACTTCCCGTATTCGAGCTTCAAGGGCATGAACACCGCTGTCAAGCTCTACGACACCATCGGCATGGATGCGGGCTATACCGACTGCATCAAGAGCTTCTCGTCGCTGGCGGCGGGCGGCCAGATCGCCACCGGCGGCACGACCTCGTCTCCGATCGGCTCCCTGCTCGGCGGCTATACCGGCGACACGGGCTTCTCCTCCGGCGATATGCTCGAATACCTGCTCTCCGGTTATCTCGGCGGCGGCACGACCTCATCGTCCTCCTCGTCGTCCGGCGACTTGCTCGGCAGCCTGTTCGGCAGCGCAATCCCGTCCAACTCGTCCTCCGACCCGACGGATTTCCTCTTTGATATCCTCGGCGGCGGGTCGAGCAGCTATTCCTCTTGGTTCGACAGCGGCCGCGCGCTGCGGGCGGCGGATTACTACACCGAAAACTCCCTGTCCACCGCGGATATGCTGCTGACCGAAAAGAACGGCGGCTATGTGCTGTCCATGTCCAAAGAGAAGTGGGACCTTGTCGAAAGCGTGCAGCTGAATGTGTTCGTGGACGACGGCGCGGGCTATATTGACCTCGGCCTCGACAACGTTTATGCGTTTGACGGCGACGGCGATCTTAAGGTCGAATGGGACGGCACATGGGTGTCGCTTGCCGGGCATATCGTGCCGTATTACATGATCGACGACACGACCGACAACGGCGTGAACACAGTCACCGGCCGCGTTCCGGCGCTGCTGAACGGCGAACAGGTCAACGTGATCGTTTCGTTTGAGGACGGCAACGGCGCTGTCCTCGGCGCACAGCGCGTCTATGCCAACGGCGAAACCGACACGGTGGCAAAGGACCTTCTGCCGATTCAGAACGGCGATACGCTGACGTTCCTCTGCGACTACTACACCTACGACGGCGCCTACGACGCTTCCTACAAGCTCGCCGATACGCTGACCGTTTCCGGCCCGATCACGGTCGTCAATCTGCTGCTGAACAACAGCCGCGTCGAGTTCTGCTATTGCCTGACTGACATTTACGGCAATGCGTTCTGGACCGAATCGCTGATCGCGGAATAAAAAACAGATCAAAATACAACAGCGCCGCCCTCGTTTCGGGGGCGGCGCTGCTTTTGCTGTGCGCTTAATAGAACAGCTTTGCAATCGGGCTGGAGGCGTCTAAGATCAGCGTCTTTTGCTCGCCGGTCATGGATTCCTTCAAAGCGTCGAGCGCGATCATGAAGGTATAGAAATCGGCTTCCTCGTCGGTGTCGTAGACCTCGGAGAGGATGCGCATGTATTCGGCGTCGCCCTCGGCGCGGACGGTCTCGGCCTTGGCCTGCGCTTCGGAGAGGATCACCTCCACCTCGCGGTCGGCGGCGTTGCGGATACGCTTTGCGTCCGCGTTGCCTTCGGCGGTGTAGGACGCCGCGATGTTGTTGCGCTCGGAGATCATGCGCGTATACACCGCATCCTTGTTGTCGTCGGGCAGATCGAGCGTCTTGGTTTCGACGGCTAAAATCTCGATGCCGTAGCGATCGAAGCTCGTGCCGATGTTCTCCATCACAAGGCTGACGATCAGTCCGTCTCGGCCGGAAATGATCGCCTCCTGGTTCTGCGAGGAGATCACGGTTTTCAGCGCGTTATACACGTTGGCATTGATGCGGCTTTCGGCGTTGGTGAGACTGCCGGACAGCGATTCGATGAACAGACGCGGATCGCTGATGCGCCACATCGTGAACGAATCGAGCACCATCGAATGTTTGTCGGCGGTGATGACGTCGCTGATCGGCAGGTCGTAGAGCAGAACGGTCTTCGGCAGCGCGGATACGGACTGGACGAACGGCGCCTTGAAGTAGAGTCCCGGCTCGGTCTTGATATCCACGACCTTGCCGAATTCGGTCACAACGCCGTATTCATTCTGCTGCACGACGAACAGGCAGCCGGACACGACCAGAATGACAAGCAGCACGGCGGCGGCCGCGACGACCATAGTTACAATATTGCGGGTAGTCATGTGGATCGCCTCCTTATTCTTCGGTCTGCGGCACGGTGGGAGCAGCAGAGCCTGTGACGCTGCCCATCAGCGTGTCGAGCGGGAGCAGCGTTTGCACCTTGCTGCCGTCCTCGCCCATGATAATGACCTTCATGCCGGGGAAGATATCCCCGATGGCCTCATAGAACAGGCGCTGCCGCGTGATCGCCGGGTACTTTGAATATTCAGCGTAGAGCTCCTTGAAGCGTGCGGCCTGCCCGTTTGCGGCGTTGATCCGCGCGGTCTTGTACGCTTCGGCCTGCTGCAGAATCTCGTCCGCATCGGCGTGCGCCTTGGGGAGCACCTCGTTCGCGTACTTGTTCGCGTTGTTGGTCGCGGTTTCAGCGTCCTGCTTGGCGGTTTCGACGGCCTTGAACGCCTCCTGCACGGCGGTTGTCGGCGGCTCGGCGTCCTGAATCGTGATCGAAACGAGCGTGATGCCGAGATCCTCCTTTTCCAGACGGGAGAGGATCTTGTCCTTGATCGAGGCCTGAATTTCGCTCTTGCCGGTCGTGATCACGT
Organism: uncultured Clostridia bacterium; assembly: GCA_946185305.1. Classification (GTDB taxonomy): domain Bacteria; phylum Bacillota; class Clostridia; order Christensenellales; family CAG-138; genus UBA3792. The sequence goes on along the minus strand of CAMHJE010000038.1, from coordinate 3,235 downwards.
CGTCCACCTTATAAAGGCCGATGGTATCGCGGATGTAGGACTGGCAAAGCATCTTCAAAATGCCCACCGGGTCCTCGGAAGCGTAGAGGTACTTGACCGGGTCGGTCACGCGGTATTCCACATAGAAGTCCACGTTGACGAAGTTGTAATCGACGGTGATCATCACCGATTCGCTCGGGATCGACGCGGTGGAGTAGAGATCGTAGCCGATGGCAAAGCCCTTGGTGGCCTTGGAGACGATGCGGCGGTTCTGGATGAACGGCACCTTCCACTTCAAGCCCGGATCGCTGACGACCGACGGCTTGCCGAACGTGGTGATGACCGCGAATTCATCCTCGTTCAGCTCGTAGAACGAGCTGAACAGCAGCACAAGGGCGACGATCACCAGTACGCCGGCTATCACGGCGTTTCTGATGAGGCGTCCCCGGCGGGAGTAGTCCTTGATGGGTGTGGTTTCCATACAGGTGTTTCCTTTCTGTTATGTTGATCAATCAGCTGCGCCGACAGCGCCGCAGCAGTTCCGCTTCGTCCACAACTTCGATGCCGAGCGTTCTTGCCTTATCGAGCTTGCTGCCCGCGGCTTCGCCCGCAACGACGAACGAGGTTTTTTTCGAGACACTGCCCGCCGCCTTGCCGCCGCATTGCTCGATCAGCCCTTCCGCATCCCGCCGCGAGAGCGTCGGCAGCGTGCCGGTCACGACGACGGTCATGCCCGAGAGCGGCTGCTCGTCGGCCTGCGCTTCTTCCTCCGGCGGGTTCACGCCGCGCTCCAAGAGCAGGTCGATCTGCGCGTTGATCGACGGATCGGCAAAGAACGTCACGATATCGTCCGCGACGATCTCGCCGATGTCCTCGATGGCAAGCAGCTCGTCTTTGGTCGCTGTGCGCACGCGCTCCAGGGACCGAAACGTTTTGGCAAGGTCGCGCGCGGTCTTGACGCCGACGTTCGGGATGCCGAGCGCAAACAGGAAGGCCGACAGCGGACGCGTTTTGCTCGCTTCGAGCGCGTTCAAAAGGTTCTGCGCCTTCTTGTGCCCGAAGCGTTCAAGCGCGACAAGCTGCTCATGCGTCAGCGCGTACAGCTCCGGGATCGTCGAGATGCCGAACGCGTCGATGAACTGCTCTGCGGTCTTGTCCGAGAACGTTTCGATATCCATGGCGTCGCGCGAGGCGTAGTGCGACAGGCGCGCCGCAATCTGCGGACGGCAGGAGAGAGAGTTGGTGCAGTAGAGATGTGCGCCGCGCATTTCGACGTGCGCGCCGCATTGCGGGCAGCGGGTCGGCTTTTCGACCGGCGCTTTGGGCACGTCGCCCGGCACTGCGCCGAGGATTTCGGGGATCACGTCGTTGCTTCGACGGATCGACACGCGCGAGCCGATGCCGACGCGCTTGCGCTGGATATCGTCCCAGTTGTTCAGCGTGGCCTTGCGCACGGTCACGCCCGCGAACTCGACCGGCTCGACATGCGCAAGCGGCGTGAGCTTGCCGGTTCGGCCGACCTCCCACGTCACGTCCTCGACGATGCAGGTCGTTTCCTCGGCGGCGAATTTATACGCCATCGCCCAGCGCGGGAACTTTTCGGTGTAGCCGAGATCCTCGCGCAGCGCAAAGTCCGTGGCCTTGATCACCATGCCGTCGATCAGAAAATCGAGCGACGAGCGCGTGGCTTCGGCAAGGTCGATCTCGGTTAAGATTTCGTCGGCTGTCTCGCACCACCGCACATAGGGGGAGACGGGGAAGCCGTTTTCCTTCAAAAATGCGAGCATTTCGGCTTGATCATGGAGCGTTTTTCCCTCGATATAGCCGACGTTATAGCAGAACACGTCCAAGCGTCGCGCGGCGGTTACGGCGGGGTCGAGGTTGCGAAGCGCCCCCGCGGCGGCGTTGCGCGCGTTTTTCAGCGGCTCGGTGGAGGTCTTGTTGTAGGCGTCGAGCACGGACAGCTTCATGATACATTCGCCCTGCACCTCCATGCGCCCTTTATACGGGATCGACAGCGGCACGCTGCGGATCGTGCGGATCTGCGGCAGGATCGCCTCGCCGGTGACGCCGTTGCCGCGCGTCGCGCCCTGCACCAATACGCCGTTGTCGTAGGTGAGGTTCACGGTCAGCCCGTCGAACTTGTATTCGAGGCCGAACGTGACCTTGCGCGCGCCTGCGGCCTTTTGCACACGCTCGACAAAGTCGCGCACACCCTCGATGGTGCGCACCTTGTCGAGGCTCCACAGCGGGGCAAGATGGACGTGCGAATCGAATTTCGTCAGCGGCGCGCCGCCGACGCGCAGGGTCGGGCTGTCCGGCGTGACCTCGCCGCTTGCCTTTTCGAGCGATAACAGCTCGTCATACAGCACGTCGTATTCGGCGTCGGACACCACGGGCGCGTCCTGTTCGTAGTAGGCCGCAGCATAGCGGTTCAAGAGCTGCACCAGTTCTTTTTGTCTTTCGGAAACCATGCGGTCCTCCTTGGGTGTAATACAGAAAAAGGGACAGGAGCGTTTTGCTCCCGCCCCGTGGAATGTCGGAATGAATGATCTGCGAAGCCGTTTACGCGTCGAGCTTGTCGAGCGGCGCGAACGCGGCGGCGAGCTTCTTGGACATGCCGTTGTCAAATTTGATTTCGACGATCATGGCGCTGCCGCTGCCGGAGATGCCCGCAATCGTGCCCTTGCCGAACACCTTGTGGTTCACACGGTCGCCCACGGCGCCGTCGAACTTCTTTGTCGGGGCCTTCGGCGGCTCCGGCTTGGTCAGCTTGACCGCCATCGAGGTCGTCACCTTCGGCGGCGTGTAGGTCCGACGCTCGGCTTGCTCCGCGGACTGCCGGAACGCCTGCCGCGGCTGCGAGCGGTTGATCGGGAGCGCGTCGCCCATTTCGGTGAGAAATGGGGACGGGGCGGCATAGTTGATGCTGCCGAACAGCATCCGCTTTTGTGCATAGGAAAGGTAGAGCTTTTCCCGGGCGCGCGTCACGCCGACATAGCACAGGCGGCGCTCCTCCTCCATTTTTTCCTTATCCCCGCGCGACTGGTTCGACGGGAACAGCCCGTCCTCCAGACCGCAAAGGAACACGACCGGAAATTCAAGCCCTTTTGCGGCGTGCAGCGTCATCAGGTTGACGCATCCGCTGCCCTCGTCCACGGCGTCGGCCTGCGAGAACAGCGCAACGTTCGTTAAGAACGCCTGCAGCACGTTGCCGTCCGGCTCGTCATAGCCCTTTTCAAACTCGTCGATGTAG
>CAMHJE010000037.1:0-18360 GCA_946185305.1 uncultured Clostridia bacterium | reverse complement strand
GTTGCGGACCTTCTCGCGCTGCTTGCGGTAGAGGATGTAGGCCTTGGCCACATCCGCATAGCCGGACTCGGACAGAACCTTTTCAACGCTGTCCTGAATGTCCTCGACGGCGATCATGCCGTCCTTGATCTTGCTCTCGAAGTCGGAGGTGACGTGCAGCGACAGAAGGTCGATCACGCTCGGATGATACTGCTTGCCGAGCGCCTCGAACGCCTTGGTGATCGCCGCACTGATCTTGCTGATCGAAAACTCCGCAACGATGCCGTCTCTCTTCTTAACCTGATACATAAAAAAATCCCCCTCGGTGGTCATAATGGTCTCTTAGAGGCTTTCGGGCAACTCATTCCCCGAAAACCGAGCAAGGCCACTTTACCACAAGGGAGTTTATTTGTCAATATCTTGTGCTGAATTTTAACAATTCATACAATATCTTGTATTTATTCATTGCATATACAGGAAACGGTATGCACTGCGGCAAAACCCGAAAAACCCAGACTATATGCCCCTCAGCGCGGTATTCGGTACGAATTTTCGGACTGTATGCGCATACGCTTCCATACATTCCCGGCTTGGGGCGTGCAGATTTTCGAACACAACCGTGTCCCGATCCGTAAACGCTTGCAGGTAATACGCCCTTGCGCCCGCGATCCATGCGCCGATTTTTTCGAAGTCCTCCGCTTCGTGCAGCTCGTCCACCACGGTCGTGCGAAACTCGTAATCGACGGTTCCGTTTTTCAGAAGATCAATGCTTTGCTGAATCTTGTCGAGATCGACCGTCTCGAGCCCCGCCGTGACCGCATATTTTTCGGGACAGTTTTTAATGTCCATTGCGACGTAATCCACCAGACCCTCGTCCAGCAGGGCTTTCAGCCGGTCGGGGTGCAGGCCGTTGGTGTCCAGCTTGATCGGATAGCCCATCGCCTTGATGCGGCGGAACAGGTCGGGCAGATCCTTTCGGAGCGTCGGTTCGCCGCCCGTGAAGGCCACGCCGTCCAGAAGTCCCCTTCGCTTTTCCAGAAACGCCAGCAGCTCCGTTTCGTCCATGATCGCCTCGGCGCTGCCGTCGATCAGCTCGGCGTTGTGGCAGAACGGACAGCGCATGTCGCACCCGCCGAGGAACACCGTGCAGGCCACTCTGCCCGGAAAATCGAGCAGCGTCATTTTTTGCAAGCCGTGAATTTTCATGCGTTCCTCCTTATATGGCCGCCAATATGTGCAGATTGCGTATATCGACGTCCGAAATTTGATCGTTGACCGAATACGCGTGCTTTTCCAGATCGCCGCAGATCGCCTTGGTCAGTCCCTGCGTCTGCAGCTCGTCGATCACGTCCGCCGCCGCGTCCTCGATCATGTCGTACTTCGTTTCGGCAAGCGACGGTTCGTTGTCGGTCGAAAGCAGATATTCCATCGTTTCCGCGAGCAGGGACAGCTTCGGCAGCGCCCGCATCGCGCGAAAGCTCCATTTGTAGTACGGCTGATAGACGTTGTTCAGCAGGAACGCGACCGCCATCGCGCTTTTCACAAATTCCCCCGCGGCCAGCTGCGCCGCGCCGGTCTCGCCGTGCTTTAAGCAGCGCGTATAGTTATACTGCCCGGCCTGCGCCATCAGGAGCAGGTTGCCCGCGAGCTTCTTTTTCCGGATATCCTCCGGATAGTGGGAAAGACTTTCACGGATGCGCGTGACCTCGCCGCGCCCGTCAAAGAACAGCTTGCCGTTCGTGACCTCCGCCAGCGCGTGTTCGGGTGCCGTCAGCCATTGCGACACGGTGAGAATCCCGTCCGGACTGCCGAGCTTCTCCCGGAAGAAATCCGCCGTGCGCATCACGCCGTGCCGCGCTCCGCCCACAGGGGCGACGACGCTTCGTGTAAAGCCCTCAAATTCCTTCGGCAGCTTTGCGTAAGCCCTTTCCAGCTGAAACGCCGCGCGGCGATCCACGACGCTCTCATCGGGCAGCAGCAGCATAAACCCCGGCTCAAAATCATGGTCTCGGGAAACCTCGTCGTCAAAGCCGAAGCACTCCGATCCCGCGCCGAACAGCCCGACCGCAACGTGCGGCAGCAGCGCGGAAAACTGCTCCTGCAGCATCGGTTCGCCGTATGCGCGGTAGAACCGCTCGGACAGCTCAAGCCCTTTCATAGATCGCCTTTGCCCTTTCGTTCAAATCGTTTGCCGCTAGGAAGTAGCCGTAATAGGAGAACGTCGGCGCGCACTTTTCGCACACGAACGCGTAATACCCGTCGCGCGGGACGGACGGCGTATCGAGCAGCGCCTGCGCCTTGTCCAAATACGCTTCGATCTGCGCCGCGGCGCCCTCTGCGCCCAGCTCGGCTTCGGCGGCGTCCGCCATATTCAGATACGTGATCGCCTGTTCCAGTTCGCCGTTTTGCACCCTTGCCATCGTCGCAAGCGCCTTTTCATACAACGTCCGTGCTTCGGCAAACCGTCCCACCGCCGCGCAGGTCAAGGCCATGTTGTTATACAGCCCGCCGAGCAGCGACGGATCGACCGAGGGGATCGCCTCGTACACGGCGCGGGCGCGTTCGAACATGGCAAGCGAACGTTCGTTATCCCCGAACGCGTTGCAGGCGGTGGCGATGTTGGTATACGCGGTGCCCGCCGTGATCGACCCGGCATAGCCGATGCTGTCCACCAGCCGCAGGATCGCGTCGGCCTCGGCAAACGCCTTGTCTTTTTCGCCGGTCTTCCGGTAATGCCCGATCAGCTCGATGCGGATCATCAGCTCGCCCTTGTCGTCATGACCGAGCTTGGCCTCCTCCAGCCAGTACAGAAGATGCCGTTCGACGCCCGCATAGTCGCGGCGGCTCATGTATTCATCCACCTTTTCCCGGATCCGCTGCTGCGGCACCGGCATCACCTTCGGCGCGGCGCCGTAGGGATCGCCGCACAGGACACAGCGCGGCTCGACGTAATCTTCCTTGCCGAGCGGACGGTTTTCTTCCATGGTTGCTTGCTCCTTGCCGTTTGATAGCTTCATTATAGCAGACGTGCCGCAAAAAGGGAAGCGCCCCAAAGGCCCTTCCCCGGTAAAATCCGTATGCGGCTTGCCCTACTGCACGGTGAACGAAGTCCAGTCGATGCGATTGTAGGCCATGACATCATCGGCCTTTTCCATGCCGAGCTTTTCATAGAACGGCACGGCGTTTTCGTTGGCGACCAGATAGACGGCAATCTCCTTTTCGCCGCCCGCCGCCTCGTGCGCCGCCCGCATCAGCCGCGTTCCGATCCCCTGCCGGGCATACGCGCGATCCACGCCGAGATCGGTGACAAACAGCCAGTACGCAAAGTCGGTCAGTCCGAGCAGCACGCCGACAAGCCGTCCGTCCGCGTCCCGCGCGGCAAGGCTGATCGAAGCATTCTGCAGCACACGCGCCACACGCGTTTCAAAGCGTTCCAAAGGGTACTGCGCGCCGAGATCCGACCGCTTCAGAAAATCAATGTATTCCGCAATCGTCAGGCGTTCGCTTTGAATCGTCATCCCATCGTCCTCCGTTTTCTTCGTGTGCCTGCCCGGCCGCCCTATGCGCGCCGCTGCATGAGATACCGTCGGGCTCTTATTCCCGCCCGCTTTTGCGAACCATTTCGGAAAACCGCGCGGCCATCGACTTGGGATCACGCGCCTTGCAGTTGTCGATCAAAAACACACCCATTTCCTTGGCGCGCTCCGCGACCGGCGCGGGCGCAGGCAGCGTCGAAAGCAGCATGGCGACCGCATACCGCCCGCCGAAATGGTTTGTCAGCACGGAGATCTCGTACAGATCCTCCTTGTTCGGCTCGCGGTTCTTGCAACTGCCGAACGCGATCAGGTTGCCGAACGTCAGCACAAGGTCGATCTCGTTATACGGATTATCCGCGCCGGTGCTTGCGAGGCCGTCCCAGTCGATCTCCACGCCGGTGCGCACGTCCGTAAACAGTCCCGTATCCGTCGCGCAAAGATACGCATACCGTTCGAGCGCCGAGCCGGCCTTTTGCAGCAGCTCCAGGTTTTCCGGAAGCAGCAGCGGCACAAACGACAGCTTTTCGCGCCCGTTCTCCACCGTATACCCGACGCCGCCGATCAGCCCTTCCTTTTCGAGCAGCGGCACGATCACGCTCGCGGTTTTCTTTTCCTCCACGGTCGTCAGCCGCCGCTGCCATACCTCCGTCGCCTCGGACGGGCGCAGCATGCAAAACTTGTTCCACGTCGTCGCCTTGCCCTTAACCGCGTTCCAAAGCCGCAGCAGCTCCGCGTCGTGCCGTTCGCTGCACGTCAAAATGCCGTCCTGTTCGCCGCGGGTCAGAAACGTCCCGCCGAGCGCGATCCGATCCGGCACCGAAAGTGTCAGCCGCCGCGGGCGCTCCTCCGTCGGATTCGGGTAATTCATCTGCATCCGGTCGGTGCGCGGACTGTATCGCAGCAGCGACAGACGCTGCTCCGGGTGCGCCGAAAGGTACATGCCCGCCGCCGCGACAAACGCGCTGCTGCCGCCCGCCGCGTCGATCTCCGCGGTATCGGCAGGGTCAAGCAGGGCGTCAAACTTTTTCGTGAACGCTTCGATCGAATTGCCCCGCACGCGCTCAAAATGCGGCTCAACGCCGAAGCGCGCCCGGATAAACCGCGCCAACGTCTGCCGGTCCTGCTTGCTCGGCGCCCCCTCGGTCGGGTAATAGAGGATATGCACGCGATCATACGCCGTGTGCAGCAGCGACAGCACGTTGCGGATCGGTTCGGTGTCGTAATAGGAAAGCAGTACGTAGGCCATGCGCCGTTCCTCCTGTTTCATGGGATCGTCCCGTCCGGCACGGACGCCGGGGGTAAGCCGTCAAAAGCGTTTCTTTATGCACAGTATACCACAAACGCAAACCGCCGTACACCGTTTTTGAAAAATGCTCTTTTCTTTGTCCGTTTGACCGTATATAATAAAGATAACCAACAAAGGAGGATCTTAGGATGCAGACTTCCGAGCTTTGCGAACAGCGCGTGTCCCGGCTCGGCTTCGGGGCGATGCGGCTCCCGACGCTGCCCGACGGCGCGATTGATGAGCAGCAGGTGTTTGACATGGTCGATCTTGCCATGCAGGGCGGCGTGAACTATTTCGACACCGCGTTCCCCTACCACGGCGGGCTTTCCGAGGTGGTTCTCGGCAAAGCGCTGGCCCGCTACCCGCGCGAATCGTTCTATCTTGCCACCAAGTACCCCGGCCACCAGATCGCGTCCAGCTATGACCCCAAGGGCGTATTCGAGGAACAGCTTTCTAAGTGCGGCGTGGATTACTTTGATTTCTACCTTTTGCACAACGTCTGCGAAAGCAGCCTCCCCGCCTACACCGATCCCAAGTGGGGCATCATCGACTGGTTCGTTTCGCAAAAGCGGGCTGGGCGGATCCGGCATCTCGGTTTTTCCTCGCATGCGCGTCCCGAAACGCTTGCGGCGTTTTTGGATCGGTACGGCGATGTGCTCGATTTTTGCCAGATTCAGCTGAACTGGCTCGACTGGACGCTGCAAAACGGCAAGCAGAAATATGAGCTGCTGACCGCGCGTAATCTGCCAATCATCGTGATGGAGCCGCTGCGCGGAGGCAAGCTCGCAAACCTGCCCGCAGACGAAGCCACGCTGCTGGCCGCTGAGCGCCCGAGCGGCACGCCCGCGGCGTGGGGGTTCAATTTCCTCCGGGCGCTGCCGAACGTGCGCGTGATCCTGTCCGGCATGTCGAATATCGAACAGATGCGGCAGAACATCGAAACGTTCTCCCATAGCGCCCCGCTGACCGACGCGCAGACCGCGCTGCTCCTGGACCTTGCCGAACGCAAAAAGGACGCGGTGCCGTGTACGGCGTGCCGCTACTGCACCGACGGCTGCCCGATGGGACTGGATATCCCGATGCTGATTGCGGCGTACAACGACTGCAAATTCTCCGCCGGCTTTACGGTGCCGATGCAGATGGATGCGCTTGACGAGAACAAACGCCCCTCGGCCTGTCTGCAATGCGGCGCATGCGCGGCGGTCTGCCCGCAGAGCATCCCGATCCCGGACGTGCTTGCGGACTTTGCCAAGCTGCTGGAGACGCGTCCGAAGTGGGCGGATATCTGCCGCGAGCGCGAAGAAGCCGAAAAGCGGCGCAAGGGGCTGCTATGAAAATACTCCTGACCGCGTTTGAGCCGTTCGGCGGCGAAACCGTCAACGCTGCGCTCGAAGCCGTGTCCCGCGTCCAAGCGCCGGACGGTGTTACACTTTGCAAGCTGACCGTCCCCACCGTGTTCGGCGCGTGCATCGACACCGTGACCCGGGCCATCGCGGCCGAACAGCCCGATGCAATCCTGCTTGTCGGGCAGGCAAGCAGACGAAGCGCGATCACGCCGGAGCGCGTGGCGATCAACGTCATGGACGCCCGCATCCCCGATAACGCAGGACAGCAGCCGCAGGACGCGCCGATCCGCCCGTCCGGCCCCGTCGCCTATTTTTCCACGCTCCCGCTCCGGGCGATGGTACAGGCCATCGAAGCCGCCGGCCTTCCCGCCGTCGTCTCGAACACCGCCGGCACGTTCGTCTGCAACGATCTGTTCTACGGCGTGATGGATTACCTTGCCGCGCGATCCCCTGCCGTCCCCGCCGGCTTTATCCACGTCCCCTGCACCCCGGAGCAGGCCGAGGCCTTCGACCCGCCGCTCCTGTCGATGGCGCTGCCGGACATCGTGAAGGGGTTGGAGGCGGCCATCGGCGCATTGCTGTGAGCAAAGCCAAACTGCATAGAACGCAAAAGCACAGCCGTTTTACAAGCGACTGTGCTTTTCATTTTACGATATCCTGAGAGTTTACACGCCGATCCAGAGCAGTACGCCGATCAGCAGAAACAGAGCGCCGACCAGCCAGTAGGGGCAGAAGGTCCACCCGCCGCGGCTGCGCTTAGCCTGCTTGGCCTCGCTGTAATCGTACAGGTTCTTATACCGGCGATTGCCGAACGTGGAGAACGAGTAGCCGAACGTATCGAACGCGCCGAGATAGGCCGTCCACAGGAGCAGCCCGATCAGCACCGTGACCGCGCCGCCCACCGTAAACGCGTTGGCGTAAGCGACGCGGAGCGTAAAGCTGTCCCGCAGGAGCACCAGCAGCGTCGCAACGGCGGCAATCGCGGCCGCGATGATGTAGTGTTTCGGATGGTGGCGAACAATTCGTCCGAGCAGGTTCACGTCAGTCCCTCAGTTCCTTCAAGTATGCCTGATACTCCGCCTCGTTGCAGTAGACGAAGTGATCCTTCTTGAGCTCGCGCATCGTCGGCAGGTCGCCGTGCTCATAGTCATGCGCCTCGGCGGGGTTGTAGGTGATACGCTTACGCTCGCGCTCCGAACGCGGATTCGGCTTCGGAATTGCGGACAGCAGCGAACGCGTATACGGATGCATCGGGTTCTTGAACAGCTCGTCGCTCGGCGCCTTCTCGACGACCTTGCCGAAATACATGACCACGATGGAATCGCAGAAGTATTTGACGACGGACAGGTCGTGCGCGATGAAGATGATCGACAGGTTCAGATTCTTTTTCAGATCGTTCAGCAGGTTGATGATCTGGGCGCGGATCGAAACGTCGAGCGCGGAAATCGGTTCGTCGCAGATCAGCAGCTTCGGATTCATGATCAGCGCGCGGGCGATGCCGATACGCTGCCGCTGACCGCCGGAAAACTCGTGCGGATAGCGCGACGCATGCTCCTCCACAAGGCCAACCGTCTCCAGCATTTCAACGACCTTTTTGTGGTTCTCCGTCTTATTGCGGAAGCCCTGAATATGCAGACCCTCCTGGATGATATCCTCTACCGTCATGCGCGGGTCGAGGGAGTCGATCGGGTCCTGGAAGATCATCTGAATCTCGTTCAGCAGCTTGCGGCTGACGTTGGCGTTATCGAACTTGATCTGCTTGATCTTTTCGGTCTGCTCGTCATGCACCTGCTTGACCTTTTCCTGCAGCTCGCGCACCGAGATCTCGGCGGCGTCGTTGATCTCCTTGGCGCGATCCGGATTCGCGGCGGCGTCGGCCTTGGCCTGCTCGCGCAGCTCCTTGATACGCTGCTCGGCACGGACGCGCGACCATTTGATCTCCTTTTTATTCCACCGCGTGCCGCCCGAAATGCGGACGCCGCGATAGTAGATCGAGCCGGACGTAATGTCATACAGCTTGATGATGCAGCGGCCGGTCGTGGTCTTGCCACAGCCGGATTCGCCGACGATACCGAGGCACTCGCCTTCCTTCAGATCGAAAGAGACGTTGGAAACGGCCTTCAGCTTCTGCTTGTTTGCGCCCTTACCGAAGAAGAAAAACTGCTTCAGATGCCGGACGGACAGCAGAATGTTCTGCTTGCGCAGCTCCGGCTTCTGCTTGACATGCGGGTTCACGCGATACTGATGGTTAAACGCGCTGATCTCCTCCGGGGTCTCCGTCAAGTCGCGCATATCCTCATGGTCGTCTTCCAGAAAATCGCCCATCTGAGCTTCGTGCATCGCCATCGCTTCGAGGTTTTCTTCTGCGGGTACGTCGAACAGGTTGGTTTTCTTGCTCATTTGCTTACCCCTCCAACGAATTTTTGATGCGCTCGCTGACGATCTTCGGCATCTCCACCTTCGGTGCGCGCGGATCAAGCAGCCACGTCGCGGCATAGTGCGTGTCGGACAGCTTGAAGTACGGCGGCTCCTCGCGGAAGTCGATGTTCATCGCGTACTTGGAACGCAGCGCGAACGCGTCGCCCTTTGGCGGGTAGATCATGTTCGGCGGCGTGCCCGGAATCGCTTCGAGCTTTTCTTTGCTGTCCACATCCGGGATGGACGACAACAGCGCCCACGTATAAGGATGCTTCGGCTCATAGAAGATCTCATCGACGGTGCCGTATTCGACGATCTTGCCCGCATACATGACCGCCACGCGGTCCGCCATGTTGGCAACGACGCCGAGGTCGTGCGTGATGAAGATACAGCTGAGATTGCGCTCGGCCTTGATGCGGTTGATCAATTCGAGGATCTGTGCCTGAATCGTCACGTCCAACGCGGTCGTCGGCTCGTCGCAGATCAGAATTTCAGGCGACGCGGTCAAGGCGATTGCAATAACGATACGCTGCCGCATACCGCCGGAAAACTCGAACGGATACTGGTTGTAGCGGCGCTCCGGCTCCGGAATGCCGACCTCTTTCATGATCGACAGCGCGCGGCGCTTGGCCTCGGCCTTGGTGATCGACAGCTTGTTGGTGAAGGCTTCCTTTTCCTGCTCCAGCTCCTTCTTGACGGCTTCCTTGTCCTCCTTGGTGGACGCGGCGGCCAGCTTCTGCTTAAGCTCGGCTTCCTTCTGCTTGTATTCGGCAGTGACTTCCGCCTTATACGCGGCGACCTTTTTCTTGGCTTCCTTTTCGGTTTCCTTCAGGACAGCCTTGTATTCCTTCGCCTGCTTCAGGTATTTTTCCTTCGTTTCCTTTTCAAACGTCTTGAACTCCGCCTTGCGCTGCGCAATAGCGGCCTTGTCGGCGGCCTTCTCGTCCGCGGTGCGACCTTCCTTGGCGTTTGTCTCCGCGATGAACGCTTCGAGCTTTTTCTTCTCGTTGGTGATCGCAATGTTCATCTTGGCAAGCGTGTTCTTGTACCGGATCAGATCGTCGCTGATCAGATCGTTGTACATCGTCTTGAGCTTATCCGAGTTGATCAGCATCGCTTCGGTGATCTGCTTGCCGATCTTCACGATCGGGTTCAGACTCGACAGCGGATCCTGGAAGATCATGCCGATCTTATGCCCGCGAATCTTGTAGAACTCTTCTTCGGAGATCTCCAGCAGATTCTCGCCGCGATAAATGATATTGCCGCCGGCGATGATCGCGTTGTTGGCCAGAATGCCCATGATCGTCTTGGACGTAACGGACTTGCCGGAGCCGGATTCACCGACGATGCACAGCGTTTCGCCCTGATACAAGTCGAACGAAACGTCGCGGACGGCCTTCAAAATACCGTTATCCGTTTTGAAATTGATGACAAGATTATTGACGGACAACACTTTTTCTCTGTTCTCTGCCATCTTATTCACTTCCTTTCAACGACGGGTTGAACGCGTCTCTTAAGCCGTTGCCGAACAGGTTGAACGAAATCATCATCAGCGCGATAATCACCGCGGGGAAGATAACGAGGTTCGGATAGATGCCGAGGTACTGCTGGTTCGTGGACATCATAACGCCGAACGACTGCAGACCCTGCAGACCGAGGTTCAGATACGCCAGCGTCGCTTCGGAGAAGATAACGCTCGGGATCATCAGAACGCTCGAGGTAATGATCGTGCCCATCGAGTTCGGCAGGATGTGCTTGAAGATCAGGCGGATATCCGACGAACCGAGCGTGCGCGATGCAAGCACGTATTCACGGCCCTTGAAGCGGTAGAACTGGGTACGCGTTCTGGCCGCGGTGCCCATCCACCCGGTCATACACAGGGCGAGGAAGAACGTGAGGAAGTTGTTGCCGAGGTGCAGGATGCACAGCGTCATAATGACGATCCACGGCACGCCGGACAGGATTTCGCAGAAGCGTTCCATGAACAGGTCCACGTTGCCGCCGAAGTAGCCGGAGATTGAACCCCAGATCAGACCGAACACGAAGCAGAACGCCGCGGTGCAGACGCCGAGGATCAGCGAGGTTCTGAGGCCCGCAAACGCGCGCTTCCAAAGGTCGAAGCCGGACGCGTCGGTGCCGAGGATGAACTTCGGCATTTCCTTGTAGCCCATCTTGCGGTAGTTCCAGCCGCGGGCGGTGACGCTCGACAGCTTCTTGGTGACATTCAGCACGGTCTGGCTGTCCACAAAGTCGATCGGGCAGTCATCGGTCAGACGCACGAACGATTCGGGGCCGATCTTGTAATCGTAAGAGCACCAGCCCTTATCCACCCAATCGTAGAACTCGGTCGCGGAATAGGTGACCGGGTCCGCATCGCCGTAGACGAGCATGTACGTGTCGATCACGTAATCGCAATAGAACAGCTCAGAATTGTGGATGCCCTTGCGGCCGGAGCAGGCCCAGTAGGACAGGCTGTTCTTATCCGCGTTGTTGATCAGCACGGTCGCGTTATCGAACGAGACTTCTTCGAGCTCCTCGAGGTTCTTCGCGCGCTCGCCGCCGGTCAGCTTGACGCTTTCGACCAGGATATAGCGCAGCGCATCGGCGCTGGAACGCACCTCGAACACGATCTGCGCGCTCGTCGAGCTGATGCCCGCATCCTTCATCGCCTGGCTGATGTCAAACGAAATCGGGCTGTAGTCCGTCGAGAAATCGCGCACCATGATCCGGTCGCTGGGCAGCTCGCCGGTCTTGAGATAGACGCAGTATTCGCCGAGCTTGGAATCGTTGACGTTTTCCTCATCGTCCAGCACGACATCCAGATGGTATGCGCCCTTGTCGGTGAACGACAGCGGCTTGGAGGTCATGTAAACGTCCTTGTTCGCCACAGCCGCATCGGTTGCAACGACGATCACGCCGCCGGTGCCGTAGGGGCTTGCCACGTCGATCAGCGTCACGTCCGGATCGATGATCAGCGAGATCAGGGACTGCTTGATGGACGCAACGGAATACTTGTCGGACAGCGCGGGGACTTCGTTCACCGCGTCGTACACGACATGCTTCTTTTCCCGCGTGCCGTCCCAAAAGCCGATGCCGGCCGGGAAGAGCTTTGGCGCGAGGAACTTTTCGGTCGTACGGACGTTCTCGATATTGTGCGGCGAGAGCATCGGCACGAAGATCGCGAGCAGGATCAAAACGGCCAGAATGAACGCGCCGGCCACGGACGACTTATTCTTGCAGAAGCGGCGGAACGCATCCTTGAAGAACGTCGTGGGCTTGGTATCCAGCTTTTTATCCATGATGCGGATGTCGGTCTGGATCAGGTTAAAATCGTCGGCTTGGAAATGAATGTTCTTATCTTCCATTATTTCTTCGCCCCCATTCTGATTCTCGGATCAATGAAGCCGTAGCTGAGGTCGAGCACGACGCCCGCCAGCAGGCTGATTGTCGTGAAGATCGCCATATCGACGAACAGAATATCATAGTCCTTATAGTTCAGCGACAGCACGAACAGCTTGCCGATGCCCGGAATGCCGTAGAGCGATTCGAGGATCATCGAGCCGCCGAGGATGCCGATGAACTCCGCGAGGATCGACGGGAAAATCGGAACCATGGCGTTTTTCAGCGCATGACGAACGATTGCCTGCCGACGCGTCAAACCCTTGGTGCGTGCCAGCAGCAGGTAATCGCTTTCCATAACCTCGCACAGCTCCGCACGGGTGAAACGGCAATAGCCGCAGATCGAACCGAACGACAGGCAGAACACCGGAATGATGTAGCCCTTGACCTTCGCCGCAAGCGGCGCCGTATCCGGCGGCCACGAGGACGGCAGCCAATCCAGTCCATAACAGAAGATCCGCAGAACAAATGAAATCAATACAAAACTCGGTATCGAAATGAAAACCATGACGAGCGTTGAGATCGTATGGTCCGTGAGGCTGTTTTTCTTCAACGCAGCCCAGATGCCGAGGAGAATACCGATCGGCACCGAGAAAATGACCGAGAAAATATTCAAGCGAATAGAGTAGCCGATACGGGACATGATGATGACCGAAGCGGAAACATTCGGCTGGAAGGTCTTGCTGTAACCCCAGTCCCAACGGGTAATCACATTTTTGAGCCAGTTTCCGTACTGCTCTAAAACCGGAACCTGATAATAATAGAAAGCGCGGCCGCGATCCGACGGTGATTTATACAGATAATCCCCGTACTGCGGCGTCTCCTTTTCAAAACGGTAGACGTATCCCAGATGATACTGTCTGTCAAAATATGCGATCTGCTGCTGATCGCCGCCGATCGGGCGCTCAAACGGAAGCAGTTTGACGAGAATGAACGTCAAAGACAGGATGATAAATGTGGTGAGAAATGCAAGTCCGATTCTCTTCAGGACATACTTCCCCATAGAAATCCCCCTTTCCCAAGGCCAGTTAACCGACAAGCGATGGAGCCGAATGCTTCGGCTCCATCGCCCTTACTAAGCCGTCTGTATTTCGTTATTCGATCACGAAAGCATCTTCAACAGATTCTACAACGCCGGACGTGGTGTTGCCAGCCAGGTCGAACGAATAGTAGAGGTCGAATCCGGTGTAGCCGGTCGGGGTCTCAGATGTGCCGCTGCCGGTTGCGTAATCCGCAGCCAGATCCGCCGGAACCGTGAAGGTCACGACAACAACGCCGCCATCCTTGTTCTCGGTCGTGAATTCGATCGACTTCTCATCATACGTGCCGTCGCCGTTGTAGTACCGCTCATAGTTGCAGCAGACAACGTCGTCAACCGTGACGGTGGTCTGATCGGGCAGAGCCGGCGTGATCGTGAACGAGCCGGTGTAGGTGCCGTCGTCGTTCTTCACGATGTCGGTGTAGTCGATCTTCAGAGCCTTGGAGTTCTTGCCGCCGGCGACAACCGCGGTGGAGTTCGCAGCGGTGTACAGGGCGTCATAGGACCAACGCAGACCCTTGTAAACGATCGGGTACACGTCGACGGAGTTCGTGTCGGTGCCCCAGTTCAGGGTGAAGCTGTTGGAGATGGACAGGTCGCTGGAAAGGACGCTGACGAAGTCCAACGGGTTCAGAGCGTTACCGGAGATGGAACCGAAGCCAAGGTCATACTGACCGACCATCAGCTTGTTGTAGTATACATCGGACCAGACGTTGCCAACCCAGAAGTTGACGGAGAGCTTATAGACACCGCCGCAGACGGAATCATCATTGAACGCGGTCTCCATGTAGTTCTTGATCTCGTTGTGGTAGTTCTCCTCATGGGTCGCATACATCCACGCGATTTCAAGGTTGATAACTGTCGGGTTCTCCTTGGTGCCCGGCGTATAAGCGCCGTCCGCTTCGAGCTCGGTCAGAGCATAACGGAAGTAGTCACGGGCAAGCTCAAGGCTGTAGCCGTAGCCGTCGGTATCCTCAAGCAGAGAAGCAACGGCCTTCTTGTGCGCATCGGTCACGGAGTAGGACAGACCGTTCTCCGGGTCGATCATGTAGTTGGAGGAGAGGTAGTCAACCGACGGGATGGAGCCACGCGCATTTGCGAAGGACAGTCTGTCGATCGAGTAGCTCAGAGCCTTGACAAAGTAGCTGTTGCCGAGAGCCGGTTTGACTTCCCAGTAGCTGTCTTTCGGCGTCTGGGTCGCAACGCCGTTCTCACCGAACAGGTATTCCCAAGTTTCGGCGTCGGTCGCGTTGACGTTGAGCTTGAAGTTGGAGTCACCGGTGGTCGAGCGCGTACGCGGATCGTTGCGGTACTCGTTGAGGTACTCCTGCGGGATGCCGGAAGAATCGAAGTGGCCCGCGAGGAACTCGTTCAAGGTAGCGGTGGTATCTTCGGCAGCCGCGGTGAAGATCTTCACATGGACGCCGGGGATGGCGTACTTGGTGTCCGCAAAGACATAGTACGGGTTCTTGCCGTAAACGATCTGCTGATCCTGGTCATAGCGCTCGAGATAGTAGGCGCCGAGGGACAGGGTGTTGTCAACAGGGGTCTCGGTCTTGTCGGAATTGTAGCCGAGGTAGTTCTTAACGGTTACGAGGTCGATGAAGTCCTGCGGAATCGGCATATACAGCGAGCTGGCGCTGTAGTACATCGCATAGAACGGGGTCTGCTCCTCGGTGAAGGTGAACTCGAGGTAGCTCTTGCCGTCTTCTTCGTAGGCCTTGATGCCGACCTTGTCCCACAGATCCTGCTTGAAGCCGTCTGCGGTGCCGTCATAGAATTCCTTGATGCCGACGAATGCGCCGGTGGAATTGTTCGCCATTTCAGAGCCGCGATACAGACCGTTGGCCTGCGTGAGCAGGAGCTTGAACGGGGTGATGTAGTCTTCGAGCGCAACTTCTCTGCCGTCGAACGCCTTACGGGATTCGAGCTCGGAACCGGTCTTGTACTTCAGACCGTCTGCGCCGGTGCGGACTTCGTAGCGCCACTGGGTCGCCATGCCGTCGCCGTCGTCATCGTTCATCGCGATGGGCTTCGTTTTGGCCAGCTCGGGTACCCAGTCATAGCCGTCCTTGGTCTCGTTCATGAAGTTGGTGACGTAGGAAGCGGCAATGTAGCCGTACAGATCACCGACCTGAGAGCCCTGGTCGTTCAGATAGTTGAGCGTGCCGGGGTCGGAAGCTTCAGAGGTGTGATAGTAACGCTTCCACGCTTCGTTCGCTTCGTAATCGAGATCAGCGGTGATATTGCCCTCCGGCAGAATGCCGAAGCCATAACCGACGATGTAGTTCTCGGTGCCGAGCGTGATACGCGGGTTGTACATCACGTAGCCGCCGTTCTCAAACAGGGAGATACCGGTGATGCCCTTCGCAACCGCGAACTGCTCGAGGATGCCGAGGATGTTGCCGCGCTCGGTATTGTTTTCCTTCTTGAAGGAATAGATACCGTCCGCAACAGGGATCGCTTCCACGATGGCCTTGAACGCATCGTCGTGCGCACCGCGGACTTCCGCGAGCGTGTTGGCAGCGTCGATCGCAGCGTCGCCCGCTTCCTTGGCAGCCTTCACAGCTGTATAGGTCGCGTCATCGAGCTGATCCTCAATCGCCGCAACGACGGTTTCGAGGTCATGCTTGGTGTAGGCCTTGAAGTCGTCTCTGTCCATGTAAGCGCCGTCCCACGGAATCTCGGGTTCGGGCTCTGCAGTGGGCTCGGCAGCGGGCTCTTCCGCCTTGGGGGCTTCGGTCGCCGCAGCCGCAGGCGCATCTGCCTTCGGTGCGTCCGTCGCCGTCGCGGTCGGAGCGGGGGTCGTATTGCCAGCGCAGGCAACAACCAGGCTCAGAACCATAACAAGCGCCAGAAGCATTGCTAACGTCTTTTTCATGTTGTTTCCTCCTATTTTGATTCTTCTCAAGACACTTGAGAAACTGGATAAACTTTTTTGCATGCTACGCAGAATATCGGAGTATATTTATGAACAGTATATGAAATACCTTGTCGATATTATAGCAGTTCAACCATCGGTTGTCAAATGTATAATCCCTTCATGCATCGGTTTTTTATTCTTTTTTCATCTTTTTTCGTGGACTTTACCAACACCTTGCATATTCCGGCGATAAAAACGGGACGGGTTGTTTGTGTGTGCCGGACAGAATATTGTGTTCCGAGTGCGGACAGAGCCTCGCCCTTCGGACAGGTGAAAATTTCGCCTTGCTTTTGGCACCGCAATGCGCCATAATAATAAAAAGAATTGAATGGAGAAACCCACCGATGCTGAAATGCTTCAAAAACATCCGCCTGCGGCCGCTGCTGATCCACATAATGATCACACTCGCCTACCCTGCGGTCAAGGCATGGATTTCCGAATATAATCGCTTACAGATCTTTTCGGACGCCATGACGATCATTGCGCTGCTGCTGCTGATTCTCGGCATCTTTTATGCGCTTTACCTGCATGGAGATTTCGATATCACACAGTTTGTCATGAAACGCGGCACGCATAAGGGCGTGATGGAAAGCTTTGCGACCTATCTCGAAGACAGAGCACAAAAAAGAGAGGAAGCGTTTAACTATCCTCTCTTTCTGGGTATCATCTATCTGCTCGCCGCAGCCGTGATCGCCTACGGCATCCTTTAAGCATTCTCTCTTTCCAAAGCAGAAAGCTTATCTTCATACCGGACCAGTTCATTGCTCGTAGCAAAGACGAAGTGGCCCGGTCTTATTTCGTGCATTTTCCGTTCTGCGCCGGACTGATCAAGCTTGGACGGATCGTACACAATAGCGCGTCTGTACCGTTCTACAACCGGGTCGGGCATCGGGACCGCCGAAAGCAGGGAAATCGTGTACGGATGCAGCGGATACTTGAACAGCGTTTCGGAATCCGCGATCTCCACGATCTCGCCGAGGTGAATGACCGCGATACGATCCGCAATGAACCGAACGACGGACAGGTCATGCGCAATGAACAGATACGTCAGGTTCTTTTCGGCCTTCAGCTTGTTCATCAGATTCAGCACCTGCGCACGGATCGACACGTCGAGCGCCGAGATCGGTTCGTCCGCGACAATGAACTTCGGGTCCATGATCATCGCGCGCGCAATGCCGACTCTCTGCCGCTGTCCGCCGGAAAACTCGTGCGGATAGCGCGATTTATGCTCCGGCAGCAAGCCCACGTCCCTCAGCGCCGCATCGACCTTGGCGATACGCTCCGCTTCATCCTTATACAGATGGAAGTTGTAAAGCCCCTCGGAAACGCAGTATTCAATCGTGGCACGCTCGTTCAACGACGCAGCGGGATCCTGAAAGATCATCTGGATATTGCGGACGACATTCCGATCCTCCTCGCGGGAAATCTTGCCGGAAATGCGCTTGCCCTCAAACAGAATCTCGCCCTTGCTGAGCGGATTGATGCGCATGATCGCGCGGCCGAGCGTGGTTTTGCCGGAGCCTGACTCGCCGACCAGGGCAAACGTTTCGCCCCTGTAGATATCGAAATTCGCATCCTTCACCGCCACAAACGGATGCTTGCGGTTGCCCGTATCAAAGGAAATCTCCACGTTTTTGACGGAGAGGATGACCTCTTTGTTAGCAGTTTCATTCGACATGGAACGTACCTCCCTTATCGGTCATCTTCTTGATCTTCTCATGCAGATTCTGAATGACCTCCGGCTTTTCAAGCTTCGGTGCCCGCGGGTCGAGCAGCCACGTTTTGGCATAGTGCGTATCGCTGACCTTGAAGAACGGCGGCTCCTGCTCAAAGTCGATCTTTAAGGCGTGCGGATTGCGCGGCGCAAATGCATCACCCTTGATCGTATTATACAGCGAAGGCGGCGTACCCGTGATGTAGTACAAATCCTGTCCCTTCACGCCGAGCTGCGGCAGGCTGGACAGCAGCGCCCACGTATACGGATGGCGCGGATCGAAGAACACTTCCTCGATGTTGCCGTATTCGATGATCTGCCCAGCATACATGACGCCGACGCGGTCCGCTACGTTGGCAACGACGCCGAGGTCGTGCGTGATATAGATCGTCGTGAACTTCAGCTCGCGCTGCAAATCACGGATCAAGCCGATGATCTGCGCCTGAATCGTTACGTCAAGCGCGGTGGTCGGCTCATCGCAGATCAAAATTTCCGGCTGGCAGGACAGCGCGATTGCGATAACAATACGCTGCCGCATGCCGCCCGAATACTGGAACGGATACTCGTCGAACCGGTTCGCCGCATTCGGAATGCCGACGCGCTCCATCATCTCGATGGCCTGATGCTTGGCCTCCGCACGGGAAACGTGCTGATGCTTTTCAATGACTTCGGTGATCTGCGAGCCGATCGTGCGGATCGGGTTCAGTGAAGTCATCGGGTC
>CAMHJE010000036.1:0-18689 GCA_946185305.1 uncultured Clostridia bacterium | reverse complement strand
AAAATGGGTTTACAAATGCCGCGAACGGGTGTAACATGAGGGTGGCGGATATCGGCGCAGGGCGCCGTCCGAACATATTTTATAAGGGAGACCGCACAATGATTGATCTTACCATGAACCGTGAAAATTTAGCGCGTTCCATTGCCCGCGCGCGTGAGAAAAACATCATTATCCCGACCTTCAAGCAGATGCAGCACCCCGAAACGATCCCGCAGGCGATCGTGGACAAGCTGCCCGCCGTCGGGCTTTGGGACGTGAACCCGCTGAACCTGTTCCGCATCACGTGGAAGAACAACCCCGTGGAAAAGGGCGGCGACGGCAAATTCGGCGAGGTCAACTACATCGAGGTCCCGCGCGAGCTTTCGGGTGTGAAGGCGCGCATCGTGATCCTTGTCGGCAAGTGGTTCCCCACCGGCTGCCACAAGGTCGGCGCGTCGTTCGGCTGCCTTGTGCCGCGTCTTGTGACCGGTCAGTTCGACCCGACGTATCACAAGGCCGTTTGGCCGTCCACCGGCAATTACTGCCGCGGCGGCGCCTACAACAGCGCGCTGCTCTCCTGCAACAGCATTGCGATCCTGCCCGAGGAAATGAGCGCCGAGCGTTTCGAATGGCTCAAGACCGTCGCGGGCGAAATCATCGCCACCCCCGGCTGCGAATCGAACGTCAAGGAAATCTTTGACGAGACGCACCGTCTGCGTCAGCGTCCCGACGTGATGATCTTCAACCAGTTCGAGGAAATGGGCAACCCGCTGTGGCACTATCAGGTCACCGGCCACGCGATTGCGGAGGTCATCGAAAAGATCAAGGGCGACAAGGGCCGCTTTGCGGGCGCGGCGTTCACCTCCGGTTCGGCCGGCACGATGAGCGCGGGCGATTACCTCAAGGAGCAGTACCCCGGCAGCAAGCTGGCCGTCGGTGAGGCGCTGCAATGCCCGACGCTGCTGAACAACGGCTTCGGCGGTCACCGCATCGAGGGCATCGGCGACAAGCATGTGCCGTGGATCCACAATGTCAAGAACACCGATATGGTCATTGCCATCGACGATGAGGACAGCCAGAAGCTGCTGCGCCTGTTCAACGACCCCGAAGGCCAGCGTTACCTCAGGGAGGTCGTCGGCGTTCCGGCGGACTTTGTCGAAAAGCTCCCGCTGCTCGGCATTTCGGGCATTGCGAACCTGCTGTGCTGCATCAAGATGGCGAAGTATTACGAGCTGACCGAGAACGATATTCTCGCCACCGTCGGCACCGACTCGTCCGTCATGTACCAGAGCCGCATCCGCGAGCTTGAGGCGGCCGACGGCGCATACGATTTTGTCAAGGCCGCGGCGGACTATGCCGAGCACCTCAAGGGGCTTCGCACCGACAGCATGGAGGAGCTCACCTACGTCACCCGCAAGCGTATCCACAACCTCAAGTATTATACGTGGGTCGAGCAGCAGGGCAAGACCGTCGAGGAGCTCAACGCACAATGGTACGATCCGGACTATTGGAAGAACGTCCACAACCAGATGGACGAGATCGACAAGCTGATCGACGAGTTCAACGACGCCACCGGGCTTTTGAAGAACCTGTAAGCACAATATTGCAAAGACCCTCGCCCAAGAACGGCGAGGGTCTTTTGTTGTCCCTATCATGTCTTCGGCAGCGGCAGCGTCCACGCCGCAAGCGGCGTCTGCGCGACGGTGATTTCGCCGATGCCGTCAGCGTCAGCTTGGAACCGGCCTTCTCCTGCCGGTTCACCATGCACCGACGCAATATGCCCAACCGACAGCGACAGCGTTATTCTGCCGAGCGCCGCATAGTCCGACGGAAACACGGGCAGCGCAAACGTCGCTCTGTCGCCCGGCTCGTTCCACGCGGGCGGGGCGTAATAGGCGGCGCCGTCTTGCGTGTAGGACAGCAGCAGCCCGTCGTCCTCGGCGCCGCGCTCATGTATTGCGGCGCTGTGCAGCAGCGCGCTCTGCTCGATCTCGGAAAGCGTGCCGGAATCCTTGATCGTGAAGCGCACATACAGACCGGTCCTGCGGAACTGCGTTTCGGCGGTCAGCGTCACGCCGGTCAGATCGACGGTGCGATTGCTCATGCGCCCGTCCTCCCGCACGGTCAGCATAGCCTTGCCGGACAGGGCAAGCGTCTGCGTTTGCGGCTCGGCAACGTCCGACAGCGCCTCGGCATTGACCGAAAACGCGTGCTCGATCCGCGCGACCGCGCCGCTCGGGCTCATGTCGTCCACATTCGCATCGAGAATATAGAATCGCTGCGTGATCGTGACCGTGCCGCTTTCGGGCAGCGGCTCCTCCAAAATGTACTCCGCCATCGCAAGCGCATAGGCGTCGGTCGAGGCCATCGGATTCACGCCCCAGCCGCTGCAGAAAAGCAGGCGCGGCGCAACGCCGCCCTCCGGCAGAATCGCCCCGTCGTCGGCCATGGCTTCGAGCCAAAAGGCTTGCGGCGCGGGTGAGAATGCCGCCGCTTTGGGGGTATACAGCCGCGTCTGCACGACGAGCCGCCGCCCGCTTGCGATCACATCGACGGTTTCGGGACGAACGTCCATAAGCCACGCCCATTCCGCGGCGTCGAACGGCTTCTGTCCCGCCGCCGTGCGGTTTTCCTGCAGCCTTTCGGCGTTGGGCAGATTGCTTTGCAGCGTCACCGTATAGCCGAGATCGGTCACGTTCGCGCCGGCGATCATGGTTTCAATGTCCTCGACGCGGTTTTCCCGGCGCTCGACGTCGGATTGCAGCAGATACCGGTCGATACTGAAATTCTCCCGCGTAAGCCACACGCCCGCCGCGCCCGCCGTTGCCGCAAGCAGCAGTACCGTCGCCAAAGCCGCGATCCATACCGTCCTTTTCGGAAAGCGAATCGCTATGCGTTCCCGTTCGGGCTTGATGATCCGCGCCCGAATCGCTTCTTTATGGATTGCGTTCGCCTCAATCGCACGGCGAAACGTTTCTTTTTCCTGCGTGCTCATGCCGTTCCCTCCTTTTGCATGGCTGTCCGAATACGGTTGCGTGTGTGCAGCAGGCGGTTTTTGACCGCCGATTCCGTCAAGCCCGTTGCCTGCGCGATCTCGGCTACGCGCATATCATATTCATAATAGAGAATAAAAACCTTTTGGGAAAGCTGCGGCTCCCGCTCCACGATTTGCCATATCTCGTCCGCGGTCAGCCGGTCGAGCGATTCGCTTTCCGGCGCTTCGTCCCCTGCCAGCGGAACGACCGTTTCGTCCAAGGGCTCTGTCTTAAAGCGCGCATGGAAGCGGTAGTATTTTGCAAGCTCCTTGTACAAAATCGTGTACAGATACGATTTCGGATCGTTCACCGCGTCCGTTCCGTGGCGGCGGATATGCTTATAGAATCGCTCATAGGTGTTTTGCAGCAGATCATCCACGTCCTGCACGCGCTTTGCCTTCAGCACGCAGACCTTCGCAAGCTCCGAAAACGTCGCGTCGTAGACCAGATTGAAATACGCGTTTACGTCCTCCATGTGGCTCCCTCCCTTCTCGGCTTTGATTATACAAGGCAGATGTCACCGAATTGCGGTAAAAGTATGAACATTTCCTCAATACCCCGCCGCGCGGTCGATGATGCTCCCGTCCACGGCGTTGACCGTAAGAAACGAACGGCACTCGTTTTTCGCCTCTACCCATGTATACGGCGTGTTCGCATCAAGCTGCCCGGTATGCTCGCTGTGCCCGAGGAAATCCCATGCCGGGACGAGCAGGGCCGTGTCCTTATCCTGCTCGCGCACCGCGACAAGCCCGAGCCGCACCGACCCGATTACGTACCGGTCGCTGCGCGACGGGGACGGCTCGGTATCGACGGTGTTGTTTTTCAGCAGCACCATCCGTTCAAACTGCGCCTGCACCTTGTCAAACGGCAGCAGCGCCGCGCTTTCGGTCACGGCTTCGAGCAGCTCAAGCGGGCTGTCATAGCGGAAAGCGAACACGCCGCCGTCGTCGATCATCACATAGACGCTTTCCTGCTCGAGCGCCATCATATAGGCCCCGGCAGATTCCGCATTGGCAAAGTTCATCGGGTCGCCGCGCACCGTGCGCGTAAACACACAAGTCCATACCGGTGTCAGATCGCCGGGATCGTTGTAGAACGCGTTCGCCCCGTAGCTTATCGCGAGCGCAAAGTCGTCCATGCCGAGCTTTTCGAGCAGCGCCGCCGCCTGCGCTTCGGCCTCCTCCTGCGTGACGGAAAGGTATTGCGCCGCGTCGATGACCTCATCCAAAAAGTTCGGGTTGCTGTGCATATAGTCGCGCACATAGGCAAGACTTGCCGTTCCCCCTAAGTCGAGGCTGTTCCATATCGAAAACGTCGCCCACGACCCGGACGGGTCGAGTACATTGAACGATAAGTACGTATCCGTCGTTTTGATCTCGCCTTCGCTGTTCCACGCGCGGGTCGGCTGCAGCGTCCAGTCCGGCTCAATGCGCGTCGGTTCATCCGGCGCTTTTGCCATCTCCCGGTTCCATTCGGCAAGACGCTCCCTCGCCTCGTCCACGGTGTCGAGGTCGTTATAGGCGTTCATGCCGCCCTCGTCCCAATGCGCGATATCGTCGATCAGCCTGTCGATCCTTTCGCGCCAGTATGCCTTATCCGGCACGCCGTCCCAAAAGAACGGGTCGGGGCCGAGCAGCACCGATGCGAACCGCTGCGCCTCCTCCACGGTAAATTCCCGCAGGCTGACCCGCAAAATCGGCAGCGCCGCATCCGGTACGACCACATCCGCGTCCACCGACACGGACAGCCGCCCGCCCTTGCTGACAAGCTCCGTCCGGTACTGCGCGGGCGCGCCGAGCCGCTCGGCAAGCGGCGTTTCATCCTTCGTCTCGGTCTGCGCCGCGGCAAGCATTGTTTCCGTGTTTTTCCGACGATGATCGGTTCCTCCGGCGTCGGCACGCACGCCATGAGCAGCAGGCACAGCAGTCCGATCGCCGCCCGCCGCAAGATACATACAGGTTTCATCTCATTTCCTTTCCGCAAGGCCCTTGCACTTTATAAGAGCCGCGAAAGGAAAAACGGTCGCAAAAAATCCCGAAAGGCATAGACCCTTCGGGAAACGGTTTTCCGTTATTTATTTTTTCTGTCACACCCGGTACACCCTTCGCAGCCGCATCCGCAGCCGCCTTTCTTTTTCCGGCGCACCGACAGGAAGATGGCTGTGCCGACGAGCGCGGCAAGGAGCACGATCAATACAAGATCAACAGAATTCATACTCTACCTCACAGCAGCATCCCGACAAGGTGGACGACCGACGTGACGACCCATGCGACGACGCATTGCCACACGACGATCCCGACAGCCCACTTCACGCCCATTTCGCGGCGGATCGAGGTGATCGCGGCGACGCACGGCGTATACAGCAGCGAGAAGATCAGCAAGCACGCGGCGGAAAGCGAGGTCAGCGCAGCGTCGATGCCGCTGCCGAACAGAATTTCCATCGTGGCGACAACGCTTTCCTTGGCGATAAAGCCGGTGATCAGCGACGTGCAGATGCGCCAGTCGCCAAGACCCAAGGGGCGCATGACCGGCACGAGCCAGCCGGACACGAGCGCCAGAATGCTGTCGTGCTGATCGGCGACCATATTGAACCGCAGATCGAAGCTCTGCAGGAACCACACCACGATCGTGGCAATCAGAATCACCGAAAACGCGCGCTGCAAAAAGTCCTTTGCCTTTTCCCACAGCAGCCGCACGACGTTCTTCATGCCGGGCAGACGGTAGTTCGGCAACTCCATGACAAACGGCACGGCCTCGCCGCGAAACAGCGTACCCTTATACAGAAACGCCGCAAGGATGCCGAGCAGAATCCCGAGCACATACAGCCCGACCATGATCAGCCAGCCGTACTGCGGGAAGAACGCGGCGACAAAGAAGCCATAGATCGGCACCTTGGCCGAGCAGCTCATAAACGGCGTCAGAAGGATCGTCATGCGGCGGTCGCGCTCGCTCGGGAGCGTCCGCGTTGCCATCACCGCCGGCACCGTGCAGCCGAAGCCGATCAGCATCGGCACAATGCTGCGCCCGGAAAGGCCGATCTTTCGCAGCAGCTTGTCCATCACGAACGCGACGCGCGCGATATAGCCGCTGTCCTCCAGAATCGACAGGAAAAAGAACATCGTCACAATGATCGGCAAAAAGCTCAATACGCTGCCGACGCCGGTGAACAGGCCGTTCGTGATCAGGCTGTGCAGCGCCGCGTTGACGCCCGCGTTCGTCAGCGCCGTATCGACGACGCCCGACAGCGCCGTGATCCCCTGATCCAAAAGATCCTGCAAAAACGCGCCGATCACATTGAAGGACAGGAAGAAGATCAGCCCCATGATCAGAATGAACGCCGGGATCGCCGTGTATTTTCCGGTCAGGATCCGGTCGATGCGTTCGCTCCGCAGGCGTTCCTTGCTCTGCTGCGGCTTTCGCACCGCCGCTTCGGCCACCTTGGCGATGAACGCAAAGCGCATGTCCGCAATCGCCGCGCTGCGGTCGAGCCCGCGCTCCTTCTCCATTTGCAGGATGATGTGCTCGGTCATTTCGGTTTCATTCGGATCAAGTGCCAACTGCTGTTCGATCAAGGCGTCGCCCTCGATCAGCTTGCTTACCGCAAACCGCACGGGCAGCCCCGCCGCCTTCGCGTGATCCTCAACGAGGTGCGCGATGCCGTGCAGGCAGCGGTGCACCGCGCCGCCGTTCTGCGTTTCGTCGCAAAAGTCCTGCCGTAACGGACGCTCCTGATATTTTGCGATATGCAGCGCATGGTCGATCAGCTCATGCACGCCCTGGTTCTTCGCTGCCGAAATGGCCACCACCGGCACGCCGAGCAGCTTTTCCATGGCGTTGATATCCACGCTGCCGCCGTTACTGGTGACCTCGTCCATCATGTTCAGCGCCACGACCATCGGAACGTTCATTTCCAGCAGCTGCATCGTGAGGTACAGGTTGCGCTCGATGTTCGTTGCGTCCACGATATTGATGATCGCGGTCGGCTTCTCCTTGAGCACAAAGTTTCTGGAAACGATTTCCTCCGGCGAATACGGCGACATCGAGTAGATGCCGGGCAGGTCGGTCACAAGCGTGTTCGGATGGCCCTTGATCTGCCCGTCCTTGCGATCCACCGTGACGCCGGGGAAATTGCCGACGTGCTGGTTCGCGCCGGTCAGCTGATTGAACAGCGTCGTTTTACCGCTGTTCTGGTTGCCGACCAGGGCAAACGTCAGCGTCGTCCCCTCCGGCAGCGGATCGCCGCTGCCCTTGGGATGGAACTTGCCGCCCTCGCCGAGGCCGGGGTGAAAGCTCACATGCGGCGTATGCGCCGTCTTGCCCGGCTTCGGCTTTGCTTTGCAAGGCTCTATGCCGATCTTTTCCGCGTCGGCAAGGCGCAGCGTCAGCTCATAGCCGTGGAGCATCAGCTCCATCGGGTCGCCCATCGGGGCGAACTTGATCAGCGTGACCTCGGTTCCCGGGATCATGCCCATATCCAAAAAATGCTGTCGGAGCGCCCCTTCGCCGCCGACCTCGGTGATCCGCGCGCTTTGTCCGATCTTCAATTCCTTCAATCGCATCTGTGCAAATATCCTTCCGTCAGAAGTTTCTGTTCTTCAACAGCATCATAGTTTGTATGTATGGGTTAGTCAACGCAAACAGCGCGGAATTGCATGCATGGCTTGTCACAAAAAGTTTCCTTGCCTGCCCCCTGCCGCCATGCTATGCTGTATTAGGAAGGAAAATATTCCCATCCTCTGCTGTGAGGTTTTCGATATGAAACGCTTTATAATGCTCATTTTCATTCTTATGCTGCTGTGCGGCTGTGCGGCGCCTGCGCCCGCGATCAAGGTCGTGACGCCGACCGAAACGCCGTCCATTGCCGTGACGGAACCGAAGATCGACGTTGTCGCCACCGCGCTGCCCGCCGTCGTAGTCGAGCTGACCGCCGTGCCGCCGACCCCGACGCCGACCCCTTCCCCGTCGCCGGTTCCCACCCCGACGCCCGTTCCCACGCCGACCCCCGAACCGACGCCCACGCCTCCGCCGTTTACGGCGATGACGCTGCGATCCGAGCTGCGCCCGCGCAAAGGCTATGAGCGCGGCCCGAAAACGTCGATGCTGCGTGAGATCGCAACCGGCGCTTACGTGATCTACGGTCGCTTCGGCGACGCCGACCCGGCCTATTACCCCTGCGACGAAAGCGGCACGGTCGTGCCGGGCGCCGAGGCGCTGACTCGCGCCTGTATGCTGCCGATGTATACGCCCGATAAAGCGCCTGCCGAAAACGACAAATGGATGCTTGCGGTGTTTTTGCCGTCGCAGAGCGTCGTCGCGTTTCGCTCGGAGGACGGCGAATGGATTCAGGAGCGCGTGATGATCTGCTCGTCCGGGCGTGCCAAGCACGATACCCCGACCGGGGAATTTGCGATCTATGACCGCTATGCCTATAAGCTGCTCGGCACCGAAGAAACACCGTGCTACGGGCTCTATGCGTGCCGGTTCCGACCGCATCACCTGTTTCATTCGGTTCCGATCAGTGCCGACGCCGGACGCGACAGCGAGCTCGGCCACCGCATGACGAACATGAAAAAATACGAAAAGTTAGGCACCGTCGCCTCCGACGGCTGTGTTCGTATGACCGTGCGCGACGCAAAGTGGATCTATGAGCTGACCGAAAACCGTTCCGTAACCGTGCTCGTCACCAAGGCCGTCGGCCCGACGCCCGAAAAGCCGCCTGCCGTGATCTGGGAGGAGCCGTACACCGACAAGAACGGCTACGGCTGGGACCCGACCGACCCGCACCCGGACAACCCCTATCACGCCGTCTATGGCACCCCGGCGCCGTAAATTTCCCCGCATTTTTCAGATTCTGCTTGCATTTTCGTCTTCGTTTGCATATACTATAAGTAAGAAATTCTTACGAAGGAGGTCTATGCGATGGCTATTGATGTACTGACTGTGTCCTCCAAGGGGCAAGTGGTTCTTCCGGCTTCCATGCGGAAAAGCCTTTCCATCGAACCCGGCTCCCATCTTGCCGCCTACACCTCAGACGATTTTATCATGCTGAAGGTACTCCATCTTCCGGATGAAGATGATTTCAAAGCAAAGCTGGACGAAGCGCAGGCTTGGGCGGCATCCGTCGGCTATACGGAGGACGATGTGGAAGATGTCATCCGTTCGGTGCGGGAGAAAAAGCAGAAATGAACATTGTGATTGATACCAATGTCGTTATTTCCGGAACTTTTTTCGGTGGCGCACCGCGATTCGTCTTGGAAGCTGTTGCAAGTCGCAGCGTAACGGCATTTGCATCGGCAGAGATTGTAGAAGAGTATCAACGGGTCGTGGAAGAGATGATCATGCGAAAGCAAGGGCGATTGTCGCCATCCGTTCTTTCTCCGTTCATCCAAAAGCTCCGTATGATTGAAACGACCTCCGAGATTCATGCCTCACGCGATCCGGCGGATGATATGTTCTTGGAATGTGCTGTCGATTCCCAGTCACTCTACATTGTGAGCGGCGATAAAGACTTGCTTGTTTTGAAGCAATACGATTCGATTAAGATTATTACCGCTGCTGAGTTCTGCAGAAGATTTCTCTTATAGCGAAAACACAGCACCGAATCGCTTCGGTGCTGTTCGTTATCCATGCAATTTACGCATCCTGCACGACAATTGAAAAGTTCTCGTTCGTCATCGCAATGCCGTGCTCCTTGAACGAAGCGTACAGCTGCTCGGTCAGGCCGTTGCGCATCGGCCAATAGTTGTCCGCAGTTGCCCACGACAGCAGCGTATAGTTGACGTGGCCCGCGGAGTAGCCGGACACGACAAGCAGCGGCGCGGGATCGTCGAGGATGTAAGGTATCTTTGTCGTGGCCTCCATCGCGGCCTCGCGCACGGCGTCTGGACCGTAGGCATTCGAGATGCGGAAAGTGATGTTCGCGCGGCGCTTTTTATATGCGGACTGGTTCGTGACCGGCTCGGTGTAGAGAACGGAATTCGGAATATAGATCGTCGCGCCCTCGTAGCTCAGCAGCTTTGTGTTCAGAAGGTTGATCTCCTTGACCGTGCCGGAGCCGGACGGCGTTTCGATATAGTCGTCCACCTCGAACATCCGGCCGGACAGCAGAATGATGCAGCCCGCAATGTTGCTGAGGATGCCCTGCGCCGCGAGCGTGACCGCCGCGCCGAACACGCCGAACAGAACGAGCACGCCCGACAGGGAAATGCCGACGGCGTTGCTTGCGATCAGAATGCTTGCCAAAATCAGCGCGAACCGCACCACCGTGACAAGCACGGTATGCAGCGACTTGCTGATGCGCTCGGACTTATCGAGCCGCTTGGTAAAGAGGCGCATGAGAAAATGCGTCACGATCAGCAGCAGTAAAAAGAGGCCGATCCCGATCAGCCATTGCTTGAGACCGAGGCTTTCGACCGAATCCACAAATTCCTGCAGCGCCTCGTCGCTGCTCGGCACCGTATCAAATACCATGTTAGGCATACCGTTTCTCCTTCTCGGCAGCTGCGCCGCCCATCTATCTTTCAGCATACAATATCCCGCGCCAAAAGTCACTACCGAATTTTCGAAAATGCGCTGCCCGTTTTTCCGCCGTTATGCGTTGTTTTGCGCCGCGGTATTGAAAAACCCGGCGAATTTTGCTATACTGCCTGTAATACAGCTTGTGCAAAACCGTATCTTGCACGGGCAGACGGGAGAATCCATCATGAAAACGGATGTTATTTTGATCGACGGCAGCGAGGAGAGCTTTGCGCAGGCGCTGCGGCAAACCGAGGCAGTTGCCCGATATCGGGATCTGACAAAGAAGCAAGCCATGCGGCTGCAGCTGCTGGCCGAGGAAATGACCGGCATGCTGCGCTCCATCGTCGGCGAAGCGAAGGCGGACTTTTGGATCGAGTCCAAAGGCAAGGACTTCGAGCTGCATCTTTCCACGCTGACGCGGATGGACGCAGATAAGCGCGAGGCGCTTTTGAAGGCCTCGACGAGCGGAAAAAACGAAGCCGCCAAGGGCTTTATGGGCAAGCTGTGGGATCTTGTCACACAGATGTCCGAGCCGGTCTTTGCGCATGAGCCGAGCGTGTATGACTACGGCTTTGTGCATACGGATTCGGGCGCGTTCGACGCGCCGGTCGGCGTCGGACTGCACACGGCTATCGGCAGCTGGTCGCTGCAAAACTATAAGGAAACCATCGCGGCCAACGGCGAAGAAGCCGCGGACGCATGGGACGAGCTTGAAAAGTCCATCGTGGCGCGACTCGCCGACGAGATCCGTATTTCCATCAACGGCAACGCCGTCGAGATGGTGCTTTTCAAGCGGTTCGCACCGGAGGCGGACGCATGAAAACCGACAGCATTGCGGTAGACAACCAAGGCACAGGCCTTGCCGAGGTTCTGAAAAGCACGGAGCAGCTCGGCTGCTGCCTCGCTCTTTCGCCCAAGGATCAGCTGCATCTGCGGCTGCTGGCCGAGGAGCTGATGAGCATGGTGCGCAGCATTACGGGGACGTTCTCGGCGCAGTATTGGGCGGAAGCGGAGGATCACCGCGTTACTCTGCACCTTTCGGCCAAGACCAAGATGGACGCGATCAAGCGGTATCAGCTGATCAGCGCGTCGAGCTCCGGCAAAAACGAGGCGGCGCACAGCTTTATCGGCTTGCTCGTGAACGCGTTCGAGGTCGCGCTGCGCACCGAAGCCGACGGCATCGGATTCGATTTTCATGGAAGCCCGATGGAGGGCCTTCCGCATGAACGGCAATGGGACGGCTTTGACCAGTCCATTTTGAAACGCCTTGCCGACGAAATCAAAATCGGCGTGCTGGCCGGCTCGGTCAATATGACGATCACCAAGCAATTCTGAGCAGGCAGCCGTCTTTTGCGCCGCAGTTATTGACAGGCGTTATATCAATATGTTATAATGTTATAACGAACAAACCATAGGAGGTATAGTATGGAACAGGTTCAAAATACTGCGGAACAGCAGGGTCTTGCAAAAAGCGGTTTAATTTTCAGCATTCTCGGCACAGCTTTTTCCGGCTCCGGTATTCTCGGTCTGATCTTTTCGCTGATCGCGGGCGGCAAGAATAAAAAGGCCACAGCGGCAGGCGCAACCGGCGGCATGGTGAAGGCGGCGAACATTCTGCAGAAGATCGGTCTGATCGTCTCGATCGTCGTGACGGTGCTGTATGTGATTTCGTTCATCGCCGGCGTCGTACAGGGACTTAACGGCTGAGCCCTTTCGTTTTGATCCGTCCGCTTTGCGGGCGGATTCTTTATTTCTACGTTTGTAAACCGCACGCAAGAATCCCGTAAAGTAAACGGCAAAGTCTTGATTTTCGCTTGACAGACGCGGAATCTGTCTTTATAATCATTTCGAAAAGCGACTTTAATACAGTACGGGATGCTGTGAAGGCGATCATAACGGGATTCGGCGCAAAGCTGCGCGCGAGCCATGTCTGTTTATCCTGCCTTCACGGTGCTCCGGCGCTGTGAAGGCTGCTATTATATCGGGAGGTTAAACAGATGCAAAAGCAAGGGGCAAGAAAGCTGACGGTGAAGATGCTGATCGCGATGGTCGCGGCGGTGGTGTGCGGACTCGGCGTGATCGCATTGCGCGAATCGCTGACCGCAGCGGGCAACACGGCGGCATGGAACACGATCAACAATCTGTTGTTTGCGGATATTTCCGCGGCGGGCAATGAAAAGGCGATCGGCCTGTTCTACCTGATTGGGCAGCTCTTTGTCAAGGCGCTGCAGCTGGTTATCGTACCGATGGTGTTCACGAGCATTGTGCTGGCTATGCTTCGGATCTCCGATTCGAGAAAGCTCGGCCGCATCTCGTCCAAGACCATCGGTATGTTTTTACTCACGACCGTCGTTTCGATCGTCCTTGCGGCAATCGTCGGCATGGTGGCGTTCAACCTCGGCGCGTTCCGCAACACGGCGCTCGATATGGCGGGCAGCGCGGGCAACACCGGCAGCAACCCGCTGTTGATCATCCTCAACGCCGTACCGAACAACCTCGTTTCCGCGCTGTCCAATAACGGGGGCGTGCTCGCGATCGTCGTGACCGCCGTTGCGGTCGGCCTCGCGGTGAATGCGCTGAAGGAAAAAATCACGGTTCTACCGAAGCTCTGCGAGGAGATCAGCGAAATCATCAACAAGGTGCTCGGCTTTGTCGTCGATCACTTCGGCCCGATTGCGATCTTCTGCCTGATCACCCGCACCTGCGCGGCCTACGGCGTGTCGCACCTGCGTCCCGCCATCGCGTATGTGCTGCTGACTGTGGCGCTGCTGCTGCTCGTCCTGTTCGTCGGCTATGCGCTCGTCGTAAAAATCTTCACGGGCCTTAACCCGCTGCCGTTTGTCAGAAAGATCGGCAAGGTCGCGCTGTTCGGCTTCTCGACCTCCTCGAGCGCCGCCACGCTGCCGCTGAACCTGAAAACCACCGTTGAGGAGCTCGGCGTGCATGAGGAAATCGCTTCGTTCGTCCTGCCGCTCGGCATGACCGTCAACATGGACGGCACCGCGATCATGCAGGTCATTGCAACGATCTTCATTGCGGGCTGCGCGGGCTATGAGCTCAGCTTCCCGACGCTGCTTCTGATCGGCGTCCTGGCGATCATCGCTTCGGTCGGCACCCCCGCCGCTCCGGGCGCGGGCGCGGTCATCCTGTTCACGATCCTGTCCGGCGTCGGCCTCGACAGCGAACTGGCGCTGATGGCGTACAGCCTGATCCTCGCGATCAACCGCCCGATTGAAATGCTTGTCACCGCGCTGAACGTCGTCGGCGACAGCGCGTGCGCCATGGCGGTGGCCAAGAGCGAAAACGCGCTCGACGAAACCGTGTACCGCGCATAACCATGGCGGTCGAATCCATTTGCACAATCCTCGGGCACGACGAAATCGCGCCCGATACCTATTCGCTGCGGCTGCGCCCCGACGTACCCGTTTCGGTGCAGCCCGGCCGGTTTTTGAATCTTTCGATTCCCGGCGTGCCGCTGCGCCGCCCGCTGTCGATCTGCGAGACGAACGGGGATGAATTGCGCATCGTTTACCGCGCCGTGGGCAAGGGCACGCGGCTGCTGCGCGATTACAAGGGCGAAACGCTTTCGGCGCTGCTGCCGCTCGGCAACGGGTTCACGATTCCCAAACCGGGCAGTGAGCTGTTGGTGCTCGGCGGCGGCATCGGCTGTGCGCCGCTGCTGGGACTGATCCGGACGGCAGCTGCAAACGGCGTGCATGTCACCGTCGTGTTCGGCTTTAAAACGCCGAAGGAAGCGCTGTTCTGGGATGAGCTGCGTTCGCTGCCGGTGCGCGCCTATTACGGTTATGACAGCGAGGGCGAAAATGCCGTCTTGCTTGTGCAGCGACATCACCTCGACGCCATGCCGTTTTGCGCATGCGGGCCGCTGCCGATGCTGCAGGCGGCGGACAAGGTGCTCAAAAGCAGCGGGCAGTATTCGCTCGAAGCGCGGATGGGCTGCGGCTTCGGCGCGTGCATGGGCTGTGCCGTCGAAATGAAAAGCGGGATGCGCCGCATCTGCAAGGACGGTCCCGTGTTCGACCGGGAGGAGATTCTATGGGCGAGCTTACGGTAACGCTGTCGGGCGTCACGCTCGATAATCCCCTGATTCCCGCAAGCGGCACCTACGGCTACGGGTTCGATTATCTGGATTTCTACGACATCAACGAGGTCGGGAGCTTTTCGATCAAGGGCACGACGCTGCACCCGCGAAACGGCAATCCCCTGCCCCGCATCGCGGAATACGGCGGCGGGATGCTGAATGCGGTCGGGCTGCAGAATCCCGGCGTGGACGCGGTCGTGACCGAGATTTTTCCGGCGCTCGAAAAGATTTATCGCGGCAAGGTGCTGGCCAACGTCGGCGGGTTTTCCGTGGAGGAATACGCAAAGTGCGCCGCGCGGTTCGATCCGGAGCCGCTTGTCGGCATGATCGAGCTGAACATTTCGTGCCCGAACGTCCACGGCGGCGGCATGAGCTTCGGCACCGATCCGAAAGCGGCGGTCGAGGTTCTGACGGCCGTCAAGCGCGTCACATCCAAGCCGGTCTACGTCAAATGCACGCCGCAATGCCCGGATCTTGTTGAAATGTGCAAGGCGCTCGAGGACGCGGGCGCGGACGGACTGGTGCTGTTGAACACTTTTTTAGGCATGCGGCTCGATCCGCGCACGGGCAAGCCGATCCTTGCCAATGTGACCGGCGGCGTCAGCGGCGCGGGTATCTTTCCGATGGCGCTGTACCGCGTGTATCAGGTTTATCCGCACGTGCATATCCCGATCATCGGCTGCGGCGGCGTCGCTTCGGCGGACGATGTGATCGAGATGCTGTCGGCGGGCGCAAGCGCGGTCGAGATCGGAACGCAGAATCTGATCGACCCGCTGTGCATCGTCAAGATCAAAAACGACTTACAAACGCGGCTCCATCAGCTTGGCGTTTCATCCATACAGGCATTAACAGGGAGGGCATACCGATGACGGGAGAAGTCATTATCGCATGTGATTTTCAGGATCAGAAAAAGGCGCTGACCTTTTTGGATCAGTTTACCGATGTCAAGCCGTTCGTAAAGATCGGCATGGAGGTGTTTTACGGCAACGGCCCCGCGATCGTGCGTGAGATCAAGGCGCGCGGACACCGCATTTTCCTCGACCTCAAGCTGCACGACATTCCGAACACGGTCTATAAGTCGATGCTGAAGCTGGCTGAGCTGGATGTGGACATGGTGAACGTCCACGCCGCCGGTTCGATTGAAATGATGCGAGCCGCCCGCCGCGCGCTCGACGAAAAAGGCTCCAAGGCGCTGCTGCTTGCCGTCACACAGCTGACGAGCACGAGCGAGGACGTGATGCGGCGCGAGCTGTGGATCGACCATACGATGGAGGACACCGTACGCCACTATGCGCAAAACGCCAAGGAAGCAGGCTGCGACGGCGTTGTTTGCTCGCCGCTCGAAGCGGGACTGGTCGCCAAGGCGTGCGGGCCGGACTTTATCACCGTCACGCCCGGCATCCGTTTTGCGAATGACGCCAAGGGCGATCAGAAGCGCGTAACGACCCCGGCGCTCGCGCATGAGCTCGGCTCCACGTTCATTGTCGTCGGGCGTTCGATCACCGACGCCGCCGATCCGGTCGAGGCCTATCACCGCGCAAGCCGGGAATTTGCGGAGGGCATTGCATGAAACGCGAAATTGCTGCCGATCTTTTGAAAATCAAAGCCGTCTTTCTGCGGCCGGATGCGCCGTTCACATGGGCAAGCGGCATCAAAGCTCCGATCTATTGCGACAATCGATTGACGCTGTCGGACATTGCGGTACGCACCGATGTGGAAAACGCGCTGGCGGAGCTGATCCGCCGCCACTATCCCGATTGTCAGGCCGTGATGGGAACGAGCACCGCGGGCATCGCGCATGCCGCCATCGTCGCCACGATTCTCGAGCTCCCGATGGGCTACGTTCGCGCAACGGCGAAGGATCACGGCCGCACGAACCAGATCGAGGGCCGCTGCGATCCCGGCACCAAGGTCGTTGTCGTGGAGGACTTGATCTCCACCGCGGGCAGCGTCGTCGATGTATGCGAAGCGCTGCGCGCCGCCGGCGCCGAGGTGCTCGGCATTGTCTCGATCTTCACCTACGGGATGCAGAAAGCCGCCGACCGCCTTGCGGAGCACAATCTTGTCAACGTGTCGGCTTCCGATTACGACACGCTGCTGACCGTCGCCGCCGAAGCGGGCTATATCCGCGCCGAGCAGATCCCGGCGCTCTTGGCCTTCCGCGACAATCCCGCAGACGAAAGCTGGATCAGCCTAAACTGAGCGCCATACCCTTTCAAAATACATAATGCCCCGCTGATCGGTGCTTCGATGCGATACCGACAAGCGGGGCGAATTATTGACTGAATGTCTATAGTTGGGGTTGAGGATACAGAATGAAACGCCGCGTACTCGAACTTCCGGTATTCAGAGTCGAAGCGGCACCGAACGGATATGAAAAAAGCCGAAGCACCGGAAAACCCCAGTATTTTAGAAAAGAATCGCTTCCTGATAAGTTCGCTGTTCCATTGCAAAAATGGAAAATTAGCTCTTTTCTGTGATCAAATTGCGGTCACCGCGATTGATATGTATAAAGTGAATTGCAGTAAAAATGCAGTAAACGGTTCAAGGCGACAAAATTTGTCGATGAATATATATACGAGCGCAAACAATTCTATGAATTGAGTGTAAAGCAACAAAACGATGGCAGAAAAAAGTGAAAGCCCCGAAAACGCAGTGTTTTCGGGGCTTTTTGGCGTACCCGGGAGGATTCGAACCTCTGGCCTTCAGAGTCGGAGAGTTTGAGTGGACAGTCTATATATGCCCTAAATTGCTATGTTTTTCAGGAATTTAGGGCAAAATAAAGTGATAATCATTTTTATGATTTGTAGATAATACTAACACATCTTTTGCTTGTACAGTAAAAATGCAGTAGTATACAAGATACTATGAACCCTATCAAACTACATCCTATCTGTACTCATAGACAAATATGTATATACCTTGACTGCAGGATATTAGATGGATGCATTGAAAATAATGTTTATATCGGCTGTCGAACAACTATTTTCTCAGACAACCTTCCGACATCTGCGCCTCTTAGGATAGGATGGTATGGCATTCATGTACCAATTACGATATCGAAATTCAGTAATTGGTGCCGGTCCGGTTGACGTCGAAACCCACCTCAACCCTTCAGATGCCATCGCATATGGGAAGCCATGCAGAATTCGCCGACTTCTATGCCATATGAATTGACAACGATTTGACATACTGCATAATTGTATACAATAAGGGCGAGAGTACCAATTGGGGGCTGGATATGTCATGACATATCTAAAGATTCCGCTTTTTATCATCCTTGTGTTGACGCTTTGGGAAATATGTAGAGGGAAATGGAATCCAAACTATATAGATTCGTATATGTAATCATCAAAAGATCAGCATGAAAATCGTAAAATGATTGCAATTCTCAATTACGGCGTCAAGAAAGAAAATGTTTTTTGAAAACAATCCGATAAGTTACCATCGTCTTTTTTTAATCAATTCTATCGCCTTATTAAGCTGCATACCTATTTCCGGCTTATCCTTCTGAACACTATCTCTCAATCCGTACATGTTGACTAGGAGATAATCCAGTCGGCGCACTTGTCTATCAAAACCTAGTTTTATGTAAAATGCTTTGACCGATTCATCTTCCAAGAAATCTTTGTTAATTCTTATGTAATAGTTATCGTCTCTATAAAAAGACTTGCAAATCTCTTGACCGTCAGGATCAACCTTGTACTTATTATCATCATCCAATTCAAAATCGCTCTTTGCCCTATTACAATTGTAGCAAGATAGTTTTAAATTTTCCATATACCCTGCTTGCGCTTTTGTTTTAAAGCGACCTGCTGTTTTAGGAATAAAGTGATCAATCTCAAATTGCGCTCTTCCAATCACATTAAGTGTTACACCACAATAAGAACACTTTTCATTATATAAGTGGAGTTAAGAAAATATTAAGACCAAGTGTATTTATGAATGAAATTAAATAAAAGTGCCTGTGCTGTCACAGGCATTATTTCTTTTTTATATAACTATTAAAAATTCTTTTAATATCCTCATTTTCTAAATAAGGAAATAATTCTTCA
>CAMHJE010000035.1:0-18729 GCA_946185305.1 uncultured Clostridia bacterium | reverse complement strand
CATGATGGAGCTCACCGATACCGTTGCCAAAAGGGACATGGAGGAGCAGCTTTTGGACTCCATGGATATCGAGCGCGAGCGCGGCATTACGATCAAGGCTTCTGCGGTACGCATGTTTTATCATCATACCGACGGCAAGACCTATATGTTTAACCTGATCGACACGCCGGGTCACGTAGACTTCAATTATGAGGTTTCCCGCGCACTCGCCGCCTGTGAGGGCGCGGTGCTTGTTGTGGACGCGACGCAGGGCATTGAGGCGCAGACGCTCGCCAATGTCTACCTTGCGGTGGACAACGGTCTCGAGGTGCTGCCGGTCATCAACAAAGTCGATTTGCCGAGCGCCGAACCGGAGCGCGTCGTGCATGAGATCGAGGATATCATCGGGATTCCGGCGGAGGATGCGCCATGTATCTCTGCCAAAACCGGCTTGAATGTCAGCGAGGTGCTTGCCAAGATCGTCGATACTGTGCCTGCGCCGACCGGCGATCTTAAAGCGCCGCTGAAGGCGCTGATTTTCGACTGCCTCTATGATAATTATAAAGGCGCGGTGTCCTATGTCCGCGTGTTCGACGGTGAAGTGCGCGCAGGCTCGCGCATCAAGTCGATGGCGACCGGCAACGAATTCGACGTGACCGAGGTCGGCGTGTTCGCTCCGACATGGAAGCCTGTCGACATATTGTCCGCAGGCGAGGTCGGCTACATTTCCGCATCCATCAAGAGCGTTGCCGAAACCAAGGTAGGCGATACGTTCACGACAGCCGACAATCCCGCCAAGGAACCGCTGCCGGGCTATAAGCATGTCAACCCGATGGTCTATTGCGGCATCTATCCTGCTGACGGCGCGCACTATAACGACCTAAAGGATGCGCTCGATAAATTGCAGCTGAACGACGCTTCGCTTGTCTATGAGCATGAAACGTCCGTGGCGCTTGGCTACGGCTTCCGCTGCGGTTTCCTCGGCCTATTGCACATGGAGATCATCACCGAGCGTCTCGAACGGGAGTTTGACCTCGATCTTGTTACAACCTCGCCGAGCGTTGCCTATCGCGTGTTCACGCTCGACGGGCAGGAGAGCGTTATCGACAACCCCTCCAATCTGCCGAGCGCGGCGGAGATCGAGCATATGGAGGAGCCGATGGTCAAGGCAACCATCATGACCCCGTCGGCGTATGTGGGCACGATCATGGAGCTTTGCCAGAATAATCGCGGCATCTTTCATGACATGACCTATATCGAAGAAGGCCGCGTCAACCTGCATTATACGCTGCCGCTGAATGAGATCATCTATGATTTCTTCGACAGCCTGAAATCCCGCAGCCGCGGCTATGCTTCGTTTGATTACGAAATCTGCGGCTATGAAAAGAGCGACCTTGTGCGGCTCGACTTTTTGCTGAACGGCGAGATGTGCGATGCGCTTTCGACAATCGTGCACAAGGATCGCGCCTATAACAAAGGTCGCGCCGTTGCCGAAAAGCTCAAGGACGTTATCCCGCGTCAGCAGTTTGAGATCCCGATTCAGGCGGCAATCGGCTCCAAGATCATCGCCCGCGAAACCGTCAAGGCTGTCCGCAAGGATGTTTTGGCCAAGTGCTACGGCGGCGATATCACGCGCAAGAAGAAGCTGCTTGAAAAGCAAAAGGAGGGCAAGAAGCGTATGCGGCAGGTCGGCTCCGTGTCCGTCCCGTCCGACGCGTTCATGAGCGTCCTTCGCATCAACGGATGATCGCGCTGTATTTTCACATTCCTTATTGTATTCGTAAATGCCGGTACTGTGATTTCTGTTCCTTTCCCGTGGACGAAACCGCAGGCCGGTATTGTGATGCGCTGCTTTCCGAAATAGCACTACGGAAAAAGCAGTACCCGAATGAGCAAGCCGCTACCGTATTTTTCGGCGGCGGAACCCCGACGGTCCTGCCTACGGCCGATCTGTGCCGCATTTTGGAAGCTGCAGACCGCGCGTTTCCGCTGACAGCCGATGCGGAAATCAGCATCGAATGTAATCCCAAGACCGCCGACGCAAGCGCACTGAAAACTCTTCGTCAGGCGGGCTTCAACCGTCTTTCCGTCGGTTTGCAAAGCGCCGATGATGCACTTTTGCGGCGCATCGGCCGCGTGCATACGTATCGGGATTTTCTGCACACCTACGAATGGGCGAGGGAGGCGGGCTTTGCAAACATCAACGTCGATGTCATGCACGGCTTGCCGGGACAAAGACAGGCTGACTATCTTGCCACGCTGCAAACCGTCTGCGACCTTGCGCCGGAGCATATCTCGGCATATTCGCTGATCTTGGAGGAGGGAACGCCCCTGTACCGCGATGTGACGGCGGGACGGGAAACGCTGCCCGACGAGGACGCGGTGGCAGACATGCAGGATGCGGGTATGGCGTATCTAAAGGAACGCGGCTATGATCGCTACGAAATATCCAACTTCGCAAAGCCGGGTTATGCCTGCCGCCACAATCTGACCTATTGGCACAATGAACCGTACCTCGGCTTCGGCGTCGCCGCACATTCGTCGATGCGGGAGGGGACGAAACAGTATCGCTTCGCTAATCCGGAAACGATTCCGGCATATATGAAATCACTTGCGAAGGGCAGGCTGCCCGAAAGCGAGCGTATTTTAATCAACACATTCGAGCAGATGTTTGAATGTATCATGCTCGGTCTGCGCCTTGTGGAGGGCGTAGAGGATGAAGCGTTTCGTAAACGCTTCGGCGTTGGCATATTCGAGACGTATCCCGAAGCCATTGAACGCAACCGCCGACGTGGACTTTGGGACGAAAGCGATCCGCGTTGTCTTCGCCTGAACGTGCGGGGACTGGATCTTTTGAATACCGTTTTACTGGATTTTCAGGAGCCGAATTACTGGGAGCTGATCCGTTCATAAGCCTTTTTGCCGCATGATTTTCGTGCGGCTTTTGTCTTTTCATCGTTCACATGGAGTTCACATTATTGCCGCTTTGTTCGCTTGACAGTTGTTTCCAATCGTGGTATCTTTATCACGATGATTAGCACTCGGGCGATTGGAGTGCTAAAGAAAGGAGCTTCCGGTGATGGAACTGGATCAAAGAAAACTGCAAATCTTGCGCGCCATCATCGACGAATACATCCTTTCGGCAAGCCCCGTCGGATCGAAGACGATCAGCCGCAGCGGGGAACTGAACTGGTCTCCGGCGACAATCCGCAACGAAATGGCGGATCTTGAGGCGCTCGGGTACCTTGCCCATCCGCACACGTCGGCCGGCCGTATTCCCTCCGATAAGGCCTATCGCCTGTATGTGGACAATATGCTGTCCCATGCTGCGCTGTCCGATACGGAGATGCAGATGCTGAAAAGCTACTACCGCGATCGGATCAACGGCATCGAATCGGTGCTGCATTCGACGGCGCAGGCGCTCAGCGAAATCACGCATTACACCGCCGTCGTGATGATGCCCGACATGGCCGCGAACAGGCTGCGTCATTTGCAGCTCGTTCCATTAGCGGAAGGAAAAGCGTTATCCGTCGTCGTCACGGATGCGGGCGTTGCGAGAGACGCGGTAATCGACATTCCGCCGGACATGACGCCGGATGAGCTTGAAAGCCTTTCGCGCACGATCACCCAGCGGTGCTACAACTGCCGCATGACGACCGTAGCGGATGTGCTGACAAGGGAAATCGGTGCGGAACTCCATTCCAGGGGCGATTTTCTGAAAACGCTGCTCAGCCGCATCAGTGAAAGCAGCCAGTCCGGCACCAATATGGTAGCGTTCTCCGGCGCGCGGAATATGCTGCAATATCCGGAATACAACGATGTCAGCAAGGCCAAATCGTTTTTGGCAACGGTCGAACAGCGCGATTCCATCTATCAGATGCTGAAAAAAGCGTCCGATATGGAATTTACGATCACGATCGGCAGCGAGAACGAGCAGGAAGGACTGCAGGATTGCAGCGTCGTGACCGCGACCTATCGGGTCAACGATGTGCCGTTCGGCACGTTCGGCATCATCGGGCCGACGCGAATGGATTATAACCGTGTTGTGAGTGTTTTACAGGGCGTGCAGACGAATCTGACTGCCATCCTGCAATCAATTTTTAAGGAGGAGTAACCGTGTCTAAGAAAAAG
The DNA here is from genome assembly GCA_946185305.1 of uncultured Clostridia bacterium. Lineage (GTDB taxonomy): Bacteria > Bacillota > Clostridia > Christensenellales > CAG-138 > UBA3792. The sequence goes on along the minus strand of CAMHJE010000035.1, from coordinate 14,619 downwards.
AACGGTAAGGAACCCGAAGTGAAGGAACAGGAAACGACAGCCGAACAGCCGCAGGATGAGGGCTGCACGCTGACGAAAGAAGAGATGGAGAAGGTTCGTCAGCATGTCGAAGAACTGCAAAAGAAGCTTGACGAAACGGTAAACCTTCTGCAGCGGAATCAAGCGGATTTCGATAATTTCCGCCGCCGCAACGCCACCGTGCGAGCCGACAGCTATGAGGAGGGCAAACGGGACGCGATCACCGCGCTGCTGCCGATTCTGGATGATTTTGACCGTGTCGCTGAGAGCGAACCGAAGGACGAAAAGTGGGCGGAGGGTGTATCGCTCGTTCACCGCAAGCTGACCGAAACGTTGCAGAAGCAGGGTCTTTCGGAGGTCGAAACGGACGGCGACTTCGACCCCAACCTGCACAACGCCGTAATGGCGGAGGCTGCCGAGGGTGTCGAAAAAGGTAAGATCCTTGCGGTGTTCCAAAAGGGCTACCGCGTAAAGGACAAGATCGTGCGGCACAGCATGGTCAAGGTTTCGGAATAAACGCCGTATAAAAACGCGTTTTCCATACACAAAACAAAAAAGAACAATCGAATGTTTTCAGGAGGATATACATTATGAGCAAGATTATCGGTATTGACTTGGGCACCACCAATTCCTGCGTCGCGGTTTTAGAGGGCGGCGATCCCGTCGTTATTCCGAATTCCGAGGGCGGCAGAACCACCCCGTCCGTTGTCGCGTTCAAGGACAATGAGCGTCTCGTCGGTACAATTGCAAAGCGTCAGGCGATTACAAACCCGGATCGCACGATCTCCTCGATCAAGCGTGAAATGGGTTCTTCCTACAAAGTGAAGATCGACGGCAAGGAATATACGCCGCAGGAGATCTCCGCGATGATTCTGCAGAAGCTGAAGGCCGACGCCGAAAGCTATCTCGGCGAGAAGGTCAGCCAGGCTGTTATTACCGTTCCGGCGTACTTCACCGACAGTCAGCGTCAGGCAACGAAGGACGCGGGCCGTATTGCGGGCCTCGAAGTCCTGCGTATCATCAACGAGCCGACGGCTGCTTCTTTGGCATACGGCCTTGATAAGGAAACCAACCAAAAGATTCTGGTCTACGACCTCGGCGGCGGCACGTTCGATGTTTCCATCCTTGAGATCGGCGACGGCGTCTTTGAAGTTCTCGCAACTGCGGGCAACAACCGTCTCGGCGGCGATGACTTCGATCAGCGTTTGATCGACTATATCGCATCCGAATTCATGCGTTCCAATGGCATCGACCTGCGCAAGGACAAGATGGCTCTGCAGCGTTTGAAGGAAGCCGCCGAAAAGGCGAAGATCGAGCTGTCCGGCACAACGTCCTCGAACGTCAACCTGCCGTTCATCACCATGGACGCTTCCGGCCCGAAGCACCTCGATGTGACAATCACCCGCGCGAAGTTCAACGAGCTGACCGCAGACCTCATCGACAAGACCCGCGTATGCGTCCAGAAGGCCATGCAGGATGCCGGTCTCTCCAACAGCGATATCAACAAGGTCATCCTCGTCGGCGGTTCGTCCCGTATCCCGGCGGTGCAGGAGATGGTCAAGAACGTCACCGGCAAAGAGCCGTTCAAGGGCATCAACCCCGATGAATGCGTTGCCATCGGCGCGGCAATCCAGGGCGGCGTCCTCGGCGGCGAGGTCAAGGACATCCTGCTGCTCGACGTTACGCCGTTGTCCCTCGGTATCGAAACCGTCGGCGGCGTGTTCACCCGCTTGATCGACCGCAACACCACGATCCCGACCAAGAAGAGCCAGATCTTCTCGACCGCTGCGGATGGACAGACGAGCGTAGAAGTCCACGTTCTGCAGGGCGAGCGTGAGATGGCGCAGTACAACAAGAGCCTCGGCCGCTTCCAGCTGGCCGGTATCGCGCCCGCACCTCGCGGTGTGCCGCAGATCGAAGTCACCTTCGATATCGACGCCAACGGTATCGTGCATGTATCTGCCAAGGACCTCGGCACCGGCAATCAGCAGCAGGTCACGATCACCGCGTCCTCGAATCTGAACGAGGATGAGATCAAGCGTGCCGTGGAGGAAGCCGAACGCTATGCGAACGAGGATAAGGAGCGCAAGGACGCTGCCGAAACCCGCAACCATGCCGATCAGCTCGTGTACTCGACCGAAAAGACCCTGAAGGAGCTTGGCGACAAGATCGACGCGGGCGATAAGTCCAAGGTCGAATCCGCTGTTGCGGCGCTCCGCAAGGCGCTTGAAGGCACCGATACCGCAAAGATCAAGGAAGAGACCGAAAAGTGCACGAACGTGAGCTATGAGGTCTTCGGCAAGATCTATCAGCAGGCCGCGCAGGAGCAGCAGGCAGGCGCCAACCCGAACCAGCAGAACGCCGGTCAGCAGCCGCCGAAGGATGACGTAGTCGATGCCGATTACGAGGTAGTGGACTAAACGATCGTTCCGTAACGGAACACAACGCAAATATAACGATGACGGGCGGAGCAACCAACTCCGCCCGATGTGAGGTTTAACGTGGCGGAGAAAAGAGATTACTATGAGGTTCTCGGCGTCAATAAGGACGCCTCGGATGCCGAGATCAAAAGCGCATTCCGCAAAAAGGCCAAGACGTGCCATCCCGACCTGCATCCCGGCGATGCAGCAAAGGAAGCCGAGTTCAAAGAGCTGAACGAAGCGTATGAGGTCCTGTCGGATGCCGATAAGCGCGCCAAGTATGACCAGTTCGGTCATGCGGCGTTCGATCCGACGATGGGCGGCGGCGCAGGCAATCCGTTCACCGGCGCGGAGGATTTCGGCTTCGGCGATATCTTCAGCACGATCTTCGGCGGCGGCTTCGGCGGCGGACAGTCCACGCGCAACGGCCCGGTGGCAGGCGACGATCTTCGATATAATCTGACGCTGACGTTTGAAGAAGCGGCGTTCGGCTGTGAAAAGGAAATTGTGATCGCACGCGAGGAGATCTGCGAAACCTGCGGCGGCAGCGGCGCAAAGCCCGGCACCAAGCCCACGCGCTGCTCGGTGTGCGGCGGCACGGGTCAGGTCCGGCAGCAAAGCCAGTCGATCCTCGGTTCCTTCGTCACCACACGCCCGTGCTCGGCGTGCCGCGGCAGCGGTCAGGTGATTTCCGATCCTTGTCCGGAGTGCAAGGGGCGCGGCAGAATCAAGCGCAACAAGCGGATCACCGTGCGCGTTCCGGCGGGCATCAACGACGGTCAGACCTTGTCCAAACGCAATGAAGGCGAAGCCGGGTATAAGGGCGGCCCGCGTGGGAACCTGTATATCACAATCACCGTTCGTCCGCATCAGAAGTTTGAGCGTCGCGGCGCCGATCTGCTGCTGAATATGAACATTCCTTATACGGTAGCGGTGCTCGGCGGCGAGATCATCGTTCCGACGCTGGACGGTCAGATCAAATACACCGTGCCGGCCGGTACGCAGAACGGAACGACGTTCCGCATGCGCGAGCAGGGCGTGCAGCGGCTGCAGCAAAGCGGAAAGGGCGATCTGCTTGTGACGGTGAATGTCGAAATTCCAAAACGCGTTTCCGAAAAAGAACGACAGCTCCTTGAACAGCTTGCCCAGCTGCAAGGCACGGCGACGCCGCAAAAGCGCAAAAAAGGATTATTCAAATAACAATTATCCGTCCGGGGGACGATCCCGGACGGATATTTTCTGTAGGAGGAAGTACAATGAAACCAAACCTGATTCGCATGTGCCGCATCGCGGTCATGGCGGCGCTTCTGTGCGTCGTTTCACCGTGGTCGATTCCGATCGGGCCTATCCCGATCTCTCTTGCCACGCTTGCCGTTTATCTGATCGGCGCGGTACTCGGCTGTGTAGACGGCACAATCGCCGTTGCGGTATATTTATTGCTCGGCGCAGTCGGCGTGCCGGTGTTTTCCGGGTTCGAGGGCGGCCTGCAAAAGCTGATCGGCGTCACGGGGGGCTATCTTGTCGGTTACCTGCCTGCCGCTGTTTTGACGGGCTTGTTTGCGGATCGCTTCCGCGGCAAGGGAAGCCAATGGCTGGTTGCCGTCGGTATGGTGCTCGGCACGGTCGTTTTGTATGCACTTGGCACCGCGTGGTTTATGCTGCAAACACAGCGCACCTTGGTTGAATCCATGTCGCTGTGCGTGATTCCGTTCCTGCCCGGCGACGCTGCCAAGATCGCTGTCGCTACACTGATCGGTATTCCGCTGCGGAACACGATGGATAAGGTGCTGCATAAAGCAAAACAGGCATAAAACTTATACGGAGAACCAGAGGACGCTTTCCCGATCGGAGCGTCCTTTTCCAACCTTGCAAAACGAAACAGATTGTGGTAAGATTAACCTATGAAAATATGTGCGCAGACAATTACACACGTCGATCCCGGCTCCCCGGCCGCGCAATGCGGCATTCGGGCGGGGGATGCGCTGCTTGCCATCAACGGCGAGCCGGTCAAGGATTTGATCGACTACGAAAAGCTGACAGCGGAGCATATTCTGCATGTCGATATCTGCCGGGAAGGAGCGACGCTCTCGTTCCGCATCAAGAAGGACGAGTATGAACCACTTGGCTTGGGATTTGAAACCTCTTTGATGAGCCGGATGCAGACCTGCAAGAACCATTGTCTGTTCTGCTTTATCGACCAGATGCCGCGTGGTGTTCGGACAAGTCTGCAGGTCAAGGACGACGATTGGCGCATGTCGTTCATCATGGGCAACTATGTTACGCTCACCAATGTGGACGACGAGGAATTTGATTGACCCGGATGTGCGAAAGCGTATGATGCGCAATCCCACGGCTGGTCGTATTCGGGAGCGGCTGCAGGCATTGAAGGACGCCGGCTTACAGTTCCATGCACAGATCGTTCTTTGCAAGGGCATCAACGATGGGGAGATTCTCGAAGAAACGATGCGCGTTCTCGGTGAGCTGTATCCGGCAACCGCCTCCATTGCAATCGTACCTGTCGGTGTGACCAAGTTCCGCGAGAAGCTGGAGCATCTCGAAACGTTCGACCGTGACAGCAGCCGAAAGGTGATCGAACAGGTCGAGCGATTCCAAAAGAACTTTTTGGAACAGTACGGCTCTCGGATCGCGTTTCTGTCCGACGAATGGTATCTCAATGCCGAGCTGCCGATCCCGCCGGAAGAATACTACGAGGATTTCGGGCAGATCGAAAACGGCGTCGGCATGCTGCGCCTGTTCGCTATGGATTTTGAAGCGGCGTTGGCGGACGCCCGGCCGCTGCAGCAGCCTAAAAAGATTACGATGGCCGGAGGAACCGCCGCGGCGCCGTTCTTCTTTGAGCTGTATAAACAGCTGAATCCCTATGGCGTCGAATGGACGTATTATCCGATCCCGAACCGCTATTTCGGCGGGAATGTACATGTGGCGGGGCTTGTCACCGGCAGCGATCTCATTACGGAACTGTCTGATAAGCCGTTGGAACAAACGCTGCTGATTCCGCGCAATATGTTAAAGGAACGTGAGGATGTCTTTTTGGACGGCATCACCGTGACCGAACTGGAAGAAAAACTGCATGTCAACATCGTTCCCGTCAAAGACGGTGCCGATCTTGTTGCAAAGTTGTTTGAGGAAACAAAATGAGTAAACCGCTTGTTGCTATTGTCGGCCGCCCGAACGTCGGCAAATCTACATTGTTCAATCGACTGATCGGCAAAAAGGTGGCGATCGTCGAGGATACCCCAGGCGTCACACGCGACCGTATTTACGGCGATGCGGAGTGGCTGTCTCATTCGTTTACGCTGATCGACACCGGCGGCATCGAGCCTGCGAGCGAGGATAAGATCGCTGTCCAGATGCGCCGTCAGGCAGAGCTTGCCATCGAAACCTGCGACGTAATCATCTTTTTAGTGGACGGCAGGGAGGGGATGACCGCTGCGGACGAAGAAGTTGCCGCGATGCTGCGCAAGTGTCAAAAGCCTGTCGTGCTCGGCGTCAACAAACTGGACGCGCCGAAGTTCCACGAAGCCATTTATGATTTCTATTCCCTCGGCCTCGGCGATCCGATTATCGTTTCGGCGGGACAGGGCTTGGGTCTTGGCGATCTGTTGGACGCCGTCTGCGCAGACTTTCCGGAAGCCGAAGCAGAAGAGGAAAACAAGACGATCCATATTGCGGTATGCGGCCGTCCGAACGTCGGTAAATCGTCGCTTGTCAACGCTATGCTGGGGGAAAATCGTGTGATCGTCTCGGACGTGCCGGGTACCACGCGCGATGCCATCGACACGCCGTTCGAACGAGACGGGCAGCGGTATATGCTGATCGACACGGCAGGCATTCGCCGCAAGCGTGCAATTGAAGATGCGTCCATCGAACGGTACAGCGTGATCCGTTCCTTTGCCGCTGTGCGGCGCGCCGATGTCGTACTGTTCGTCTGCGATGCAACGGAGGGCCTTTCCGAACAGGATGTGAAGATTGCGGGCTATGTCCACGAAGAAGGCAAGCCGAGCATCATCCTTGTCAACAAATGGGACCTTGTCGAAAAGGATACGCATACGATCGAAACGTTCAAGAAGGACATGAACGTGGATCTCAACTTCATGCCGTATGTGTCGTATTTATTCATCTCGGCCAAGACCGGGCAGCGCGTGCAGAAGATTCTGTCCATGGTCAATGAAGTTTACGAACAAAGCACTCGTCGCATCCCGACCGGCACGCTCAACGACGTTGTCAACGAAGCCGTTTCGATGAATGAACCGCCGTCGCAGAACGGACGCCGCCTGAAGATCTATTACGCTACGCAGGTTGCCACACAGCCGCCGACGTTTGTGATCTTCGTCAATGATGCGACGCTGATGCATTTTTCATACGAACGTTATTTAGAAAACTATTTCCGCAAGACATTCGGCTTTATGGGAACGCCGATTCGTCTGTACTTCCGAAACCGTTCCAAGGAGGAGGCGTAAAGCATGGTAATTCAATCCTGGAATGTCCTCGTTATCGTTGCGGTCGCCGTGATCGGCTATTTCTTCGGCAATCTGCAAACGGCATTGATCATCAGCCGCCTTGTGTTTCATGACGATGTGCGTAAATACGGCAGCGGCAACGCCGGCTCGACCAATATGATCCGCGTATACGGCAAAAAGTTCGGCTTTATGACGCTTGCGGGCGATGCCGGCAAGGCGGCTTTGGCGTTTGTGCTCGGCCGTTTACTCGGCCGCTGGCTCGGACTGAACGTGGACGATGCAACGCTTGCGGCGGGCTATGGCGGTTGTATCTGTCTGCTCGCTTCGGTGATCGGCCATTGCTACCCTGTGCTGTATCATTTCAAGGGCGGCAAGGGGGCGGCAAGCTGCTTTGCTTTGATGTACTGCTTTTGCTGGCCTGCGGCATTGGCGGGAACTTTGGCAATCGTCCTGATCTTCCTTTGGACACGGCGCGTTTCGCTTGTTTCCATGGGAACGGCGATCCTGTTCGTGCTTTTCACGGGAATCTGCGTTTTGCTCGGATGGACGGAGCCCTATTATTTCTGGTTTGCGGTGCCGGCGGCTTCGTTGCTGATCATTCGCCACATTCCGAACATCAAGCGACTGCTGCGCGGGGAGGAGCCGAAGCTGCACCTGATCCACGGCAAGCCGCTGAAAAATACGGATGACAATGCAAAGGAGGATACAAACCATGGAGCGTAACTATACTGAACAATACCGGCCGCTGTCCCCTTGGACTTATTTCGGCCTGAATCTGCTGTTCTCGGTTCCCGTTGTCGGACTCGTCTTCCTGATCGTCTTTACTTTTTCCAAAGGCAATATGAATCGGCGCGCCTATGCGCGTTCCTATTGGTGTGCCGCACTTGTCGGCCTGATCCTGTTCGTGTTGTTTGCAGCGTTCAGCGCCATTGCGGGCATTTCCTTCCAGGACTATGCCGCCATGATCCAAGGCGCAAGATAAACCGAGCGAAACATGAAGCGGCGGGAAACACTCCCGTCGCTTTTCTATGGCCGCTCACGCTCACGAAGCCGAAGAAGGATCCGCTTTTCCAACCGGCTGACCTGCACTTGCGATATGCCGAGCCGTTTGCCGACTTCGCTCTGTGTCATTTCCGCACGGTAACGCAGTTCCATCAGCAGCCTGTCGCGCTCGTCGAGCGAGCGCAGCATAGCCTCTGTCCACAGACGATTCACGGTTTCATTTTCACGGCTGTCGGAAGGCAGGGAAGTACCGAACGGTTCGCCGGTAATGCGATCCGGTTCATCCAACGATTGAAGTTGCGTTCCGCTTGCCAAAGCCGCTTCGATGTCTGCTGTATCCACGGAAAGCTTTTCGGCAAGCTCATCAAGCGTTATATCCGGCTGCTGCGCCTGCAGTTGACGAACGGAGACAAGGAGTTCTTTGACCGTCCGCGAATACTTGATCACACCGTCGTCCCGCAGAAATCGCTTGATTTCACCGGCAATCAACGGTACGGCGTATGTCGAAAAGCATACGCCGTAGGCGGGATCAAAGCGGCGGATGGCTTTCAGCAGTCCGATAGCGCCAAGCTGCTTTACGTCATCTTCCTCCAAAGGGCTGCTCCTGAATCGCTTGGCTATCGCATAGACGAGCGGAAGATTATCCCGGACAAGCTGCTGTTCCGCATCGGCATTGCCGCTTTGCGCTCCCTGCAGCAATGCCAAAAAGGCGTCATTCGCCATGGCATATCCGTTTCTCCATTTTGACGGTCGTGCCTTGTCCCGGCGTGGATTCGACGGTGACATGATCCATGAAGGCTTCCATGACCGCAAACCCCATGCCGGATCGTTCGAGCTCGGGCTTGGAGGTATAGAACGGCTTTCGGGCAAGGTCGATATCAGCGATCCCGCAGCCTTCATCACGCACCGTTACGGTCAACAGATCGGCGTCAATTCTGCAAATCATGGACACGAGCTTGAGGGGGTTCTGTTCATACCCGTGAATGATGGCGTTTGTAACGGCTTCGGAAACCGCTGTGCGGATATCGGAAAGCTGTTCAAGCGTCGGATTCATCTGCGAAGCAAAAGCCGCTATCACGGCGCGGGCAAAGTTCTCGTTCTGCGACAAGGCGGAAAAATGTACTTCGGTCATATTCTGCATAGTCTGCCTCCTTATCGATGCTCCACAAGCGTATACAGGCCGGACATCCGAAAGATGCGGTCAATCGAAGCCGACACGCCGGTGACGATCACGCGGCCGCCGCGCAAATGAATCGTTTTATACCGTCCGAGAACGACGCCGAGACCTGCGCTGTCCATAAACGTGACGCCGGACAGATCGAGCGTCAGCTCCCGTACCGTGATATCGTGCAGCATTGTATCGAGCATAATGCGTACTTTGTCCGCGCTGTGGTGATCCAGCTCTCCCGAAAGAGAAACGGACAGCTTCGGACCTCGCTTTTGAGCGTTGATTTCCATACATCCTCCAAAGTCAAAATGGTTCTCTATATGTTTATCCCAAATCCGTTCCGCACTCCTTTTCAGAAAAACCGCGACGTTTCTCGAATAAGGACGAGCTTTGCCGCATACCGTGCGGTATGAAGTATTTTAGAATTATTCTTTGTATATTGCTGCTCTTTGCGCTCGCCGTTTCGCCGCGCTATTTGATCGAGCAGTCACGAAGGGACTTCTTTGCAGAGGTGCGCAGACGGGAGCCGCCGTCTTTTGTCGGAACACTTGTCCTGTACCACATCGTATCGGAACGCACCTACGCCGGCAGCGTAACAGCTTGGCTGCAGACGCAGGCCGATGCGTATGGTAAAAAGCATAAGGGAACGCACATTCTTGTTGAAGGCATGACAGAGCCGTTGTTTTGGGAGCGCATCGAATACGGACGCGTACCGGACGGCTATTCGTTTTTCAGCGGCACATTGCCCACGGATCGTTTGCGGGAAATAGAAACAAAAACATGTGATCTGCGCGATGGACTCGCCGACACCGCGTATGCCGTACCGTATTTCTATTCGGGCTACACAAGACTTTCGACAGAACAAAAAGGCGTTCCGCTGCCTGCACAAAACGATATTGCAGCGATGATGGCGAGCCAACCGAACGGGGATGTAAAGAACAAGATGCCGATCCCGCAAACCTCGGTGGTAACGGACCTTCGCGCTGCCGGCGACGCGCTTCGCAATGAGCAGTACGGGGAGAGCTATGCGGTAGAGCCGGTTGGGAATTATACGGCTTCGGTATGCTGGCTTGGCATCCAAAAGGGAATCGACGATGCGCGTGCCGAAGCTCTGCAAGGGTTTTATGACTATGTAAGAAGTCAATCGGTACAGCAAAAGCTCGGAACGCTCGGCGCCATGTCCGTTCTGGCGTGTGTCGAGGATGCTGTGCCGCATGCCGCCATGAAGGACATCTATGCCGGATATCAAACGGTGATGACGCCGGATCCGTTCCAATTGCAGGCGGAAAAGGATGCGCTGATTTCGGACGCCGCTTTGGCTTTGAACGGAGATGAGGACGCCGAACGACGCTTCCAAAGCAGAATGCAGGAAGTGCTTCTTGCATCGGCATGCGATACGGAATCGTAAATCGGACTTGTAAACGAAAACATTCTTTGCTATAATCATATTATGTATACTTGTGTGCAAAACGAAATAGATCGTCTGCGTGCGCTTGGGGCTGTGTCCAATATCCCGCTTGCCGAAATGACGAGCTTTAAGATCGGCGGCAATGCGGCTTGGGTGCTTGCGCCGACCGATTATGCGCAGATTGCCGAAGCGGTATCTGTTTGCAGAGACATCGGTATGCCGTTCTATGTGCTCGGCAAGGGGACAAATATCCTTGCCTCCGACGACGGCTATTCCGGCTTGATCATTCGACTGGATAAGCCGCTGCATGAACCGGTATGGAACGGTACGGAGGTGACGGCATGTGCGGGAACCTCCTTGACAAAGCTTGCCAAGGAATCGGTCGAACGCGGGCTTATGGGAATGGAACGGCTTTGCGGCATTCCCGGTTCGGTCGGCGGAGCGTGCGCCATGAATGCAGGCGCTTACGGCGGCGAAATCAAACAGATCCTATCACGCGTTCATGTATGGCACGACGGCACGGATGAATGGCTTTCGGTCGATCCCGATACGCTCGGCTATCGAAAAAGTCCGTTTGCGTTTCCGGACTGCATTGTGTTCGAAGCGACGTTCGCGCTGACGCCGGACGACGGAACAGCGGCGGAAACGATGCGCGCCTGCACACAAAAGCGTCGAGAGAAACAGCCGCTTTCGTATCCGTCGGCAGGTAGTGTGTTCAAGCGCCCTGTTAATGGCTTTGCCGGTGCTTTGATCGAGCAATGCGGGCTGAAGGGCGTAGCGGTTGGCGGCGCGCAGGTCAGCGAGCTGCATGCGGGATTTATCATCAACACCGGCGGCGCTGCAGCGCACGACGTGACGGCGCTGATCGAAAAGATTCAGGCAGTCGTTCTGGCACAGACAGGAACGGCATTGGAATGTGAGATCAAACGATTGGAGGGATAGAGAATGTACCTGCTGATTGTGACGGGTATGAGCGGCGCCGGAAAGTCGCTTGCGCTGAAAAGCGTGGAGGAGCTTGGCTTCTACTGCGTCGATAACTTGCCGTCTCCGATGCTCGAAGAGTTTGTACACATGTGCGAATGTGCCGTTCCGCCGATTGAAAAGGCCGCTGTGACGATTGATTCGCGGGAAAGCCTTCTTTCGCATAATTCGCGTTCCGTTGTGGATGAGATCAAAAAGATCGAAGTGCCGCATGATATTCTGTTTTTAGATGCCCGCACCGATGTGCTGCGTAAACGCTATAATGAGACGCGCCGTCGCCATCCGCTCGGCGTATCGGGCGAAGCGCAGTCCGGCGTGGATTCCGAACGCGTCTATCTCGGTGAGCTGCGTGATATCGCCACCCGTATCATCGATACGAGCGATATTTCTTCTCGTGCGTTCCCTAAGATGGTCGAGAAGATTCTGCCGGAGTTTTCGACAAATGAGATGTCGCTGATCGTGTCCAGCTTCGGCTTTAAGCGCGGCGTTCCGATCGACGCGGATTTTGTCATTGATATGCGATTTGCGGACAATCCGTTTTATTATGAGGACATGCGTCCCCAATCCGGTTTGGACGAGCAGGTTTTCAACTTCGTCATGGCGCAGCCGTATGTCACGGAGTATCTGGATCGTTTGAAAGAAACGATCCTCACGATGATTCCGCTGTTTGAAAAGCAGGACAAGCATATTCTGCGCGTGTGCTTCGGCTGTACCGGCGGGCGGCACCGTTCGGTAGCGGCGGCGGAAGCGTTCGCACAAAGGATGAAGGAAGTCGGGCAGTCGGTTCGTATCTTCCATCGCGATCTGGTGCGTGAGGAAGAGGATATAGCGGAACGCTTTGCCAAGGATAAAAAGGTATGAGCTTTGCGGAAACTTGTCGGGAAGAGCTGACAAAGATTCGCCTGCACAGTCGGGATGAGCGTCTGTCTCAGCTGATCGGACTGACCGTGACGGCGGGCGGCATTCGCCTGTTTCGCAAGCCTTCCGTGTTTTATCAGACGGAAAGCCTCACGGTCGCCAAGCATATAGCGGCGCTTGCCGTCAGCGATTACACGCTTGACAGCGTGCTGGAGCAGAAGCAGCGCGAAAACCGTTCCCGCCCCATGTATGTTGTGCATTTATCCGGTGCCGACACAGCCAATTATCTGACGGAGACCGGCGCTTTGACCTACGGCACGGAAGGGGTGCAGATGCTTTCCGAGGTTCCGTCGGTTGTCGGCGCAAAAGATGAGACCCAAAGGGCGTTTTTGCGCGGCTGCTTCCTCGGCGGCGGCACCTGCGTGGACCCCAAAAGAAGCTATCAGCTGGAAATGATATGTCGCGCCGAATCGGTTGCAAAGCGCATGGTCGAGCTGATCGAGGCTTACCGCCTGCATCCGCGGATCACGACCCGCAAGGAACGGTATGTCGTTTACATGAAGGGCGGAGACGATGTGACGGGATTCCTTGCATTGATCGGGGCCAATACGGCGGTGCTTTCACTGGAAAGCGTTCGTGCCGAGAAGGATATGCGAAATTACATCAACCGTACAAGCAACTGCGAAACGGCCAACCTCGATAAACAGGTGATTGCATCGTTAAAGCAGCGCGCGGCGATTCGCACGATACAGAGCATGGGAAAGTGGAACGATTTGCCGGATTCTTTGCGGGAAGCGGCAGAGCTGCGTCTGAACTACCCGGATGCGACGCTCGAACAGCTTGCCGAACTTGCGGGAATCCGCAAATCCGGCATGAATCATCGTTTGGCGCGCCTGCTTTCCTTTGCGCAGACGTTGGAGGAGAACGGATGAACGCATACGGTACGTTTGCGCAGAGTTACGACCGCATGATGCATGACGTGGATTATGCGGCGTGGTCGGATTATATCGACAAGCTGCTGAAGCGGGCCAACGTCAAAACGGTGCTTGAATGTGCCTGCGGCACAGGCGCGGTGACGATTCCGCTTGCAAAGAAGGGCTACGGCATCATCGGTACCGACATCAGCGAAGAAATGCTGATGGAGGCACGGAAAAGCGCCTTGCAAGCAGGCTTAAGGATGCTGCCGTTTGTGCAGCAGAACATGACGGCGCTGTCGGTGCATAAGCCGGTCGATGCGGTGCTGTCTTGCTGCGACGGCGTAAATTATTTGACCGATATGGAAGAAGCGGCGGCGTTTTTCAAAAGCGCGAACCGCTGCTTGAAGACAGGCGGGCTGCTGCTGTTTGACATTTCGAGCGCGTATAAGCTCTCGACCGTGATCGGCAATACGACCTATACCGAGACGGCGGAGGATTACGCGTATATCTGGGAAAACATGTTTGATCCGGAAACGCGTTTGATCGAAATGAACCTGACGTTCTTCGTGCAGGAGGGTTCCTTATACAAACGCTTTTCCGAACAGCATATTCAGCGTGCGCATACGGAACAGGAGATTATTTCGCTGCTGCAGCAAAACGGCTTTTCGGAATGTCGCGCCTTTGACGCATTCACCGATCAGCCGGTACGACCCGACAGCGAACGAATCCAATTTACGGCAATCAAGAAGGAAACTGTTTGATGAAAGATTTGATTTTACACGGAATGCTCTGCGGACAAACGATCCGTTTCTCTGCGATTGCAGGAAAACAGCTTGTAGCCGACGCACAGGCGACGCATTTGCTTTCGCGTGTTGCGACGGCGGCGCTCGGCCGGCAGCTTTTAATGACGAGCATTATTGCATCACAGCTGAAAAACCAGACCGATACAGTGACAACGGTGCTCGCCGGAAACGGACCGAGCGGCAACCTTGTCTGCGTCGGACGCTATGCGGGACTGGTCAAGGGTTACGCGACCGAACCGGCGGTCGAGCTGCCGCTTCGTGCGGACGGCAAATTGGATGTCGGCGGGTATGTCGGACACAGCGGCAAGCTGACCGTTATCCGGGATCTTGGCATGAAGGATCCGTATGTCGGCATGTGCAATCTGGTTTCCGGGGAAATTGCGGAGGATTTTGCACAGTATTTCACCGCAAGCGAGCAGCAGCCGTCCCTTGTGTATCTCGGCGTCCGCGAGGAAGCGGAGACCGGAAAGGTCATCGGTTCAGGCGGCATTTTGATTCAGCCGATGCCGAATTGTCCCGACGAAGAGATTGCCAAGGTAGAGGCGCTGGCGCCTGTTATTCCG
>CAMHJE010000034.1:0-18788 GCA_946185305.1 uncultured Clostridia bacterium | reverse complement strand
GATGTTCTGCGGGTTGTCCAGCTCGCCGCCGTCCTCGGAATGGTCGGCATAGATGTAACTGTCGTTCAACTTTTCGCCGAGCGCTTTCGCCTGTTCATTGCCGAGCTCATAGCCATCTGCGTAGGAATAATAGTTCGGACAGACAACGATGACCGGATCGCAAAGTCCCGATTCAATCATGTGATCGAGTACGTTGCGCGTTGTATCGCCCCACTGCTTCAGCCAGAACTCCTCCATCGGACCGTCTGCTTCGCCTTTGGTGCCGTGCAGCAGATACAGCACATTATACTGCTTGCTTTCATCGTAGCCATAGGGGAGATAGACGGTCGCGGTTTTGGTCAGCGTCACGTCAGCACCGAGCAGATCGTTGACAGCATAGGCAGGCGTTTCGTAGGTGATCTCCTCGATCGTGCCCTGCTGCGAGGCGGGCGTATTCTTGATGTCATTGACTGCGTCGTTCTTCTTGCCGAAATCCCATTTGTAGGTTGCGGCGGGTGCGGCGGTGGGCTGTGCCGGCGAGGCTTCTTTTGCACCGCAGGCGAACAGGGTCAGGGCAAACAGGATGCAAAGTGCAAGTGCAAAAATCTTTTTCATACATACCTCCGATTATTTGAAGAATACGAGCATACAGTTGTAGAGATCGGCAATCCAGCTCTGATAGGAGTGCGAGCCGTCGCGAAGGTCAACCCACGCGAAGTTTTCACCGTCGGTGAACCGCTCAGGCATGGCTTCCAGAACACCGTGGCAGAATTCGTCGTGTTCATCGTGTGCAATGTCGGCTTTGCCGTTGCCGTTGTACCAGAATTTGATCGGAAGATCCTTCACACCGTCGGCATTCAGGGCGTCCTGAAAATCTTTGACTTCGGTTTTCGCACCGGAAAAAGAACCGACCCATGCGAACAGATCGAGATCCTGCATCAATGCAGAGTGGATGCTTGTCATGGAACCCATCGACAAACCGGCAAAGGCACGGTGTTCACGCGTTGCGGCAAGATTCGCTTCCGAAACATCGCCGCCTGCATAGGTACTGTACTTCGCTTCGATGAACGGAACGATATCGTTGCGGAGTTCATCGGCAAAGACATAGGTGAGATCCTCGGCGCCTTGCGGGTTTTCAAAATCGCCCTCCGGGGGATAGAACGTCGGCGTAACGACGATAAAAGGATCGCAGACACCGCTTTGGATCATATTGTCCAGAACATTCCGCGTTGTCTCGCCCCAGCGTTCATCAGCCAGCCAGTAGATTTCACTCTCGCCGCCGCCGTGCATCAGATACATTACATTGTATTGTTTGCTCTGATCGTAGCCATAGGGCAGATAGACCCAAAGGTGTTTCGTCACGATCGTGCTCGGATCGGAAACGTACAGCGGCGTTTCATACGCCAGCTCCTCGATTGTACCCTTTTGCTCGCATGCGGTTTTCAGCGCGTCCACACCGCCGTTCCGCTTTACGAAGTCCCACCGGTAGGATGCGGCGGGGGCTGCCGTAGGCTGGGCAGGAGCGGCTTCCTTTGCACCGCAGGCGAACAGCGACAGAGCAAACAGAACACAAAGCGTAAATACAACAAGCTTTTTCATCATAAATCCTCCCATCACAACAATTTCATGCATATCTTACCGTTCCGGCGCTTGCTTTTCTATAAAAGCGGCAGGAACGGTAGCAAATCGGGCAGGAAATGTTTTGAACTGTCAGAATCATCGTGATGGCTCTGTCCATTCGCAATAGTGACTGTATCTGCCGCACAGAAATTATACGGGATCAATTTGATTCATACATATATGCTTGCAATTGATACAGTATTCTTGTTCAAAATGGTTGGTTTGCTGCCATCATATTTTATCAACACAGACAACGATACGACAACAGAAAATCAGATAGCTTAGCATAATAGGATCATACAGACACCACATGCACGAGAAAACATGCGACTTAAACAAATTTGTTTAAGTTTTGGCCTCCCGTGTCGAGTGGGAATAAGAACCGCTTTTCAAAGCACCAATACATTGACCGCAAGGGAGCCGAAA
Organism: uncultured Clostridia bacterium; assembly: GCA_946185305.1. Taxonomy (GTDB): domain Bacteria; phylum Bacillota; class Clostridia; order Christensenellales; family CAG-138; genus UBA3792. The sequence continues at coordinate 16,763 of CAMHJE010000034.1, read as the reverse complement.
ACGGCTCTCTTTTTTGCGGGCTGCGGCGCAAAGGATGCCGTTTTGCAGCAAGGATTTTGGGCAGGGGCTGAGCAGGACGGAAAGTTCATCGTTTGTTCATCAAACAGACGCAAATCGGACGCATCGGTGTGGTTTAATAGAAACAGCACTTTGAAGGGCGGGAGGGACTATGATCGACCTCATTATCGAATACAACGACAGCGGCGTGCAAATCTTTGCGGATGGGTATCCGGGCGTATCGGCGCGCGGCGAAACGCGGGAGGAAGCCATGCAAAAGCTGCCCGCGGCGCTGGCGCAATACCGCGCATGGACGGGGCAGGGCCCGCGCGAGCCGATGAACGAGTTTCGCACGGTGCAGGAGTGCAAAAGCCCGGCGGCGGTGGAGGACGGCGAGACGCGCGTGCTGTTTCCGTCCGAACGGCTGCCGATGAGCATGGCAACCTACACGCAGCTGAAATCGCTCTGCCTGCGCTCGGCAAAGGATATCGAGACGCAATTTCTTTCGATCCCGCAGAAGGACCGGGCACTTGTCAAGTCCCGGCGCTGCTTCTACGGCCGTCTGCCGCAGACTTCGCGCGAGATGCAAAAGCACATCACGGCAGTACAGGCCGCTTATGCCGCGCGGCTCGGGATCGCGCTCGATCCGGACGGCGATCTGTTAACCGAGCGTGTGAAGCTGTTCACGCAGCTCGAGGCCGCGCCGCAGTTCTTGGAAAACAAAATCATCGAGGACGAAACCGGCGAAGCATGGACGCGCAAAAAGCTGCTGCGCCGTCTGCTTTGGCATGACCGGCTTCACGCCCGCGCCATGTACCGCAAGGCGATCACGTTCTGGCAAAAGGAGCGCATCGAAAACCCGTTCCGGTTCGCGGGAAAATAACGTCTGCGCCGGACGGCGGGACGGGCACTTGGCGTGTCGAAAACCGTTGCGCTTTGTCGAAGCATGTGGTACAATAGCCACATGAAACGAATTTTCCTTGTCATTCTTTGCATATTGCTCCTGCTCGGCTGCACGCCCACCGGCGAACCGGACGCGCTTTCGCTTCCGGCCGAGACGGACGCGCCGCAGGCTGCTCCGGCGGAGACCATGCCGGTCGAAACGGTTGTGACGGAGAGCATCGAGATCGGCTCCGCCGCGACCGACACGCCGCGTCCTGCGCCGACGCTGCCGCCGACGCCCACGCCTACGCCGAGCCCGGAGCCGACCCCCACGCCCACACCGACGCCCACGCCCACGCCGACGCCGGATCCGAACCGCAAGCTCGTGGCGCTGACGTTTGACGACGGCCCAAGCCCGAAGTATACCGAGCCGTTCCTCGATATCATCGAAAAATACGGCGTGCACGTCACGTTCTTTTTACTGTCGAGCGCGATCCACGACGACAACCACGCGACCGTGCAGCGCATCGTCGATCTCGGCTGCGAGATCGGATGCCACGGTCTGAACCACGACCGCATGGTGCATTTCAGTCGGCGTGAAAACTACAAGCGCTTTGAAGCGACCAAGAAGGAGATCAACGAATCCGTCGAGGGCGGGTATGTCCCGATTCTGATGCGGCCGCCGGGAGGCATGTATGACGACAACGTGCGCCACGCCGCGGGCGACGCGGGTCTGTCGGTGATCATGTGGTCGGTCGATTCTTGCGATTGGCAGCTGAAAAACAAGAACAAGATCCTTGACGTGGTGAAAAAGAAGATTCAGGACGGCTCCATCGTGCTGTTCCATGACCGGATGCAGGCGACGCTCGACGCCATCGACGAGCTGATCCCGTGGCTGTGGGAGCAGGGCTATGAGCTTGTCACCGTGTCCGAGCTGATCCGCGCGGGCGGCGAAGAACCGGTGCCCGGCCGCATCTATAAGCAGAAGCCCGCGGCATGAGAAAAACAGAAACAAACGGGAGGGACGAGGGTTCGCCCCTTCTTTTGCATCACGGAGACCGTATGAAAGGAATCGACATCGAACACACGCGCGCCTACTATGCGGCGCTGCCGGAAAGTGAGCTGTGCGACTGCGCATATTGCCGCCGCTACCGGCGCGAAGCCCGCGCCGCGCTGCCTATGATTGCGGCGTACCTTGACAGTCTCGGCGTCGATATTGCAAAGCCCCTGGAGGCGATTCCGCTGTGCGAAAACGCGGACGGCACCGTGGACTTTATCGGTGAGCAATACGTTCTGCTCGGTACGGCGGACGGCTTTACGAAAACGGAGATCGGCGGCGTTCGTATCAGCGTTACGGATGCGCACCCGCAGACGGGGATCACGGAACCGCATTTTGTGATCGAGCTCGGTCCGGTGCGGCTGTCGCGGCAGGAAGAAGCGGAGCAGACGAAGATAAATCGGGAATGACGGAGGACAGTATGATAAAGACCGTATTGACAGCACGGAATAACGCAGAAATAGATACTGCTTTGATTGACTGGTTTTCCTCCCATGCTTTTCCCGACGATGGCTTCTATATGAAAAGGATCGAAGGGCAAGATCGCACAATAACGATCTTTGTTGCCGAAGAATATTATTTCAGGATCAATTCAACGCTTACTTTGACGGTCATTGTCGAGGAAACTGTCGATGAAACAACGGTGGAGATCGTTTCCGGCGGCGGCAGAGAGGGATTTGTCGGGTTTTCGTACGGAGCGGAAAAGAGCGCGATGAAACGCATTGTTAAGCTGCTTAAGGAAAATGGGTTCAGGGAGCAATAGTGCCTCATAAAATCTGGCTTATCGGGCGGGTCCTTTATCGCTGACCATGATAACGGGCGTCGGATCATGCAGCACCGGATCATTAAAGCAGAAACGTCGCGGCCGCACTCACGCCGTTTTCCCTGAACGCGTCGGACTCGACCGTGCGCGTCGGCAAGGGGAGTATAATAAAGAGGAATGGGGATTTAGGGAGGAGTTCTAATGGTCAGAATAGCAACCAAAGAGGAGAGCCGCATTTTAGCGGAAATGGCTGTACAAATGTGGGACAGTCATACGGTTGATGCATTGGAAACAGAGTTTATCGAAACATTGAATGGCAAGCAATCCTCATTTTTTATCAAGTATATACATGATCTGCCGATAGGATTTGCACAATGCAGTTTGAGAACCGACTATGTTGAAGGCACAGACAGTTCTCCGGTGGGCTACTTGGAAGGTATTTTTATAAAAGAAGAACATCGCAAGAACGGCTATGCAAAAGAACTCCTGAATGCTTGTGAAAAATGGGCAAAAGAAATGGGATGCAATGAGTTTGCCAGCGATTGCGAGCTGAACAACGTTGACAGCTTCAAATTCCATATGGCAATGGGGTTTGAGGAAGCAAATCGTATCATCTGCTTCAAGAAAAGAATTTAACAGTTGGACAAATACCGGTTTGTCGGCTCTTTACCGCCATCCCATGGATAACAGGCATCGGATTTTTGCTCCGGCCCAAGAAACAGAAACGGCATGACTGCAAAGGTCACGCCGTTTTTCTATTATGGCAGCAGCCAGCGCGTGACGCTGCACAGGCTGTCATACAGACCGTGGCCGAGGGCGCAGGAAAGGTAGGTACAGCCCTTGCCGTACTGCCGCGCAAAGCCGAACGCGCACCCGATTCCAAACGTGAACAGCGCCTGCACGGGCGAGCCGTTGATCAGATGCCATGCGCCGAAAAGGGCGCTTGCCAACAGAACCGCAAGCCAAGTTTTCTTCGGCAGCAGGGCGGAAAGCTCGCCCTGCACGTATTCACGAAAGATCAGCTCCTCGACCGGGCCGATCACCAAAAGATTGTCAAAAAGCTCCACGGCCGCCGCCCACGGCACGAAGTCTGCATGACGGCCGACAAGCGACGTGCCGAACAGCAGCGGCAGGACGATGATCGTCAGCCCGAGCCCGCCCGCAAGCAGGAGCGCCCAAAGCCATTGCGCTGCGGGGCGAAGCGAAACGGCAAGCCGCCGTCCCGAGAGCCGCAGAAACAGCAGCGCAAGCCCGCCGTTGACGAGGTTGCATATCGTCACCGCACCGAGCCGCACCCATCCGGAAAGAATGCGCATACACACGCCCGCAAGCACCGTCACGCCCGCGAGCAGCATCCCGAACAGCAGCAGCCGTCCGAGCCTTTGTGAGAAAACTCTCATCGTTTCACCGCCTTTATGCACACAGCATAGCACGCGGCGGCGCCGAATGCAAGGGGCGGCTTTATAACAGCGCGTTCCAGGTGAACCGCTCGATGCAGAGCAGGTGTTCGATCCCGCCTTTGGCGGCGGCAAGCGCGGCGAGCGCACCGGGCGCGTCATGCGCGGCGCAAAGCACCTCGGCCTCCATCAGCGCGGCGAATACGCCTTCGACCGCATCGTGGTGCAGAAAGCGTTCGAGCGCAGGCTTGGCCTCGGCAAAGGAGGAGACGAGCGCGTCGGCATTCGTTCCGGCCCTTTGGTAATCGCCCGCCCGCAGCGCCGCGCCCGCCGCGTCGATGTCGTCGTTCCAAGCCGCGCTTTGCGTGTCGAGATACCGCCCCGGCACCGTGAACAGCACGGCGAGCAGGGCGCACAGCAGAGCCGTACAGACTCTGCGAAACCAGATAAAACCCATAGAACTCCTTTCATGGCATGGATAGAAAAAGGCGCTTTTCACACAGCGGGAACAGGCTGAAAAGCTTCGCTACGCCAGTTCCCTTACCTTGCCGCCTTTTTCCACCTTGACCTGCGCGTGCAGCTTGCCCGCTGTTGTGCGCTGCAAAACGAAAATATCCGCAACCTGCAGGCCGTTTTTACGAAGCCGCTGTAAGAGAGCGGCTTCGTCTATGGCCGCTTCCGCAAGCCCTTCCGGACAGAGCCGCCCCTCCCGGATCAGCAGCGCGGGCGGCTGCTCCTTTGGAACGGAAACGTTCAGCTCCGGGCGTGCGGGCGGCTGCGTCGCGGGCTTTAAGCGCACGCTCATCGAGCCGTTCGTTTCCAGGATCGCGTCCTCGACCTCGTCCAGATTGAATACGTCTTTTTCCCGCAAGTGATCCAGTACGTCGTGGATCGTGTAATTGGTGCGGCGCATCACGGTTTCGTCGAGCCGCCCGCCGCGAATCAAAAGCTGCGGCGTGCCGCACAGGAAATGCCGCACGCGGTCGGACTTCAGGCATGCCCGCGCGATCACCTGCTGCATCAGATACAGTCCGATAATCGGGACAATACTGTACAGCAGGGGGATGTTGGTATCGGAGATCGCGTTGCTCCCGACGTCCGCAACGATCAGCGTCACAATGAGGTCGAACGGCTCAAGGTCCGCGACCTGCCGTTTACCGGTGAGCCGCAAAATCAGCAGCAGAAACAGATAGAGGATCAGCGTGCGTAAAAACAGATTCAGCATACCGGGAGTATGCGCCGGGGCGGGGAAAAGTATGCAGACCGCATCGGGCGCAAAAGGCGGGATTTTGTCTTGCCGAAACGAGAAAACGGGATAGCTTTTACCGAACGTATATGGTACAATACTTGAAAACAATCCCAAGGAGGACGGCATGGAACGCTTTACGGCGTTCGACGTGGAAACGCCGAACGCGGAGAACAACCGCATGAGCGCCATCGGCATTGCGCTGATCGAGGACGGCGCGATGTCCGGGTCGTTCGGTACGCTCGTCAATCCGGAGACGTACTTTCTGCCGTTCAACATCGAGCTGACCGGCATCACGCCCGAGGACGCGGCGCAGGCGCCGGACTTCGGTGCGCTTTGGGAAACGATCGAGCCGTTCTTTTCGGACAGCATCCTTGTCGCGCACAACGCGCCGTTCGACCTCGGCGTGCTCGCGCGGTGCCTTCGAGCCTACTGTATCGACTGGCAGCGCTTCGTGCCATACCTTTGCACGGTGAAGATGGCGCGAAAGCTGCTGCCGTATTTACCGAACCACCGGCTGAACACGATGTGCGAATACTATGATATCCCGCTGAACCACCACCGTGCGGACAGCGACAGCCTCGCCTGCGCCGAGCTTTTGCTGCGCTACCGGCAGGGCGGGGCGAAAATCGAGCCGTTTTTGCGGTGGTATGACCTGCGCGATATGCGCACGCTCTCCTTTGCGGAGGCGGCAGAATACAGACGGGAGGGATGGCTGTGACGGTTGTGATCAAGCCCATTGAGACGCAAGCCGAGCTGATGGGCAAGGCGTATGTGCATTGGAAAGCGTGGCACGAAACGTACCCCGGCATGGCGGACGCGGACTATCTCGACCGCATGACGCTCGAAAGGTGCGAACAGAACGCCGCAAAATGGGGCGGGGACGGGCTTTTGATCGCGGTGGAAAACGGCCGCGTGATCGGGTTTGTCGGCTATGGCGACCGCGGCGGGGAAGCGCCGAACGTCGGGGAAGTTTTTGCGCTGTACGTTTTATCGGATTGGTACGGCAAGGGCGTCGGCAGGGCGCTGATGGACGTCGCGCTCGAAAAGCTGGCCGCGTATCCCACGGTATGCCTTTGGGTGTTCAAGGAGAACCGCCGTGCGATCCGCTTTTATGAAAAGTGCGGCTTTGTGGCAGACGGACAGGAACATTACAGCGAGTCGGTCAAGGCCGTGGGCATCCGCATGGTACGGAAAACGGGCAAACGATAAAATGCAAAGAACAATGAAAAACGACCCCGTGCGGGTCGTTTTTGTATGGGTTTATATATCCAGCCGCAGCAGATCGTCGAGCGTTTCTCGGCGCACCGCGATATAGGATGTGCCGTTTGACAGCATCACGATCGGCGGGCGGGGGAGGCGGTTGTAGTTCGACGCCATCGAGTAGTGGTATGCGCCGGTCGTGCAGACGGCCAAAAGGTCGCCGGATTGGAACGAGGCGGGCAGGGGCACGTCCGGCTGGATCACGTCGCCGCTTTCACAGCAGCGCCCCGCGACAGTCGCGGTCATATCGCGCGGCTCGTCCATGCGTGTGGCGGGCAGGACGGTATACGGCGCGCCGTAGAGCGCATAGCGCGGGTTGTCGGTCATGCCGCCGTCTACCGAAACGTAGTTCCGCACACCGGGAATCTTCTTGACCGGGCCGACCGTGTACAGCGTCAGGCCCGCGTCCGCGACGATGCTGCGCCCCGGCTCAAACAGGATCACCGGCATCGAAAGACCGCGCGCTTCGCAGCCATTATGGACAAACGCCGCGATCTCGCGGAGGTTTTTCGCAAGGTCGAGCGCGGGATCGTCCGCCGTATAGCGCACGCCGTACCCGCCGCCGAGGTCGAGCTGCCGCGCCGCAAAACCAAACTGCGCCTTGGCCTTTGCCATAAAATCGAGCATGATCGCCGCCGAGCGCACGAACACGTCCGCGTCGAACACCTGCGAGCCGACGTGACAATGCAGCCCCGCCACGTCGAGGTGCGGCAGGGCAAGCGCGGCCTGCAAAAATGCTTCGGCCTGCCCGGTTTCGATGGCGACGCCGAACTTGGAATCGACAAGCCCGGTCGCCACCGCCGCGTAGGTGTGCGGGTCGATGCCCGGCGTCAGCCGCAAAAGAACCGGCTGCACCGCGCCCCTTCGCGCGGCCTCAGCTTCGACGGCATACAGCTCCTCCACGCTGTCGATCACAAAATACCCGACGCCGCAGTCCATCGCAAACGCAATATCCGCGTCGGTCTTGACGCTGCCGTGAAAGTAGACGTTCGCCATCGGAAAGCCCGCCTTGACTGCGGTTGCGATTTCACCCGCCGAAACGACGTCGAGATACAAGCCCTCTTCGCGGATGATTTCCGCCATGCGCACAAATGCCGCCGCCTTGGACGCGTAGAGGATCCGGAACCCGTCTTCGAAGGCCGCCCGCGCCGCGCCGGTGTATGCGCGGCAGTTCTGCCGGATACGGTCCTCGTCCATCAGGTACAGCGGCGTACCGTATTTTTCGGCAAGCGCCGGGCAGCTTTGCCCCGCAAAAAACAGGGTCGCGCCCTGCGCATTGAGATTGTCGCAAATCATCCGTTCCATAAGCATCCTTTTTGGCAAACGCCGTGTAGTAGTACCTTTATACCCTAAAAGCCGGGCATTGTCAATAGATTGTATATAATTTTTGCACGACATTTTGCTTACCGCCCGTTTGAATTGTGAACATTGTGAACTCGTTTTCGGAGGCACTACGGGCGGAAGCATGTTATGCTGTCCCTGTCGGGAGAGAAAGGAGGGATGCATGGCATCGAAAACAACGAAGGGCGTGCGGGCAAGCGAATGGATCGCGCGTCTTAGGGCGCAGGTAGGGCGCGGCGTGTATGTGTGGGGCGGCAACGGGCAGCGGCTTGACACGATGGCAAACCCGGAAGCATGGATCGAAAAGCGGGAGACGAGCGCCGAAAACGCGGCACGGGCGAAGCGGCTGTACCGGCTCCGGCGAGACGCGGGCATTGCGGAAATTCGGGCGTTCGACTGCTCCGGCCTGCTGTATTGGACGCTGAAAGGACTGCGGATTCTGGACAGGGACGTTTCCGCACAGGGGCTGTATGATCGCTGCAAGCCGCTTGCAGGCGCGGACGAGCTGCAGCCGGGGGACATGGTGTTTCGGCATAACGGCGAACGGATCGTGCATGTCGGTGCGTACATCGGGAACGGCAAGGTGATCGAGTGTCTCGGGCGCGACGACGGCGTGACGGAAACGGCGCTTGCAAAAAGGAACTTCAACCGCTTCGGGCGGCTCGTCGGGGCGTTTCTCAAAGAGCCGCAGGACGAAAGCGAACAAGCCGGGGACGCGGCAACGCAGACCGAGCGCGCGGCGGCGCAGAGCGAAAGCGCGCCGGTGCCGTATGTGCAGATCAAGGGCGGCAGCGTGCGCGTCCGGGCGGGCGGCAGTACGGCGTTCCGCACCCTAAAGATCGCGCATACGGGGGAACGATACCGCCTGCTCGGCACGGCGAAGGGCGGCTGGCATCGGATCGACCTCGGCGGCACGATCGGGTATATCACCCCGAACCCGAAGTATACGGAGGTGATCGAATATGCCTGAACCGAGCCTTAATGAGATCATGCGGATGCTGACGCGCATCGAAACGACGCTCGGCACGATTGCCGAAAGCGCCAAGGATCACGAAACGCGGCTCCGGAAACTGGAAGGGCGCGGCGGTACCAGATGGGACGCGCTGACGCTGTCACTTTTGACATCGGCGGTCGTCGGGATCGTCGGCTATTTTATCGGTAAGCAATGAAGGGAGGAACGGATATGGAAGTGAACATCCAAAGCCGCATGAAGTCCCCGATCTTTTGGATCGGTATGGCGGCGTGCGTGTATCAGGCGGTGGCGTCGAGCCTTCTCGGCAGCCCGAATGTGGCATTAAGCCCCACCGCACAGGCGATTTTGAGCGCAATCAGCGTCGGCCTTTCGGCGGTGCTGCTCTATTGCAACGGCAACAATCCGAGCCTGGATCGGTATTGACCGAGGGCAAAAGCACATTTTGCACGGTTGCCCGAAAATTTTTGAGCATGGCGCAAAGAAATTGTGACAAAACCGTAAATTGTAAAGGAATGGTAAAAACAAGACTTGCAAACCGTGCTTGCATCGGGTATACTGAAAGTGTCCCAAAGGAACCTTCGGGTGCGGGATTACCGCATATCGGCGGGCTGTTTGCTCCGGCCGACGTGCTATTTGAAGAAGCCGGCTTTGTCCGGCTTCTTCCGATTTTTGGGGAAGGTTATTCTTCCAACAGCCGTCCAAGATAGAGCGCGACGGTCTTGAGCGTTTGCAGCTCGGGCGCGCCGAAGCGTTCGCGCAGGGCATCGGTCAGCAGCAGCGCGCTCCCGGCGGGGTCGCCCGATACGGTCACGGGGACGGCGCAGAGCTGCCGAAACTCCTCACCTCCGGCGGCAAGAAACGGCGAACGGTTCGGGGTGCCTTCGTCGAACGCGACAAGCTGCCGCTTTCGCATGGCGGCAAGGTAGCTTTCATGCAGCGCCGCGCCGAGCAAGCGGCTTTTCAGGCTGCCTGCCGCGGCGATGACGGTTTCGGTGTCGGTGATCGCGGCGGTGAGGCCGAACGTGCCGTTCAGCGCCTGCACGAGCGCCGCGGCGTAGTCCCCGAGCTCCCGCATCCGCGCGTACTTGCGGAGGATAATCTCGCCGTCGCGGTCGGTGTAAATTTCAATCGGATCGGACTCACGGATGCGCAGGGAGCGCCGGATCTCCTTGGGGATCACGAGCCGTCCGAGCTCGTCGATGCGGCGTACAATGCCGGTAGCTTTCATGTCATTCTCCTTTGCTGGTTGCATGGGCATAGTGTTTGCGCATCGTTGGGATTTTATGTAAGGAAAAAGGACGCGTTACGCGTCCGTTTCGGGAAATAGCAGCGCCGCAAGGTGCAGGGCGTTTTGGCCGCCGAGCAGCAGTCCTTCCAGACAGTAGTGACAATAGCAGACGACGGTATCGGTCGTGAAGCGGCGGCAGTAGTCGCGCATCAGCGCCTGCTGCTCCTCCGGCGTATGCGGGAGAAACTTGCCTGCCGCGCCGTGCAGATAGTGGCGCGGCGCAAGGGCGGGGTTGCGCGGCGGCTGCGGGCGGTACAGCGAAGCACCGCAAAAATCGGTATCCATGCGGTTCGGCGTCGTTTCGCGGTAAACGATGCGCATGCGGTCGAGCAGCGTGCGCACCGCGTCCTGCTCGGCAGCGCGTTCGCGGGAGCGCCAGCAGTCCTGCACCGTCACGCAAAGCCCGTCATAGTGCGGCAGGGGAAAGGCAGGATCGCCCGCGAGCAGCTCCCACACGGACGAGACGGCAACGCCGGGGCGCGTTTCTTCGATGATGTTGTTGCAGTTGTGGCAGAGCGAATACACACGGTCGCCCAGTGCAAACGCGGCGCAGTCCGGCAGCGCCGCCCAGCAGGCGCGCATATCGCCCTCCGGCATACGGTCGGTAAACTCCCGGAGCTTGTATTTGGGAACGCAGCACCGCACGACGGTCAGCCCGTACCGTTCGGCCATGACTTGCTGTATGCGTGCCGACAGCGCGGGAAAGCGGGATGTGAATACGCAGCTTGCGATATAATAGTCTGCCATGGGACGCCCTCCTGTTCTGCGACAAGACTATTGTAGGGGAACGAGCAGGGCATTGTCAAGAAACGTTTTCGATTGCCGGTTGCAATCGACCGCCCCCGCGTGGTACAATGGCGGCACAGGGAGGACGGATACTATGGCAAATGAGCAAACGAAAACCAAGCTGCCCCTCACGGCAATCGGACTGTATATCTGCGCGGGGATCATGGCGGTGCTGTTCGTGCTGAGCATCGTCGGCATCGCCATCGGCGGGCAGGACGGCACGCGCCCCACGTTCATCATGGCGGCGCTGCTGACCGCGGTCATGCTGATCGCATCGCTGCTTTCGGCCAAGTGGGTCATCGAAAAGGCCGCCGCGCGCAAGCCGAAGGCCTTTGCGTCCTATGCCTTCGAAGGCGAATTCGCCCCGAAAAAGAAACCCCTTGTCTATCCCAAAAAAGAGACGGAAAAGGGGAAGAAGTAAGGCGGGGACCGGAAAAAGCCTTGCTTTACGCGTAAGTCCTTTGCATACAGAGATTCGCTGTCGTTCCTTTGCGGAACGACTTTTTAGTGCAGCCGCTTGCAAGCCCGCGCCATCTGCCCTCAATACCCCTTATCCGAATCAATGATGCTGCCGTCGATGGCGTTGATGATCAAGAGCGGGTTCAGCGCGTCGAAATACCGGTCGTTGCGATAATCCTTTTGATACGGCTTCGCGTAGGCGAGGTGGCCGGTGAAAAACCATGCAGGGACCAAAAGACCGGTGTCCATGCTGTTTTGCTCACGAATGCGGAACAGGCCGAGCTGCACATCGTCCACGGTCAGCGTCGCATCGGTGTTCTCCTCGGTGGCCAGGACACGAGCCGTTTGCTGCCGGAAAATGTCCATGATTCGGTCATAGGGCAGCAACTTGACCGACTCCGAAACGGTATCGGTCACGCGAAGCGGCGAAACCCAGCATAGGGAGATCAGCGACCCGTCCGGCGCGATGGCCGCGCGGACGCTTTCATAATACCATGTGCGCGCATAGCTGCCGTCTGCGCTGCTGTCGAACATCGGTGTTTCACAGTAGGGCTGATATGCGCCGCCGTACCGCCCGGTCATTTCCACAAGATACGCCCAACGCGAGGCGCGCCCCGCCGTAGGGCCGTCGGTCGGCGCGTTGCTCGTCCAGTACACATCCGTCACGGCAAGGTCGGCGATCCCCTCAAAGTACGACAGCGCCGTTTGTATCGCGTCCATAGCCGATACGGTCGCGCCGGCGTGGACAGCATCGTAATCGCTCGGCAGAATGCGCTCAGTGCCGGCCTTTCGGCCAAGCTGCGGGTCAAAAAACCAAACCGAGGTAATGTCGTCGGGACCGGTGATCGGGCAGCTGTATTCCGCGGGACGATCCATCTCATTCGCATAGAACATGACATGGCTTTGGGTTCCCAACGAGACGGACACGGGAGAACTGACGATCCGAACCTCGTTCGGCGTAGAATGATCGCGCGAATAAGCCGGTACAGCGCCGTTCCACGCCGCGAGCGGAACCGGCTCGTCGTCTGCGGAAAGGGCGTTATACTGCGCCTGCAGACGCGTCAGTTCGGCCTGCCGCCACTCCAAAAGCTCTTGGAAATCTTCCTCGGTCGAGTCCGTGTCCTCCATCCATTCCTTCTTTTCCTCCGGCGTGATCTCCCGCATCAAATCGGCGATCTGCGTCTCCAGATCCTTGCGCGTCGGGTGTTCCTCCCAAACGTAAAGCTGCTCGCTTTTTAGGATGCGCCTGCCGAGCGCCAGCCGTTCGGCGTCGGTCAAGAACCGGTGCTCCACACGCAGCAGGGGAAACGTCCCGTCCGTCAGCACGCGCAGCGGCACATCCGCAACGATGTGAACGTTTCGCTCCTCGGTGTATTCGTCCATCGTAAAGCGTGCGGGAAACTGCGTCGCAGCGGGGACAGCATCCGGCGCGTCGGGCTTTTCCTTTTCGGCGGTCTTGACGCTCTCGATCAGTTGGTTCGTATTTTTCTGCTTGACTGCGTCGGTTTCTGGCGTCGGCTGACAGCCGAACAAGAGCAGCAGGGCGAGCAAAAGGACAGCGGTTCGTTTCATGGGCTTTCTCCTTTCGGGGTTCTCTTGCTTTTATTCTAACATTGGGATTCGTCCAAAACGTCACAGAAGTATGAACAATGCCCCGAAAGTTGTAACAGAGTTGTAAAAATGGGAGGATAACCCCAAAACGTGACAAGCCGCCGCATCAGCCCTGTACGGAATTTGATACGGCGACCTGCCACGGATTATGAGGTTGGGGCATTCCTGCAAGGAGACGGGGCTTCTCCTGCAAGGGTATGAAAACGGCCAGAGACCGGTTTTCTAAAGGGTAGGGAGGGGGGACTGTAAACGGCTTTTGCTTATACGGCCTTTTTGCTCTGCTCTTCCATGAGGAGCTTGTCCGCGACGAGGGCGATGAATTCGCCATTGGTGGGCTTGTCGTTCTTGCCGTAGATGTTGTAGCCGAAAAGACCGTTGAGGTTTTCGATCTTGCCGCGCGTCCAGGCGACCTCGATCGCGTGGCGGATCGCGCGTTCGACCTTGCTTGCGGAGGTGCCGAACTTCTTGGCGATGCCGGGGTACAGCTCCTTGGTGATGCGGTTGATCAGCTCCGGCTCATCATAGACCATGCGGATGCCTTCGCGCAGATAATGATAGCCCTTGATATGCGCAGGGATGCCCGCGACAAGGAAGATCGCCGTTACCTTTTCGTCGAACGACTTAGGCGTCTGGGCATAGGGGAGGATGCCGCCCTTGGGCTGCTCGGCTTCGAGCATCTGCAGCAGCCGCTTATACAGCGTCTCCGGCTCGATGGGCTTGACCATGTAATACCGCGCGCCCATCGCGCAGCAGCGGCGCACCATGGCTTCGTTGCGAAGCTCGGACAGGATCACGACCGCGGGCGCTTCGGCGCCGCAGACGGCGGAAAGCTGCTCCAGCACGGTCAGCCCGTCCACGTTCGGCATGATCAGATCGAGCGTCAGCACATCGTAGCGGTTGTCCTTCAGAAGCTGCAGAGCTTCCTTGCCGTCGGCGGCGGTGTCTACGCTTGCGATGTTTTCCTGCGCCAGCAGGTATCCTTTCATGGTATCGGTAAACCGGCTGTTGTCGTCTGCCAGCAGAACGCGGTATTTCGCCATTGTTGCCTCCTTTTGCGCCGCAGCGCGTTTGCTTTTGATGGTTGTATTATAGCGCCGCGGGACAAAATCGGTTAGAGGGCAGTTTCAGCGAACCGTGGCATATTTTCCGCGAAAAATGAAAGATCCTCCGCAGGGGAGAATCCGCACAACAAAAAGCGCCTCTCAAAAGAGAGACGCTTTTGCCTATTCCGTTATGCTTCGACGGTCTTGGTATAGCAAGCCTTTTCGTCGAGTGCGATGATCGCAAGGAACACCGGGGACAGCAGCGCCATGCCGACGCCGAAGCCGTTGCTCTTGCCGAACGCGCGCGCCCACTTCATGCACATCTGAATCCACAGCACGATGTTGTAAACCGGAATCAGGAACATAAACACGCGCCAGCCGTTGCCGTCGAATTCTTCGCAGAGCGTATAGAGGTTATAGCCCGGCACAAGACCCTTCCATTGGACAAGATCCATCTTGCCGAACACCATGTACATAAACAGCAGCGTCGCCGCAATCCAGAAAATCGTAAAAACACGCATCGTTTTGAACCTCCTGTTGGTTTGCCTTTATTGTATGCCCGTGCAGACGCGTTGTCAAGCAAAAACGCTCGCTTTTCGACAAATCCGCGTTGCAAACGGCGCGGCGGGATGATATACTGTTGACAAACAGGGAGGATGAAGCAATGCGGATTTTGGTGATCGACGGACAGGGCGGGCGCATCGGGCGCGAGGTGATCGAGCGGATCAAGGCGGAGGGGATCGACTGCGATATCACCGCCGTCGGCACAAACAGCACGGCGACCGCCGCGATGCTCAAGGGCGGCGCGGATCGGGCGGCGACCGGGGAAAACGCCGTGCGCGTAAACGTGCGCTGCGCGGACATCATCATCGGGCCGATTGCGATCGTGATTGCGGATGCGCTGCTCGGCGAGATCACGCCGGATATGGCCGTGGCGGTCGGGCAAAGCCCTGCGCAAAAGCTGCTGATCCCGGTCAACCATTGTGACAACACCGTGATCGGCGTCGGCGATCTGTCGCTCAAAACGCTGCTCGGCGGCGTGGTCGAGCAGCTGAAACGGATGTTGTAAGCGTCAAGCGGGAGGAGCCTACTATGGAGTACAGACCGGCCGTAAACGCCGATATTCCTTTTATTGCGGACGTGTATGCGCAGAATATCGCCGCGCTGCACGGCACACACCGCAGCCATACCGTTTGGAAAAGGCTGCTTGCCGATCCGGCGTCGGCCTACTATATCGTATACGATGCGACGCCTGCCGCATGGTTTCGCGTGGACGCCGCCGCCGATGCGTTGGAGCTGGGCATGCTGCAGGTGGCGCCCTCCCGACAGCGGCAGGGGATCGGCAGGTATATTCTGACCGTCATAGAAACGATGGCGGCACAGCGGCAAAAGACGCGTGTGATCATTCACACGACCGAGGACAATCTGCGCGCGCAGGCCCTGTACACCGCCGCCGGTTACGTGCTTGCAGAAATCGGCCCCTGCACCACGGCGGACGGCCGGGAGCGCATCGGGTATACCTATCAAAAAACGCTGCCGACAGAATCGGGCGGCTGAAGCGGATGCTGTGAACATAACCCGCCGGCGTTTTGCATAAAAGTCGGAGAACAAAATCATAAAACGATCACCGTCAACGTCCGCTGCAAGGCGGACGCTGCTTTTGCGCAAAATTGCGATTCACCGCAAAGATGCGCGAAGCCTCGTCCGTCTTATAAATCGGGGTTGGCAGGCAGGCCGGAATATGCTATACTGGCCGCAAAAGGAGATTACGATGCAAAAACGTTTCGCTCACCGAACCGAATGGCTGCTCATCGCCGTGTGCTGCACGGCGCTGCTGTGCTGCTTCGGCATGTACTTGCAGAATTTTACGCTGGACACATGGCAGGAATGGGCGATTGTGCTGTGTGACATTCTGCTGTATGCGGCGGTCGGCGGCGTGTTTGTGTTTCAATGGGTCGCGGCATGGCGCAGGGCCGTAGGGCGGGACGATGACAAAACGCCGGATGCGCCGGGCGGCGTTGATCCTGCGATCATAGAAACGGCGTCTGCGGAGAAGAATGATCACGAAAGCCGCTGTGAGCCGCTGGCCCTGCCGGGAGACGACGGATGGCGGACCTATGCAGTGATCTTCCTGGCCATGCTCGGCGTCCACGCGGCGCGGATCGTGCTCGGGTGGGCGTGGCGCGTGATGGCGTCGGAGTACGGCGGGACGCTGCTCGACAGTCTTTCCGGGTGGCGAGGGAGCGATACGCCGCATTATCTGGCGATCGCGGAGCATTGGTATGCGGATTACGACGGAAGCGGCACCGTGTGGCGGCTCGTGTTTCTGCCGTTTTATTCGGTTTTGATCCGTCTGCTGCTGCCGCTGACCGGGAACGCGTTCGCGGCGGGGATGCTCGTTTCGGTGCTGTGCTCGAGCGCGGGCGGGTGCGTGCTGTATCGCCTTGCGCGGCTCGATTACGACCGGGCGACCGCGCGGCGGGCGGTCAAGTTCTATGCGATTCTGCCCGCGGCGCTGTTCTATACCGCGCCGCTCAGCGAGGGGACGTTTGTGCTGCTGTCGCTGCTTTGCATGCTGTTTATGCGAAAGAAACAATGGCTGCCTGCAAGCATAATGGGCTGCCTTGCAGCGTTCACACGCTCGGTCGGGATCATCC
>CAMHJE010000033.1:0-19371 GCA_946185305.1 uncultured Clostridia bacterium | reverse complement strand
AGATGAGGATGGGTGACTGGAGTTCAGACGTGTGCTCTTCCGATCTGCCTTGCCCTCGGCGATCTCATTGTCGCCGAGCACCAGAACGTTTGCCGCGCCGACCTTGTCGGCAAACTTCATGCCCGCCTTCACGCTGCGGCCGACGTGGTCGGAATCCGCCGCGATGCCCAAGGCGCGAAGCTGCTGCACCAAGGAAAACGCCTTGCGCTTGCCCGCGTCGCCGAGGCCGAGCACCATGATCTGATAGCGCAGCGGCTTTTCGACCTGCACGCCGAGCTGATCCATGATGAGCAGCAGCCGCTCCATGCCGAGGCCGAAGCCGACCGCCGGCATATCCGGCCCGCCGAGCTCCTTGATCAGCCCGTCATAGCGGCCGCCGCCGCACAGCGTGCCCTGCGCGCCCGGCATACCGGACACGATCTCGAACACGGTCTTGGTGTAGTAATCGAGGCCGCGCACCAGCATCGGGTCAAGCTCATAGCGGATGCCGATGTCGTCCAAAAGCCCGGTCAGCGTGTGCATGTGATTGCGGCACTCGTCGCAGACATAGTCCATCGTGTGCGGCGCTTCGCGCACGATCTCCTTGCAATGCTCCACCTTGCAGTCCAGAATGCGCAGCGGGTTCGCTTCAAACCGCGATTTGCAGTCGTCGCACAGCTCGTCGTAGCGTCCCGCAAGATATTCCCGAAGGGCTGCCTGATACCGGCCGCGGCATTTCGGACAGCCGATGCTGTTCAGCTTGATCGTGAGGTCGTGTACGCCGATGGTCTCGAAGATCTCGGACGCAAGCGCGATCACCTCCGCGTCAGCCGAAGCATTCGGCGCGCCGAAGATCTCGACGCCGAACTGGTGATGCTCGCGGAGTCTGCCTGCCTGCGGGCGCTCATAGCGGAACACCGGGCAGTAGAGATAGAACATCTTGGTCGGCTGCGCTTCGCTGAACAGCCCGTTTTCGACGAACATGCGCACCGCGCCTGCCGTGCCCTCCGGCTTTAAGGTTATGCTGCGGTCGCCCTTATCGGTGAAGGTGTACATTTCCTTCTGTACGATGTCGGTCGTGTTGCCGACGCCGCGAAGGAACAGCTCGGTATGCTCGATGCACGGGGTACGCGCTTCGAGCAGACCGTATTTGCGCACCACCGTGCGCATCGTCTGTTCGAGATACTGCCAGCGATAGCTTTCCTCCGGCAGTACGTCCTTGGTGCCTTTCGGCGCTTTATAGGCCATACGTTGCTCCTTTATCCAAAAATAAACGCGCACTTTCCATCTTTAGGGACGGAAAGCCCGCGGTGCCACCCTGTTTCGTGAGAAGTCTCACGCACTTGAATCCAGTAACGCGGATGAAACGGCGTGCCTTTTCGGGCACGCGGCTTGCGGGTGTCGTTCGCCGCCGTCTGTTCACGCATCTTGCAGCCGTGGATGCGCTCTCTAAAGAACCGACAAAACGGGTACTCTTCCGTTCAACGCCTTTCTTCCGATTATATAAGCACTTTTCCGTTCTGTCAAGCGATTTGCACGTTTTTTGCGGCAGGGCGCGTGTTCTTTTGTCCGCTCCGTTGACAAATGCCGACGGAAGTGGTACGATATGCATATAGCGTTATTCTTATGAAAAAATAACGTTATCACAAAATCAGGATAACGGAGGTCGAAGGAATGAAAAGGATCTGCGCTTTGTGCTTATGTCTGATGCTGCTGTGCGCGTGTGCCGCGCCGGCGGCGGAGCCGGTGGAGCTGACGGTGTTTGCGGCGGCGTCGCTGAAGGAGACGCTGACGGCGATTGCGGAGGAGTACAAAACAGTTGCGCCGGGCGTGACGCTGGTGTTCAATTTCGATTCGTCCGGCACGCTGAAAACGCAGATCGCGGAGGGCGCAGTCTGTGACGTATTCCTTTCCGCCGCGCCGAAGCAGATGAATCAGCTGGATGCGGCGGCGTCAAAGGATGCGAACCCGGAGGGTTTGAATTTTGTGCTGCAGGGGGCGCGGCTGAACCTGCTTGAAAACAAGGTGGCGCTTGTCGTGCCCGCGGGCAACCCGAAGAATGTGACCTCGTTTGACGATTTTATCGACCGGCTGCAAAAGGGTGAGCTGTTCGCGGCCATCGGCAACAGCGACGTGCCGGTGGGACAGTATACGCAGAAGATTTTCGCCTATTACGGCGTGGACGAAGGCGCGATTGCGTCGAACGTGACCTACGGCAGCAACGTCAAGGAGGTGACCTCGCAGGTTTCGGAGGGGGCGGTGGACTGCGGCATCGTCTATGCGACCGATGCGTTCTCGGCGAACCTCGCGGTCATCGACACGGCAACGGCTGAGATGTGCGGACAGGTGATCTATCCTGCCGCTGTACTGAACGGGACGAAGCACGAGGCGGAGGCGCGGGCGTTCCTTGCCTATCTGCAAACCGACGCGGCGGCAAAGGTGTTCGAGAGCGTCGGGTTTACGGCGCTGACGAAGTGAGGGAAGGAGAGAGTGTTCTTCTTTTTCTTTCATGAGAAAGAAAAAGAAAGAACCAAGAAAAAGAAAGCAGACATTGCGAAAAAAGATCTTCATTCCCGCTAAAAGCCTTGTTTTCTTTTCGGCTCCTTTTCTTTTTTCAAAATAGAAAAGGAGCGTCAGAATCCCTTCCCATACGAAAGGACCCGCTATGGATTGGTTCCCGCTGTATAACTCCATTCGAATCGCGCTCGCCGCAACGGTGATCGTATTTCTGCTCGGCATCCTTGCCGCGTATTACGTCGCACGGCTGCCGCGCCTGCTGAAAGGCGTGCTTGATGTGGTGCTGACGCTGCCGCTGGTGCTGCCGCCCACCGTCGTGGGGTATCTGCTGCTGCGGTTTTTGGGCCCGCGCCGCCCGATCGGGCAGCTGTTTGCCGTATGGTTCGACGCGCGGCTTACGATGACATGGCAGAGCGCGATTGTTGCGACCGCGGTTGTGATCTTTCCGCTGCTGTACCGCACCGCGCGGGGCGCGTTTGAGTCGTTCGACGAAACGCTGGCCGACGCCGCAAAGACGCTCGGCAAATCGAATACCTATATCTTCTGGCGCATCCGTATGCCGTATTGCCGGCAGGGCATTCTGGCCGGAACCGTGCTCGCCTTTGCCCGCGCGCTCGGCGAATACGGCGCGACAAGCATGGTCGCCGGGTACACTCCCGGCCGCACCGCGACGATTGCGACGACCGTGTATCAGCTGTGGCGCACCGACAACGACGCGCTGGCCCTAAAGTGGGTGCTTGTCAATATCGCAATTTCGGCGGTCGTGCTGCTTGTGATGAACCTTTTGGAACGCCGCAACGGGCGCTTCGGCGCGGGAAGGAGGGCGTGATGGCGCTGCTTGTGCAGATCGAAAAACAGCTCGGCGCGTTTCGCCTGTCCGTAAACTTCCGAAGCGACGGCGGCACGCTCGGCATTTTGGGCGCTTCCGGGTGCGGCAAGACCGTCACGCTGCGCTGTATCGCAGGGCTGCTGCGCCCCGATGCCGGCCGGATCGAGCTGAACGGCCGCGTGCTGTTCGACAGCGAACAAAGGATCGACCTGCCGCCGCAGCAGCGAAGGGTCGGCTGCCTCTTTCAGCAGTACGCCCTGTTTCCGAACATGACCGTCGAGCAGAATATCCGAGCGGGCGTGCGGGGCGGCACGCGCGCCGAAAAAAAGGCCGTGACCGACCGCGCTTTGCGTTCGTTCCGGCTGGAGGATGTCAAAAAACAGTACCCGCATACGCTGTCCGGCGGGCAGCAGCAGCGCACCGCGCTGGCAAGAATTTTGGTCGGCAAGCCGGAGGCGCTGCTGCTGGACGAGCCGTTTTCCGCGCTCGACGGGTATCTAAAGGCGCAGCTTTGCGCCGAGCTGTCCGAAACGCTGCGCACCTATCGCGGCGACGTGCTGTTCGTGTCCCATGCCAAGGACGAGATTGAACGGCTGTGTCAAAGCGTCTGCGTGCTGGATAACGGCACGTCCGAGCCGCCGTGCCCGACCGAAACGCTGCTCAACAACCCGCCCTCGCCCGCGGCGGCGCGGCTGGCGGGATATCGCAACGTGACAGAGGCGGTGCCGCAGGGGGACGGACTGTTCTGCCCCGCGTGGGGGCTTGCGCTGCCATGGAAAGCCGATGCGCGTTCCGTCTGCATACCGGAGGATGCGCTGCATCTTGCCAAGGACGGGGAGGATGCGGCGCTGACCTGCGAGATCGTCGAAGCATTCACCGAGGGCGGACGGCGGCTGTGGCTGCTGCGGCCGTGTTCGCACAGCGGAGACGGCGTGCTGTATATGCTGCCGCAGGCGGAAAATACCGTGCCGGGCGGCCCCGTTTCCGTCGCAATAGAGCAAGGTCGACTGCTGTTTTGGCATAAAACTGTCAAAAATGAGTCATGATTTTCATACTTCTTACACAAAAAGAATAACGGCTATGCTATAATGAGCCATATTCAGCCCCTGGGAGAAGAACACCATGAAAGCAGTTGACGGAATTTTCCTCGACCTCGGCGGTACGCTGCGGCTCGAAGTCAAGGATGCGGCCTATCAGAACGCGGCTAAAGCGGCGCTGCATGAGCTTGCCAAGCCAGATCTGGACGTGGAGACGTTCTACAATCTGATCACGACGCGCTTTGCCATCTATAAAACATGGGCTGTCAACACGCGCCGCGAGGTCGGCGACGAGCTTTTGTGGGGACTGTTTCTGCTGCCCGAGCGGGAAAAGGACTGGATCAAGGCCAATGCGCATGAGCTGACCTACCTGTTCCGCAAGACCAAGGGCCGCCGCGACACCGTGCCCTACGGCGTCGAAACGCTGCGCACGCTCAAGGAGCGCGGCTACCGGCTCGGCATCATCAGCAACCTGATCGGTGAGGACTATGAGGTCAAAAAGTGGCTGCAGGCCGAGCACATCGAGGATGTGTTTGAGACCATCGTGATCTCCTCGGTCTGCGGGCTTCGCAAGCCCGGCGACGCGATCTATCGCCTCGCGTGCGACGATATGGGCCTGGAGCCGAACCGGTGTGCGTCCGTGGCGGACAATCTCGATACCGATATCCCCGGCGCATGGGCGGCGGGCATCGGCGTGAACGTGCTCTACCATTCGCCGGAGCGCAAGCATATCATCCCGATCACCGACGCGAACCGGCCGGATTATGAGATCCGCGATTTCCGCGAGTTGACGCATATCTTTGCGTGAGCGATACAATAGACAAAGCCGTTTCCTAAAAAGACAACAAAAGCCTGCGGTTCAGCGCCGCAGGCTTTTTGCATACATATCTTTTATTGCTGCAGCAGATAGATATGCAGCATAAACAGGTCGCCGTCGGAGGAGCAATGCAGATTGCCGCCGTACTTTTGCGCGATCAGCTGCATCGACTTCATGCCATAGCCGTGGAAGCCCTTTTCCTCGGCCTTGGTCGTCACGGGCAGGCCGTTGTCGAGCACGAGCTGTCCGGAGAAGTAATTCGTGACGGTAATGTTGATCAGCTCGCCTTTGCGCTCGGACAGAATGTCGATCACGCGCTTTTCGGGGTTCTTCACTTTCTGCACGGCCTCGACCGCGTTCGAAACCGCGTTGCCGAACAGCGAATACACGTCCATCACATTCATAAACGAGAAGTCTGCGCCGTTGCCGGTGTAGGTCAGCTGAATGCCCTGCTCTCCGCAGCGCAGCGAGTTTTCGGTCAGCAGCACGTCCAAAGCCTCGTTGCCCGTGCGGATGCGACTGCCGTAGACGCGCACGGCGTCCTTGATCTTGTCGATCTCCTCCTGCGGCAGGTTCATGCCGTGCAGCTGATGCTTCAGGTCGTGATATTTGATGTTGATGGTGTCGATGGTCGCCTTGCTCAGGGCGTACTGCTTGCGATCCTCCTCCCACAGCATACGGATCGAGTTGTTCTCGTTTTGCAGCGCGACGGTCTCGGACAGGACGAGCTGCACGATCAACGCCATGCCGCACGCCGCGATCGCATAAAGCGAAACGGTGACGGAATCGGATTCCTCGAAGTACGCAGCGACGCGCGTGAGACCGATGCACAGAAAGATGATCGCAAACGACAGATAATTGAACCGCAGATCGACCTTTTTATACGTTTCCGTTTTGGCGGCGTAGCGGCCGGCGGCGAGCCAAAAGACGAAGTAGATCACCGGGAACAGGCACAGCTCGCGCGTGACGCGCGCGCCTAAAATCTCCGGATAACCCGTCGTGAGGAATCCGAACGCACCCGCGATCTTGGCGATATGGAATGCGATATGCTCGGTCGCATAGCCCGCGACGCAGCAGGAGACGAGCGCGGGAACCTGCATTTTGAAGCAGAGCGCCATTGCGCCGACGCTGAGCGCGAACATGAGAAGGAACATTAAAAACTGAGATAACAGGCTCGAATAATTGATCGGGAACACCGCCGCGGCGCCGCAGCACAGCACGAACAGCACCGGATAGCGCACCCAAAAATACGGACGCTTTTCGGCGGGGTAGAGGTAGATCAGCTCCGCAAAGAGGATTTCCACCATAAAGGACATTTTTTGGATCATGCCGTACAGCGTTTCGTTCATAGGCTGCCTCCCATAAATTCGGACATGGCCGCAAGGAAGGCTTTCCGCTGCGGACGGGAAATATCGAGCTTCCTTTCACCGATGGTCACGCTGTCCTTGCCGACCGCGTCGATGCAGCGCATGTTGACAAGGCAGCTCCGGTTCACCAAGGCAAACGTATTGCGGCTGATCTTGGCCGCCGCCTCCTTCAGCGTCGTGTATTCGGTAAAGTCGCCCTCTGTTGTGTGATAGATGACATAGTGGCCGTTCACGTCGAGCCACTTGATCGACGGGATCCGTACGGCGCGCACTTCGCCGTCGGACTTGACGGAGATGAAATCCTCGGCCTTGACGACGATGCGGGAAAGCGCCCGCTTTAATTTGATCGAAAACGAGTATTTGTTGATCGGCTTCAGGATGAAGTCGAACGCCTCGACCTCATAGCCCGCAATGGCATACTGCGCCATGCTTGTCACAAAAATCAGCAGCACCGACGAATCGGTTTTGCGCAGCGCCCGTGCGGTCTCCATGCCGTCCATGCCCGGCATTTCGATGTCCATGAACACCATATCGTATTCGGGCGCGTAAGCGCCGAGAAACGCAAGGCCGCTCGGAAATTCGCGCACCGAAAAACGCACATCCGCAATGCCCTCCACATACGTCAGACACTCCCGGATCCGCGCGCGCTCGGCTTCGCTGTCCTCCACGATGGCAACCTGAATCATCTCAACCCCTCCGCACTCATGATACAACATCGGCGGTCGGATTGTCAACCGCCCGCAGGTATTGCAAAAAGGCACTGGGTACAGTATAGCGATTCTGCGATTTATTGTCAAGAAGCTGTAAAATCAGCTATTGCAAAAACGCGCTTTTTCGTGTATAATGACAACAAAGAAACGAAGGGAGGATTTCCCATGGCATATAAAATCGTGACGATCAGCCGTCAGTTCGGCAGCGGCGGCAGAAGCATCGGCAAAAAGGTGGCGGAGGCGCTCGGCTACGACTATTACGACAAGGAGCTTGTCAAGCAGGTCTCCATGGCCACCGGCTTTGCGCCCGAATATATCGAGGAAAAGGGCGAGTATGCGCAGTCGCGCAGCCGCCTGTCCTATCTGTTCACGACCGTCGGCACCGCGGGCGTAATGAACGGCATGTCCGCCGCGGACTATCTTTATACGATGCAGCGGAAGGTCATTTTAGACATTGCCGAAAAGGGCAACTGCGTGATCGTCGGCCGCTGTGCGGACTACATTCTGCGCGAGCGCGAGGACGCGCTGCATGTCTTTATCCACGCGCCCGTGCCGTATCGTGCCGAGCGCATCGTGCGGCTGTACGGCGTATCGGAGCAGTCGCCCGAAAAGCGGCTTGCGGACAAGGACGGCAAGCGCCGCATCAACTATGAGCATTTCACCGGCCGCACCTGGGGCGCGGCAGATAACTACGCGATCAGTCTCAACACCGAGGCCATCGGCGAGGACAACTGCGTCCGGCTGCTCACGGAGATCGTGAAACATTCCTAACAGCAAAGACCGCATAAAAAGCAAAAAACGACGCCCTGCATCCCACCGATGCAGGGCACTTTGTCATACAAGGAACAGCTCGAGCACGAACACGACCGCGCAGCAGATCACCGCGACCGGGAACAGCCCCGCGCCGCACCACGCCGCTACAATGCCGATCAGCAGCGCCGCCGCGCCCGCGAGCGGGGATTGCGTCGCGTCCAAAATGGCGGGGAAGGTCATCACCGCAAGCGTCACATACGGCACGTAATAGAGGAACGAGCGCAGAAAGCGATTTGTGATGCGCTTGCGAAACAGCGTCAGCGGCAGCACGCGCACCGCGTACACGACTGCGAACATCACCAAAAGATAAAGCCAAACGTTACGCTGCATCGTCGTCCTCCTTTATGGGCCGCAGCAGCGCCGCGCCCGCGGCAAGCAGCACGGTCAGCAGCACGGTTCGCGTGCCGGCCGACAGCGCCGAAAGGCCGGGCAGCCGGGCAAACAGAAAGCTCATGCCGAAGCCGAGCAGCACAAGCGCCGCCACCGCACGATCCTTCCTGGCGGGCGGGACGATCACGGCGAGGAACATGCCGAACAGCGCGACGGAAAGCGCGCTGACGACGCGCGCGGGCAACACGTTTCCGGCCAGGATGCCGAGCGCCGTTCCCGCTGCCCACGACGGGATTGCCACCGCATACGCGCCGTAGCAATAGGCGGGTTCAAGCGGCCTCGGCTGCGCAACGGAGATCCCGAACAGCTCGTCCGTCACCGAATAGCCGATCAGCAGCCGGTGACCGAGCCCGAGCGCGGGATCGAGCCGCTGCCCGAGCGCAAAGCTCATCAGCAGGTAGCGCATGTTGGTCACGAGCGTCACAAGCGCCATTTCCCAATACGGCGCACCGGCGGCGATCACCGTGATCGCGGCATATTCGCCCGCCGAAGCCATGCCGAGCCAGCTCATCACAAAGCCCTGCACGGCGTCGATCCCCGCGTTCCGCGCGGCGATTCCGAGCGAAAACGCCACGGCTAAGTACCCGAGCCCGATCGGTATGCCGTCGCGCAGCCCCGCTGCAAACGCCTTCGTTCGCTTCATGCCTTGCCTCCCTGTTTTGCTGTACGCTGTGCCGGATGATCCGGAGAATGTCAATATCATATATCATTTTCCGGACGCGGTAAAGCCTTTGCGGACGCGGCATGTGTAAAAATCGAAAGAAATCGACGGCCTCCGTAAACCGGCGCGAAACGGGAAAACGTGCGGCGGGTCGGCCTTTGCACGGGATTCTGTACTGTTTATCGGACTTTGCGGCAAGTATACTGCGCTCGCAAACAGGGGGAGGCGGCCGAAAAGCCGGTCTTCCGAAAGGAGGCGAAGCGGATGGAACGCAATCGGGACAGCAGGCTGCGCTTGCTGTATGTCAAGGACTATATGGACGAGCATCGCGGCGCGGCGCGCGCGGCGACGATGGCGCAGGTGCTGTGCATGCTCGGCGCGAAGGGGATTGCCGCCGACCGCCGCAATATCTACGAGGACTTAAAGCTGTTGGAAGCTTACGGTATGCCGATCCGGCGCAGCGGCAACCGGCGCTATCGGCGCTACTATACGGAGTGAGCGCCGACAGCACCGAAAAGGATGGACTTTCCGCCGCTTTTGCGGTATAATACCGGCACGGTTCCGGTTTACGGGACGCTTGTTTGGGAGAGTAGTTCATGTATTCCTTGCTGCTTGCGGTCATCTATCTGGCCTTTGTGAGTTTGGGCCTGCCCGATTCGTTGCTCGGCGCGGGCTGGCCGGTCATGCACGCGTTTATGGGCGTGCCGCTGTCGTGGGCGGGCGTCGTGTCGATGATCATTTCCGGCGGCACCGTCCTGTCGAGCCTGCTGTCCGAGCGCGTCACCAAAAAGCTCGGCACGAAGTATGTCACGGTCATCAGCGTGTTTTTGACCGCTGCCGCGTTGCTCGGCTTTTCGCTGTCTACGCGGTTTTGGATGCTGTGCCTGTGGGCCGTGCCATACGGCCTCGGCGCGGGCTCCATCGACGCTGCGCTGAATAACTACGTCGCGCTGCATTATACCTCGCGCCACATGAGCTGGCTGCATTGCTTCTGGGGCGTCGGCACCATCGTCAGCCCGTATGTGATGAGCTTCGCGCTCACGCATGCCACATGGCAGGCGGGCTATCGCATCGTGTCGTATATCCAGTTTGCCATCACCGCGATCCTGCTGCTGTCGCTGCCGCTTTGGCGCGTCAACGCGGGCAAGGTCAGCGAGGGCGACAGACGAAAGCCGCTCGGCCTTGCGGGGGCGTTGCGGATCAAGGGCGTGCCGCAGCTGCTGCTCGGCTTTTGCTGCTACTGCGCCGCCGAAAGCACTTGTATGCTTTGGACGGCGTCCTATCTGATCGCCACGCGTGGCGTATCGGAGGAGCGCGCCGCCGCGTTCGCGTCGCTGTTTTTCATCGGCATCACGGCGGGGCGATTTTTGGCCGGGTTCATCACCGACCGGCTCGGCGACCGGAATATGATCCGTCTCGGCACCGCGATCATGGCGGTCGGGATCGTGACGGTGGCGATCACGCCGCTGCCGGAAATCTTCGCGCTGATCGGCTTTGTCGTGATCGGCCTCGGCTGCGCGCCGGTCTATCCGTGCATTATCCACTCCACGCCGTATAACTTCGGCCCCGAAAACTCGCAGGCGATCATCGGCGTCCAGATGGCGAGCGCCTATATCGGCTCCACGTTCGCCCCGCCGCTGTTCGGCTTTCTGTCGAGCCTCACCGGCCTTTGGATCCTGCCGCTGTATATCGCCCTGTTCGCGGTCGTGATGATCGCCATGGTCGAGCGCACCTACGCCCAAAGCGAAGCCCGCTGACCGCATAGCAACCGATTTTGAAACGCTGTGGCGCTTCTTTTTTATAAAAAAATACCTCCCGAAAAGGGAGGTAAAGCATTTTCTGAAATATATTATGGGTTTAGCTTATATTGCCGTTTGCGTCGCAGGTCAAAGTAAGGTGCGCAGTGCGCGTGTCGATCGTGATGCCGAGCATCTTTTTTTCCATCGTCACATCTCCGACCGCCATATTTCCGACCGCGTGGGAGGACTTGCTCGAACAGCTCCAACCGCTTTGCAGAATCGAGGTCGAGCATGACGTTGCAATGCATGTTGCGCTTGTGCCGTCATAGCGGAAGGTGCCGCTTAGGGTGAAAGACCATTGGGCAACGCCGGAGGAGTTGCTGTATGTGCGGGTAAGGGTGCTATTTTTGAAGTTTGCATCCGAAACAGCATTTTTTATATACAGAGGAAAGGAGTTGATTGTTTCCGTATAATAGCTTCCATCCTCCAAATATATACGTTCTTCCTGTGTATCAGCCGATACAGACATAGGGAACCCAGCAAGCAACAGCATGGTTGCAAAAATAATATAAATAAATCTTTTCATAATAACTCCGGAAAAAGTTGTTTGATTTGCTCCTCTGACAATTCGGGATATAACTCCAAAGCTTGCTCAATAGAAGTTAATTCTTCTGTGGTATATGTATCAATATAATATACCGCGGCATTCGCATTGTCATGAATCAGTTTTGTATACAGCCCCCATGTACTGAGTACCAGTAATACAGCAGTACACACAGCAACAAGCATGACCGCTTTGCCGCGCTTGACACGACGCCGCAACTCTGCATAGGGCATCAATTCATAAAACCGATCCGCAATCTCCGCAGGTTCCCCGAAGCGTCCGATCAGTTCCGCTTGCGACGCACGGGGATGAACAATATTATATTCCGCGAGCGAGGCGGAAAGATCATTCATAAACGCCCGTTTGCGCTTGCCGCCGAGAGGGATTTCTTTAGCTACTCGATGTAAAAACCGTTTACTTTCCTTTGTCACACCTGCGCCTCCTCTTTGTGAGAATGGGATAAAATGCCCTGTGCGCCGGCCGTGACCGAGGTATAGACGTCCGCCATCTGCCGAAAAAACGCTTTACCGGAGACCGTCAAACGGTAATAGACCCGCTGCATCCGTTTGCCGACAAGCCGCTTTTCCGACGCGACATATCCCTGCTCCTCCAAACGATAGAGAATGGGATACAGCGTCCCTTCCGGCAGCACAAAACGCCCCTCGCTGTATACGTCCATGCGCTGCATGAGCTCATAGCCATATAATTCCTCCCCGCCGTCGAGCAAAGCAAGAATACACAGCGTCGCAATATCTTTTTTGAAAAAGCCCTGTAAGCCGTCTCTTGTCATAACACCGGCTCCTAAAAGAATGATTGCATTTTATATCAAAAACATAGGATTGTCAATACTATATAACTCTAAATAATTGTTGACAAAAATATGATTTGTGCTACAATATTTTTCGCATCGATGCGAACTGCAAATTTTTGGGTGACGATGATACATTTACTTCAACGGGGAACTATTATCTTAAAATTACCAGCAATTATAAAAACATTCGCTTATTGGTTGAAAACAATAATGGGGGCATAAATATTGTTATTAAGGGCAGTTGGGTAGGTTCTTACACGTAATTTCTTTGGATTTCATCTGTGACAGATAGGGTATCTGCCACAGATGAATTGATACTCGAAATGAAAGGAACTGGTTTAGCGTGCGAAAGAAAATTAATATTCTTTTTTTGATAGCACTTCTCTTGTTAGGATGCGGACGAGAAAACGAAGCAGCAGAAATAAGGACAGCAGATTCAAAACTAGACCATTCATATTCTTCTGCACAGGAGCAAATGCCATCGCAGAAACAATCAACTGCCATGGTAGCCTCATCGCCCCAACCGTTCGTTCAAGAAATGTATCCGACAGTATGGGACGACACTACTGCAAAAGACCAGATACAATTCTATAGAATCCATGCGAGCATAGAAACAAAATCTGGTCCATATGAGGAGATTGCAATTGAACGTATTGATTTCAATAAAAAAAACGTAGACGATATCGTTCGCGCTTTTACACATACATCTGAAATTAATACACCACCTAAAGACACATGCTCCGTGATTAAAGTGGAGGAAAGTGAGTATGAAGTCCTCTGGCAGAATCATTTTTTTAGTATTCAACGAGGAAGCAATGCGATTCTTCAGCCAGAGCGTTGGGTATTGCGTGGAAATGCATATCCTGATGAGCCTGCGGGGACGCAATTGGAGCGTGTCAACATAGAAAAGGAACAAGCAGAATCCATTGCGCAAGACTTTTTATCCGAGATCGGAGTTACGGGGTATACTTGCGCCTTCGCAGAAAAAGCTAGGTTGTTAAAAGGAGAACCGCCGTTCAACACCTTCTCGGAGGGTTGGTGGCTTATTTTTGTAAAAGAATACGAACACTATATTCCGCTTGCATATGACGGATTTAATACCAACTTGCCGGAATTGCAGCTTGAACGGATGAATCGGATCGCGCCGTACAGACAGGATGCGATTTGGGCGCTGGTCAATGAAGAAGGGTGTCAGATGCTGCAATGGCACCACCCGACCCGAATTGTGCGGCAAGCTGACAGCGGGATCGGTCTGCTCCCGTTTGCAGAAGTACAGGAGATTATTGATCGGCTCTTGACGGAAGGAGCTCGTGCGGCGGCGTCCGAAGGAGACAGGATTACCGTAACCAAGCTGACCTTATGCGCCGGAATGACAGGGGATCCAGATGATCCCAATGCAGCAAAGCTGATCCCTATGTGGGCAGTATCGTATACAACCGAGAATATGATTACGGAAGGTCGTTTGCCGGGCTTGCTATGCATTGATGCGAGAACCGGTGAAGCTATCAATCCGCTTATCTATTAGCCGGAGGGTCAATGAGATGAAAAAAATTCTGGCGGTATGGGTTGCTTTGTGCACTATGATATGCCTTGCGTGCGTCGCAACGCCGGAGCAGGAATATGTAACTCATAAAAACACCGAGGAAATGCTCAAAAAAGCGGCGCAAACGCCCGCAGCATTCTCGGATTCCGAGCAAAAGGATTTGCGTGAATTATATGAAATTCCCTACAGCTTTGCATGTACAGAATCCTATTGTGAAGGTCATTTTGTACTTACTGTTAGCGCGGATATAGAAGTGCCGAAGTCTTCCTCTTTGCCGATTGTACGCGTCGAGCAAGGCCGTTTCTCGCAGGAGATGATCTATCGGCTATATCATTATCTAAGCAAAGAAAGAGCTTTTGTGTATAAGGCTGAAACGCAACTCACAAAAGACCAAATTGCAAATATCGTGGTTGCGTTGGAGGAGCGAATCCAACAAGAAACGGACGAAGCGCTGATAGAGCATTTGGAGGAGCAGATCGCTTCCTATAAAAAACAGTACGAAACCGCGCCGCAGACGGTTCAGGAAGAATCGTGTGACGGAACGTTTCGTCCGATACCGGTTTATGCAAGAAATGGAGAGCTCCTCTGCACGTACACGGGAATCGACGCCCTTACGCGAGATGCGGACGAACCCCCCGCATTCTTTTGCGTAACAAATCCAGATCCTGATGCAGCGTCAACATGGATGGACGGACAAATGGGCTTACAGGAGGCGGTTTTGTCCTACGATGATACCCGTATAATCGGACAAGACGGGGAATCCGACTGTCTTTACATCGGGAATTTAGACGATCCGACTTATGCCCAGCTCTCGTTTCGGCCGAGAGAAGCGATGGAGGTCGTTCGTCGGTTTTGGGACGAAGTCGGGATATATGAAATACAGATTGATTCTATCTATTGGGACATGAATGCCGAGCAGCCATCTTATGAGGTCGTTTGTACGCGCACGGTACAAGGTGTTCCTTGCGCTTGCTTGAACAAGATAACACTTGGAAACGATTATTCAAGGATGTGGTCCTATGAAACGATTTCCGTATTTGTCGATCAGGAGGGGATTTATTCTCTTTCCTGGGAAGCGCCGCTTTCGTTGAAGGAAACCGTTGTGGAGAATGCGACGCTGCTTCCCTTCAATGAAGTTGAGAAATTGTTATTTACAAACATGGAACGCATATATGGAGCGGGTATTCATTATAAAAATGGTGATCGCATATATGGCACTACATTGGAGGAGCAAATTACCATTGATCGGATTACGCTTTCCTTACAACGAATCAACGAACAAAACTATTTTGATTCAGCCTTACTTGTTCCTGCTTGGAATTTTTATGGAGAATCAAGGGTAATTGCAATAGAAAGCAATGCGGAATACACCGAAACAGAACGTCCGCGCTCTCCGTTTTTGTCGATCAACGCCATTGACGGCAGCATAATTGACCCAGCACTCGGATATTAAAAAAAGAAATGCGGAATCTTTGCGGGAAATGGGAATTGTTCATACTTATAACGCAATTCTGTTACAACTTGGTTGTATAATTGATATATTGAGCAGCAGGAAAGCGAAAGCATGGCGTGCGCTGCAAAAGAAACGAGGGGCGAATATGCATGGTTAGGAAGAAGGAAAAGCGTGTGATCCGTAAGCTGTGCCTTTGGCTTGCAGCGGGCGGAATGGCGATAGGGCTTGCCTGTCAGCCGACGCCGGAAACGGAGTTCATCGTGAACCGCGGGGATAACCTTGCCGAAAAACGCATCGAGGAAACACCGGCGCCGACCGGCAGCGGAACCGATCAGCCGCTGCCGACCTTCGCTGTGCCGGAGCGGTGGACGGACGAAATCAAAACGAAATACATCACCGTACAGATCGACGCGGAGGTCATCACCTCCGGACAAACCGTTTTTCCCGTAAGAACCGTCAAAAGGACGGGATTCACAAAAGAGATGATGCAGCCGATCATGGACGCTATGTTTCCGGACGTGATCGCATACCGGGAGGGAACCGGCTTATCCGAGGAGGATTATGACGAAGCCATCCGCCGCGCTATGGGGCTCGGCAAAACAAAGCGTGCCAGAGAACTGAACTGGGACAAGCAGCAAGCAACGGCCACAGACGCAGAATTCATAGAGACGAATCATATCGAGTGTACGGACGAGCCGCTTCAGATCACCCTGTTGACCGCAAAAGGACAAAAGATGAAGGCGTCCGCCACCGCAAACGGGTTGCTTCTCAGCCGCCGGAACACCGGCATCGTATATGTCAAGACGGACGTGGAAGACGGCGTTCTGCTTTTCGGAGACGAAGAGGAAGAATCGGAAGAAATGACGACGGTTATACCAAGCCTCTCATCGGAACAGGCGCGGGAGCAGGCGGAAGCCTTTTTGCGCGGTGTCAATATTGAGGGCTTTTCGCTTTGCAAGCAGGAGGAGGCCTGCTACTTTGATCTGGAGGGCAACGCGATATGGAGTACGGGATGGTATTTGCAATACGTCAGAAACTATGAGTATTATCCGCTGGACGTAAAGTATTATGACGGCGCAACCAGCGGATTCCTGTCCTATGCGAATATCCCGACCTACAACGCCGGAATGGGAAATGAATCCATAAAGATATACGTGAGCGAGCAGGGCGTAGAAGACTTTGCATGGGTCTATCCGTATGCCGTGCAGGAGGTTGTCAACGAAGATGTGCGGCTGATGCCGTTTGAGGAAATGAAGGATATTCTCAAGCGCAGTATCAGCGTGGGCGTGGCATATCTAAAGGAGAGAACCGGTTATGAACTGCGGGTTGAACAGCTTATTTTGACGCTGTCGGTTCAGCGAGTACGCGATGAAAAGGAACTGGCGTATTTGATGCCGACATGGGTATGTATGATCGGCGTTTACGATAAAGACCTGCCCGGCAGTCAGAAATGCGCAGGCGTGATCGCATACGGATTCAACGCGATTGACGGCACACGCGTGAAGATGTCGGGTGAATAAAGCGGAAAGGAAAGCCAGAACAGATATACCATCCTATATGGTAAGACAAGGGGAGATATCACCTATGCCAAAGCGACAGTTTGATGGCCATATCCATAAAAAACCTATTTCGGTTATAGCGCGACGGCGAGCCATTTTGGCTGTTCTTTTAGGCGCGTTGCTCCTTGCCTGTCAGCCGACGCCGGAAACGGAGTTTATCGTGAACCGCGGGGATAACCTTGCCGAAAAACGCATCGAGGAAACACCGGCGCCGACCGGCAGCGGAACCGATCAGCCGCTGCCGACCTTCGCTGTGCCGGAGCGGTGGACGGACGTGATCGAAACCAAGGTCACAACGATCCCGATTGATGCGGAGATTGTCACCTCCGGGCAGACGGTCTTTCCGGTTCGGACGGTGGAGCGAACCGCGATCCAAGAGGAAACGATGCTTTCGCTGTGGCGTGCGTTCTTTCCCGATGCGGTCGCATGGCATTCGGGACTGTCCTTCTACACGCGAAAGGACTATGAGAATGCCCTGAAAAGCGCGGTGGATCACGGCCTTGAAAATGAAGTCCTGCTGAATCTGCAGGCAGAGTATAATGCCTGCCGCCTGACCGAGGACGATTTTCAGCCGATGGAGACGTTCCGGCTGCATCCAGAGGATTATACCGTAACGGTGCTGCTGGCGGACGGGAGCAAGGGCAGCATGGAGTGGGATCTGACCGGAAGGGAAGTCGTTCTTTGCCGACATACGCATGCGCTGCTGCATGATTCGGATACGCTGTCCATAGTGGGTTCGTATATAGGCGATCCGGTGCGGTCGATCACGCCGAGCCTTCCGCAGGACAAAGCGGTCACGGCGGGAGAACAGTTTTTGACGGAGCAGCACATGGAGGGATGGACGCTCGCTTCGGCACAGCCCGGACGGCTGTTTCAGTCGTTGGGCTTTGAGGAATGGAGCACCGGTTGGATCTTGAAATATGTTCATGCGTTCGAGTATGTGCCGCTGAACGTGTCGGACGTGGATCATGGATCGTTCTCATCGGAGGAGGTTTCGTACGCACCGGCGTGGACGATGGAGGAGCTGGAGCTGTATGTCAGCGAAAACGGGGTCGAACGGCTGCGTTGGAGCGATCCGATGACGGTGACCGGGGTCGCCAACGAAAACGTGACGCTTCTTCCCTTTGCAGAGATGCAAAGAATCATGAAGAATTACTTTACGGCAGCAATTGCGGGAGAAAAAATAAAGTGGGGCTATCAGCTTGAACTGACAAAGGTCGTGCTGACGCTGTCCGTGCAGCCGAAGAAAAATGCGGCAAAGGAAGCGTATCTTGTGCCGACGTGGGTGTGCCTGATGGATGCTTACGACTTGCATCATGAAAAACAAACGGACAAACCCTTTGCTTACGGTTTTAACGCCATCGACGGCACGCGTGTTCACATGGGCGGTTCCTTCCGGTGACGCGGGCCTTACCATTCTGCGGCCGTCTTTCCCTTGTCAATATACGGATATTCTTTTCCCCCGACGCGCCGCGCCGGGGTTTTGTAAAAGAAATGCGGAATCTTTGCGGAAAATGGGACTTGTTCATACTTATAACGCAATTCTGTTACAACTCGGTTGTATAATCGGTATAGAGAACAACGGAAGCGACCGGGCGGGCGGCGGGGCGCTCTTATAAGGAGAGCGTCGGGGCCGCAACAAATTACAACTTCGAGACAACTTAGTAACAGTTTGGCCATAAATACCTTTTATACTGTTTGTATCGACAAGGCTTTCGGGAAAAAGAGGGGGAACGCATGAGAACGATCTGGACGGACTTGAAACGCGCCATCGGCGGACTGTATTTTTGGCTCGCGGCGGGCGGGGCGCTGCTGTGCCTTTGCTTTGCGGCGTTTTCCGACCTGTATGAAGTCTTTTTCTCCGAATACCCCTACTGCGCCTTGGGCTACCATGAAACGCTGCTGCTGAAGGCGATGGGCAGCGATATGCTGCTGCTCGTCACGCCGATCATCGCCGCGATCCCGTATACCTCGGCGTTTGTGGACGATGAAAAGAGCGGCTATATCAAATCGTTCCTCCCGCGGACAAGCGTGACAAAATACGTCGTCGGCAAGGAAATCGGCTGCGCGCTCTCCGGCGGGCTGGCCTTGGTCGCGGGCATCTTTGCGGCCTACGGGCTGTTTGCGCTGCTGCTGATGCCGCATGAGGTCTTGGTGGACTATTATGTGGAGCCGCTGTTCGGGCAGATTGCGTTTCGGGCGTGGCTGTTCTTTTTGCAGGGCGCGTGCTGGGCGCTCGTCGGGATGCTGCTTTCGGCCATGACCGGGAATATCTATCTGGCCTACGCCGCGCCGTTCATCCTGTATTACGTCTTGATCATTTTGCAGGAACGCTATTTCCGCTCGACGTTCATGCTGAACCCGAAAAACTATCTGACGCTGAACGGCGCGTGGCCGCTCGGCGGCAAGAGTGCGATGTTTCTGACCGCCATTATCCTGACGATCCTGCTGCTCGGCTTTTATGCGCTGACCGAAAACAAGCTGCGTGGCGGGGAGAGCGAGCACCGGTTCCGGCAGATTTTCAAGCCGCGCCCGATCCAGA
>CAMHJE010000032.1:0-19422 GCA_946185305.1 uncultured Clostridia bacterium | reverse complement strand
TGATGATGGAGCGGACATAAGTGCAAAGGATCACGTACAGCCGTTCCGCTTCTGGCGCCGGGAGGCCGATACCGATCAACAGACGCGTGATCATCGCGGAATCGACGACGTTGGCAATCGGCAGGATCGACGCGCCGAGCGTGATCGGAACAGCGATTGTCAACAGGTTCCACAAGACCCGATCATTTGCATTTGGGGAAGCCGGTATGTCCTTCGGCAGAAGATGCGCGCGCTCCTTGCGGTAAATCGGATAGATCACCGCAATCGCCAATGCCTCAGAGATCGAAACGCCGAGAAGGATGCCGACGCTGCCGGCTGCGGCGCTGTATGGCGTATGCAGATAGCGACGGAACAGAAATGCCGCAAGGGACAGGCCGAACAGCATCTTGAAGATCTGCTCGGCAAGCTGCGAAAGCCCGGTGCCGTTCATGCGCTGCAAGCCCTGCAGATAGCCGCGATAAGCGCACAGGATCGAGGTAAAGAACAGCGCGGGCGCAAGCGTCATCAAGGACCAACGCATGCCGGGGTTCTCGGAATCCAGAATCAGCCTGGCAATCGGCTCCGCGCCGAAAAACATAACGGCGGTTGTGGCAAGACCGAGGAAGAACAGCATCCAGAAGGCGCGTTTGAATACGTCCTCGGCGCCGCGAAAATCACCTTTTGCGACCCGTGCTGCCACCATGCGTGAAATAGCGATCGGGATGCCGGACGAGGAAATGATCAGCAGCCACGAATAGATCGGATAGACCTTTTCGTAGAAGAACATGCCTTCCTCGCCGAGAATCCGGATCGCAAACACACGGAACAGGACGCCGAGCACCTTGCAGATCAGACTTGCTGCCGCAAGGATGGCCGCGCCCATGATAAAGCTGGTTTTCTTCGTTTTGGACTCCATGGTTGTCAGTATAGCAGATATTCCCGCTGTTTTCAAGCGTTTTGCGCAAGTGCCAAAGCACCGAGGAAAATACCGATGTTTTCTTCGTACAGTTTGGGCAGAGCATCGAGCGGCAGCGGATTCTGTCCGCGTCCCGCCTCTATGGTATAGCCCGGACGGTCGAATGCGTCGATAAACCAGTCCTTATATCCCGCGAAGCTGCTGTCCCTTGCCGGATCCTGCACGGCATACCCGCTGGCAACCGCAAACGCCTCCGCAATTTGCCGTGCGTTTTTCGGTTCGTTGTCGCCGTAGCGCCAATAGATTTCTGCGCCCTGCGTATGATAGGAAACGGTCAGTGCAAAGCTCTCCCGCCGCGTCAGCTGTGCCATCGCGCGGTTCTCGGCTTCGGCAAGCGGACGAGAGCCGACATAATCGCGCGGAGCAGGGCGCGTAAAGCCCTGCGCGAATTTGATTTCTCTGGCTTGCTCCCATCCGGCGGGATAGCCAAGATTCAGATCGACGCCGTTTAGATTCGCTTTCCACCCGCTCGGAAACGGGATAGACGGAAATGCGCCGGAAATGCCCATAGCCTTTTGAAACAGCGGATCGTTCGCTTCGAGATAGGCCGTTACCAAATCCACGCCGTCCGGGTTGACGAGCGGGACAAGCGTGAGCCGTGCGCGCGCCAGCAGAGCCGTTGCGGAAAAGCCCTCGAGCTTTTCTCCGTATGCGGCGGCATAGAGCAGGTTTTCGAGCATGCGCAGTACAAGCGGCGTCGTGATCCATTCATTCGCATGATGGGAAGCATTGACGCCCACCGGGATGTCGCCCGTGCCGACATACGCCGCATAGAGATCCCGTCCCGCGCTGCTCCGTCCGAACACGTCAAGCGACAGCATCGGATACCGGGCAGCAAGGCCGTCCAGCACGATTCCGGTCCAAAGCGAGCTGTAAGGAACATTCCATGCCGTCACTTGAAACGAAAACGGGATCGTAACAAGCGTGCCGATCAGCAGATTGTCCGGATGAAGCATCGGATTGGCGATCCGGATCGCATCGACTGTCGTTGCATACCTGCGGGCAAGGCCTGAAAATGTGTCCCCCGCCATGATCCGATGCAGCGTATAGCCGGACAGATACGGAAACAGCATCGCCCACGTCTTCGAGCCGATGATGCCGTCCGGGGTCAAGCCCACCGAGGCTTGAAAACGTTTTGTCGCCGCTTCCGTATTCGGCCCGAAAAAGCCGTCGATCCTGCCCGGTTCCATGCCTGCCCGTGTCAAAGCCAGCTGTGCATATTGCACAACGGGGCCGCTGCTGCCGTTCTTCAATTGTTTCATGTTAACAGATTCCTCCGGTATAAACTTTCTACACGATATGCGGAGGCATACAAAAGAAAGAACCCGCAGCGGCGGGTTCAAAAGGCAATTATTCCTTTTCGGGTAAAACCGGCGGGTGATCCGAAGTGAACGTCCCTTGTACGTTGCCAAAGCCGTACAGAGCTTCGGAATAGCCCCAGGAGAGCCCGTCGGGCATAAAACGCTGTGTGCTCGGCAGACCGGAATAGGCATCCGGCGTGGTGCCGTGCCGGTTCACCTTGGTACCGAGAAACATCATTGTCGCCGACATGCCGCCATCCAAATTGTAGGCTACCTGACAGCCGAGGGAATCCATCAATTCGAGGATGTCGTTCATCGTCATGCCCATGCTGTAATTGGGCTGTCGGCCGTCCGCTACGACCGCAACAAAGTGGCCCGGTTCGATCATGCCGATCATCGTGCGCGGATTCATGGAATGGCGATGGTGCCTCGCGCTTTCTAAGACCTCCCCGTGATCCATCAGCGTCGGGCCAAAGGAAAAACTGTTCATGGCCCCGCTTTCAAGCAGATCGCGTGCGGAAACGGTGTTCGCGGGAACGATGCGCATGGACAGCGTTTCCGGCTCCATGACAAGGCAATCCACATGGGTCGCCTGCCGGAACAGATATCCGTCTCGGATCAGGATGCTCTTGATCTCCGGATCGCTGTTGATAAGATTGTCGCCCGTGATCCACAGGACACAACGGGCACGGTCGGACATGGATTGCGCCGAAGCGACCGAACGTCCGTCGTGCCGCGTGGACCCGAAAGTTGGGCGGAAGCTGTCTACGTCGCGCTCATAAATGTGTGCCACATAATACACGCACGGATACTGCCGCATTTCCCGTTCGTATGTCCGATGAAAACGTGTGATCTCAACGGCAAGGATATCGCTGCGATAGATCCACTCGCCCTTTTCCGTATCGACCGAAACCGTTTCTGTCCCGCTGCCGTCGTTGATAAAGTGCGCATCAAAGTCGGAAAGCGGTGTCGGAGATGGAGACGGCGTTGCCGTTGGATCGGGCAACGGCGTCGGCGTGGGCGTATCGGTCGGTTTTACTGTCGGTGCTTCGGTCGGCAAGGGTGCAGGCGTCGACGTTATCTCCGGCTCGATTTCGACCGTCTTAGCCCCGCAAGAAAGCAGACTGCGGCGAACAGCAGGCGTTTCCGTCGGCACAGGCGTTAGTGTTGCGGTCGGTGTTGGCGATGGAGTCGGTGTCGGTGTGACCGTCGAAATCGGTGTAGGCGTCGGCGTTGCCGTCGGGATTGGTGAAGGGGTTGCGGGATCGTAAGCAAGCAACTTGTCCGTTAAAATCCCGCTAAGAAGGTCGGCAGACAGAACGTCCTCCGTGTCCATCCGGCGTAAGCGGATGGATTTGGGCAGCGTTCTCCGAAACATGCGGCGTGAGGTGCAGTTTTGATAGGCTCTCTGTGCAACGGCTTGGGCTGTTTCGCCATCGTAGTGCAGCAGCGGCTGCGAAAAATCGAGCATCAGTTTTCCTGCGTCGGCCTGCTCGTATACCTTTTGCGGTTGATGCGACGATTGCTCCAACGCCGTGCGGACAAGCTCATTGGTGTGCATGGCGCGCGCATCAGTTTCTTCGCCGGCAAGCGTAATGACGATTTGCGGCGTAAGCGTTTCAAGCACGGACGCCAAGCGAGACGCCGGCTGCTTTGCCTGCCACGAGGATCGAACATCGTCTATTTCGTTAAATTCATGATCCGTGCAATGCAGACTGATCGGCGCTGTCTCAACGCCGATGGCTCGCAGCGAAACACGGGCTTCCTGCATGGCGTAGGCGCGTCCGTCGCAGCAGTAAACGATGGCAGTGGAAACGGCATGTTCAACGGTGTAAGCCGCAAGCAAACCGGACAAGGCTTCCCAGCCAGACAGAGGTTCTGGTAAAACGATCAAAAGATCTGCCTTTTCC
The DNA here is from genome assembly GCA_946185305.1 of uncultured Clostridia bacterium. Classification (GTDB taxonomy): domain Bacteria; phylum Bacillota; class Clostridia; order Christensenellales; family CAG-138; genus UBA3792. The sequence goes on along the minus strand of CAMHJE010000032.1, from coordinate 15,256 downwards.
GGGGATGGCTCCATAAAGCCATGGAAAGCGGGCAGCGGCGCATCGGATGCAAGCATCCCGGAAAGTGTATACGATAAAGCGGCATACAGTCGGACAGATTTGCAGCCCTTTTGTAAGGGGATCGACTGATACAGTTCCTCCGGCTCTTGAATGGATATTCGGTGCAGCAGAATGCCGTTTTCATCATATTCGATCAGTTCCGCATCACGCGGCGGCTCGAACCATGTTAAATATAAAGAAGTGTTTTCGTTCGCCCGGTCAGGCAGCGTCATCGAAATGGATTGGCCTGCGTCCACGGTGATGCGTGTCATGGCTTTGCCGTCCGTCAAGCGTTCGGCAGGACGGTCTCCCGGAATCTGATAAGCTGGTTCCGCCGTCGTTTCCGCGTTTACGGCGGGAACCGATAGCAGACAAAGCAGGCATATAAGCAAAATGGCGACCGTTTTTTTCATTGGATGAATCCTTAATAATCCATACTAAATAGTTTATATATTTGCAATATTGTATCATCTGCATACGGATCAGTCAAGCCAACTCTATGTAAGGATTCGCCAAAGTTCGCCCCATAAGACCGCAAAAGCAGCTTTTGAAAGGCAAGTGCCGCTTTTGGGGGATTCTCTGTTGCCTTTTGGTACAGCAGCAGCGCCGCAGCTGCGCCGGCGCCGTAGCTGAGATAATAGCACGGGGATTGAAAGATATGCGGGATTTCCGTCCATGAATACGCCGTAAAGCCCATGCGATCCAAACCGAACCGTTCGGCGATCTGGCCGAATTTGGCGTGCAGCGCGGCCGGCGTAAGGTTGTCTGTCTGATACACGAACCTTTCCCACTCGTCTACCGCGCAGGCGGACACGACAGCATACAGCGTATCCAAGAGCCGTACCGACCTTGCTTCATCCGCTCGGTTACCGAAAATCTTTTCATAATAAGGCACAGCGAGCAGCTCCAGCCCCTGCGAATCGAATTCCGCCCAGTCGAGCGAGTCGTCTGCCACATTGTTGTTTTCCGCGCGAAAATAGTACCCGGCAAAGTGACCGAACTCATGCAGCAGCACCGACGGCATCGAGGCGGAATCATCCCATGCGGTGAACAAAAACGGAGCGCCGTAATCGGAAAGATACGTTGTATAGCTGCCGCCCAGCCGGTGTGGCCCGGATCCCGCATCGTACAGCTCATGCGCGAGCATATACTGCCATGGCTCGGCAAGGCTCGGAAGAATTTCAGAAATCGTTTGCCCCACGCGCTGCACGGTCGTTTCCCGATCGTATGTATCGGCATAATACAGAATCTCCCGATCAACAGCGACCTCTTTTTGCCATTGGAGAAACAGCGGCACAAGGTGCGATGCAACCGTATCGCAGAAGTGCTCTGCGTCCTGTGTTGTACATTCCCGCCCATACACGGCATACCGATAAGCCGGATACGATGCAAAGCCCAACAATCTTGCCGTCTCCCTGCGAAGCGGCAGCAAGCGGCAGAACAACTCTGCCGCCGCATTCGCGTACTGCTCGGTATACGCCGTATACAGCGCGTACCACGAAGCAAACGGAAGTGTCTCATCCTTCGTCAATTCATTGTACGTCCAAGTGCGCCCCTCTCCCTCCACGGTCAAGGTTGCATGCAGCTGATCGTATTCCGACAGGATCGCTTGTTCTTGCTCCAACAGGGGCGCTGTCTCCGGTGAAGTCAACAAAACCGCTTTGCGCAATTCTGCAACGGTGTTCGCATCGTAGACCGAACGAAGCGCAGGCTGCTCCGAAAGATGCAGGGCAATTTGCACGAGCGTCGCATAGATAGGCTCAATAGAGGCGGACAGAATTTCATTTCTTTCCGACCAAACCGGATCCGTCACGTCGCGGCTGTAATGAATATAGGCAAGTGCCCGCATCGTCTCTGCGGTTTTCAATTCTGCCCAAAGCTTATCCAGCTCTTCTTGCAGGTCTTTGGCGTTTTCATGGCTGTCCGTTTGGGAACAAACCGATTCATACAATGCTTCTGCACGATATAGCAGATCGTTCAGCGCCGGCATTTGAAATGGGATGTCCGAAAAGCGAACGTCGGCATGCACGCTTTTCTGCGGCGGCATGGATCGGAATACGTATGCATACGCTTGTATATGAACGGTATCGCTGTAGGGTGTACAGCCCGAACAGAGCAATATAAGAACAAGCAGAAAAACAGTCATCTTTTTCAACAGGGAACCTCCGAAATTTAGGAAATGTTTACATGTATCGGTTGTAAACCGTTCCAAAAGATGGTATATTGTACGACGTATGGAGGTAGCTTTATGAATATTGTAGTGTTGGCGGGCGGCCTTTCCCCGGAACGTGACGTTTCGTTTTCGAGCGGCACCATGGCGTGCAATGCGCTTTTAGGGCTCGGTCATCACGCTGTTTTAATAGATTTGTTTTTCGGTCTGCCCGATTGGGACGGCACGGACAAGATTTTTGCCGAGGCCAAGTCGCTGCCGCCGTATCGCATTTTGTCGGCGGAGCCCGACCTTGCGGCGATCCGCGCTTCCCGCAAGGAAGGCTATAACGAATATATTGGCAAGAACGTGCCGGAGCTTTGCAAGCGGGCCGACATCGTCTATATGGCGCTGCACGGCGATTGCGGCGAAAACGGCAAGCTGCAGGGGCTTTTTGATGAGCTTGGGATTCGCTATACCGGCTCCGGCTCCGAAGCCTGCGCCAATGCGATGGACAAATGGGTGTCCAAGAAGATTTTCACCGACGCCGGGCTGCTCTGTCCGAAAGGGATTCGTCTTGTGAAGGGCGAAAAGGTTGATCTTGAAGCCATCGGGATTCCCTGTGTGGTTAAGCCGTGCTGCGGCGGATCGTCCATCGGCGTTTCCATTGTGCATGAACACGGACAGCTGCAGGCGGCATTGGACGCGGCGTTTGCGATGGAGCCGGTCATATTGGTAGAAGAGTATGTTAAGGGACGCGAGCTCTCCTGCGGCGTGCTCGGCGATACGGTACTGCCGTTAATCGAAATCATCCCGAACGAGGGATTTTACGATTATAAAAACAAATACCAGGCGGGTTCCACGCGGGAAATCACGCCTGCCGAGGTGGACCCTTTCCACACAAAGAAAATACAGGATCTGTGCTTCAAGGGCTTTTCGGCGCTTGGCCTTGCCGTATACGGACGCTTGGATTTTCTGCTGACGGAAAACGGTGACGCATATTGTCTCGAAGCCAATACGCTGCCGGGATTGACGCCCACTTCCTTGCTCCCGCAGGAAGCCGCTGCCGTCGGGATCGACTATCCGACGCTGTGCCAGAACATTATTTCGTTGTCGTTGGAGAAATACAATGGCTGAATTTACAATAGCTGAATTGATAAAAGCGACGGGCGGCACGTTATGTGCGCCCTCGCTTTCTTTGGATACGGTTATCACCGGCGCGACCATTGACACGCGGACCCTGCTGCCCGGCGAACTGTATGTGCCGATCCGCGGCGAAGTATTCGACGGGCACCGTTTCATTCCGCAGGCCATGGAAAAGGGCGCGGCGCTTGTGCTGTCCGAAATCGAAACGGATGCGCCGCATATCCGCGTGAAAAGCTGTGTCAAAGCGTATCAGGATATTGCAAAGCTGCACCGGGAACGGTTCGATATCCCAATCGTCTGCATTACCGGCAGCGTCGGCAAGACGACGACAAAGGATATGGTAAAGACCGTATTGGAGCAGCATTTTGCCACGCACGCCACGGTCGGCAATCTCAACAATCAAACCGGTGTTCCGACCACCGTTCTGCGGCTCGGCAAGCAGCATGAAGTGTCCGTGATGGAGCTTGGCACGAATCACTTCGGAGAGATCGACGCCATCGCCCGCGTGACGCAGCCGACGATCTGTTTGTTCACAAACATCGGGGAAGCGCATATTGAGTTTTTCGGCTCGCGCGAAGGCATCTTCAAGGGCAAAACCGAGATGCTGCAGCATGCTCGTCCCGGTGCCAAGGTCATTGTCAACGGTGACGATGATCTGCTCCGCACGATTCCCGTTGCGATCCGGTACGGCATCGGTGCCGACAACGACGTGCGCGCGGTCGATATCGTGTCCGACAGCTTGGAACACACGACGTTTACGGCAAAGTATTTCGGACATTCCCTGCCGGTGGAACTGTTCGTCGCAGGCGATTTTATGGTACAGAACGCGTTGTCTGCCATCGCGGTCGGATACTTGCTCGGCATGACAGACGAGGAGCTGCAAAAAGGCCTTGCGGCTTTTCATCCGACGGCTGGTCGCGCCGATATCGTGCATACGGATCGTTTTACGCTGATCGACGGTACCTATAATGCCAATCCGACTTCGATGGAATCGGCGCTTCGTCTGCTGCATGAAGCCAAGACGCGCCGCGTCTGCATCTTTGCCGATATGCTGGAGCTTGGCCCGGACGCGCCCGCCTACCATGAGCGTGTCGGCGCGCTTGCGCATGCGCTCGGCATTGAGCTTTTCCTCTGCACCGGCCACCTGGCACAGCACGCAGCGACCTATCCGAACTCCTATTGGTTTTCGGATCAAGCCGCTTTGCAGGAGGCTCTTCCCTCCATGCTGCATGACGGCGATACGATTTTGGTAAAGTCCTCCAACGGGATGCACTTAAAGGATACGCTTCGGTTTATCGAAAACATGTGACATATTTAATGCCTCGTTACGAACGGGGCGTTATCGAAACAGAAAGCCGGGAGACGCCCTGTCCCCCGGCTTTGCTGTATATCCTATGAAATCAATAATTGACGACCTTGGAGAAGTCCTCGGCCTTCAGGCTCGCGCCGCCGATCAGACCGCCGTCGATCTCCGGCATTGCCATCAGCTCGGAAGCGTTCTTCGGGTTCATGCTGCCGCCGTACTGGATGCGGACTGCATCGCCGGTCTCCTTGCCGAACTTGTCCGCAATCGCGTTACGGATCACGGCTATGGTCGCGTTGGCGTCTTCCTTGGTCGCGGTCTTGCCGGTGCCGATGGCCCAGATGGGTTCATAAGCAACGACGAGGCCCTGCACCTGTTCAGCGGTGAGGCCGTCGAGATCGGCCACGATCTGACCGGAAACGATGGCATCGGTCACGCCGCTTTCACGCTGTTCGAGCGATTCGCCGACGCAGATGATCGGAATAAGGCCCGCCGCCAACGCCGCCTTGACGCGCTTGTTGACGGTTTCGTCGGTCTCGCCAAAGTACTGACGGCGCTCGCTGTGGCCGATGATGACGTACTGCACACCGCGAGCCAGCAGCATCTTCGCGGAGATTTCGCCGGTGAAAGCGCCCTTTTCCGCCCAATGCACGTTCTGCGCGCCGAGTTTGATGTTGGTGCCTTCGATCAGCTTTGCGACGGTGCAAAGATCCACGTAAGGCGGGCAAACGACGACTTCGCATTTGGCGTCCTTCACGAGCGGGATCAGCGCGGTGACGAGCTCCTTCGCTTCGTCCGGCGTCATGTTCATTTTCCAGTTGCCTGCAATGATCGGCTTTCTCATGTTTCTTTCCTCCGCTTATTTATCGTTCAGGACCGCAACGCCGGGCAGAACCTTGCCTTCGAGGAACTCGAGGGACGCGCCGCCGCCGGTGGAGATATGCGTGATCTTATCGGCATAGCCGAGCTTCTTGACTGCGGAAGCGGAATCGCCGCCGCCGACGATCGTAGTACCGCTGCAATCTGCGCAGGCCTGCGCAATCGCCTTGGTGCCGACTGCGAACGCCGGGAACTCGAACACGCCCATCGGACCATTCCAAACGACGGTCTTGGCTTCGAGGATGGTCTTGCGGAACAGCTCGATGGTCTTTTCGCCGATATCGAGGCCCTGCCAGCCTTCCGGAATCTCGTTGGAGGCAACCGTCTTATGCTCGGCATCCGCCGCAAATTCCTTAGCCACAACGGTATCGACCGGGAGCAGCAGGTTGACGCCGCGCTCCTCGGCTTCCTTCATCAGATCCTTCGCAAGGTCGATGCTCTCCGCGTCGAGCAGGGAGTTGCCGATCTCATAGCCCTTCGCCTTGAAGAACGTGTACGCCATGCCGCCGCCGATAATCAGGCTGTCGCACTTGGTCAGAAGGTTCTTGATGACGCCGATCTTGTCCGCCACCTTGGCGCCGCCGAGGATCGCAACAAACGGACGAACCGGATTGTCCAGAGCTTCGCCCATGATGCCGAGCTCCTTGCCGATCAGGTAACCGGCGACTGCGGGGATGTAAGCCGCAACGCCTGCCGTGGAGGCATGCGCGCGATGCACGGTGCCGAACGCGTCAGACACAAAGATGTCCGCGAGATCCGCCAGCGCCTTTGCAAACGCGGGATCGTTCTTCTCCTCTTCCTTATGGAAGCGGGTGTTCTCGAGCAGCACGATTTCGCCCTCCTTCATATCGGCGATCGCGGCCTTTGCGCTCTCACCGATGGTGTCGGTTGCGAACCAGATGTGCGTATCGGGCAGCAGCTCGGCGAGCCTTTCGCCGACCGGCGCGAGGGAATACTTCGGGTTGACCTGTCCCTTCGGACGACCCAGATGCGAGCAAAGGATAACCTTCGCATGATGCGCAAGCAGGTACTTGATCGTGGGCAGCGCCGCAACAATGCGCTTGTCGTCTGCTACCTTGCCGTCCTCGGTCAGCGGAACGTTAAAGTCTACGCGGACAAGAACTTTCTTGCCTTCTACCTGAATGTCTTCAATCGTTTTCTTTGCCATGGTTGAATTCCTTTCTATTTTTGATACTTGTTTTATTCCTACGGCTGAACGCCGTCCAAAACCGATTCCGCTGCGGGATTGCCCGCCGCGCCCAAAATGCCGTCGATGATTTCATCAACGAGCGAATCCTCGCCTTTGGCATTGGAAATGTCCGATACCTTCCAGAGCTTTTCTTCCTTCTCCGGCTTGGCTTCCTCCTCCGGCTCCTGTGCAGGCGCTTCTTCCCCTGCTTGCGGCAGCTCGTTCAGCTTGCCCTCCGGCGAAAGGATCTGCGGCACAGCCAAATGCAGCTGATGCGCCATTTCGGCATACCGTCTGGCCTGCTCCTGCGCGGTTTTGATATTGTCCTGCACCATCTTATCATAGGCGCCGAGCAGCGCCGCATACGCTTCGATCTGCGACTGCGTTTCGTCGAGCTTTTCCTGGCTTTCATCCTCCGCCTTTTTGACGATATCACGCGCATTCTGATATGCATTGTTTACCAGTTTTTCGGCATCCTGACGAGCGGCCTCCGCATTCGCCTCGGATTCCTGCAAAATGGACCCGGCTTCAAACTGCGCGTCGGAAACGACCTTTTCCGCGCGCTCGTTTGCATCGGTCAGCGCTTTGACGATGGCGCTTTCCTTTGCGACATACGCATCGAGGCGCTGTTGCAAAATCTTATTCTTTTCGACCAGCTCTGCGATCTTGGACTGCAGATCGGCAATCTTCGCCGCCTGCTCCTGGATTTCCCGCGCTTTTTTACCGAACATATTAAACCTCCAACTTCATTTGCTGTGCCTGTCCCGCGGGCTGCGGCACCGGATAGTCCAAATGCCGGTATGCGTCCGGCAGCACAATTCTGCCCCGGGAAGTTCTGGCTAAAAACCCGAGCTTCAATAAATAGGGCTCGTACACGTCCTCTACCGTTCCCGCGTCTTCGCCGGTATACGCCGCAATCGTGTCCAGTCCGACCGGACCGCCCTTGAAAATCTCGATCATGGCGACCAGCATACGACGATCCACGGCGTCGAGCCCGAGCTCGTCGATCTTTAGCATGGACAGCGCCTCCTGCGAGGTCTTGAGGTTGATCGTGCCGGTGCCCCGCACCTGTGCATAGTCGCGCACACGGCGCAGCAGCCGGTTGGCGATACGCGGCGTCCCGCGGGAGCGGGAAGCGATTTCAAGCGCGCCTTCGTCTTCGATGTCGATATTCAAAATCTCCGCGCTGCGCACGATGATTTCCTTTAAGCTCTCCGGTGAATACAGCTCAAGCTGCTCCTTGATGCCAAAGCGATCTCTTAGCGGCGAGGACAGCATGCCGAGGCGCGTGGTCGCGCCGACAAGCGTAAACTTCGGCAGATCAAGCCGAATGCTCCTTGCGCCGGGGCCTTTGCCGATAATAATATCCAGTGCAAAGTCCTCCATCGCGGGATAGAGCACCTCCTCGACGTTCGGGTTCAGACGATGGATCTCGTCGATGAACAGCACGTCGCCGGGAGAAAGGTTTGTCAAAAGCGCCGCAAGGTCGCCCGCATGGGTGATCGCCGGACCGGAGGTGACGCGCAGGGACACGCCCATTTCATTGGCGATGATCCCGGCAAGCGTCGTTTTGCCGAGACCGGGCGGGCCGTAGAGCAGCGCATGATCAAGCGATTCACCGCGGGATTTGGCGGCCTCGATGTAGATGTGCATGTGCTCCTTGACCGTATCCTGCCCGATATACTCCGACAGAAAATGCGGGCGCAGACTGTATTCGTTTTTAACGTCCTCCTCTCGGAGAGAAGAAGTGATCAGCCGATCATCCTGCATACGTTACCCCTTTGCCATGCTCCGCAGCGCCTTTGTGATCAGATCCTCAACGCTGTCCGCTTCCTTGATTGCAGCGACCGCACGCGAAGCCGATAAGCCGTCGTAGCCGAGCGAGGTCAAGGCCTCGACCGCTTCGGTTCGGATATCCTGCGCGCTCTGCGCCGATGATGCCGCGCCGCCCTGCAAGGGCATAGGTTCGCCCTTGACGGTGCCTGCAAGCTCCAAAATGACGCGCTGCGCTGTCTTCCGTCCCATACCGGAGACATGATCGAACGCCGCAGGGTTATTCGTGACAATCGCCGCGCGAACATCGGACGGCGTAAGCACCGACAGCACGGCAATCGCGAGCTTCGGCCCAACGCGCGTGACGCCGATCAACCGGCGGAACATTTCGCGCTCACCCTCGTCGGCAAAGCCGTACAGGGCTTGGATCCCATCCGCCAGATACAGATGCGTAAACAGCTTGGCAGTCTTTCCGCTCTGCAGTTTTTTCAGCGTCAGCGTGCTGCAAAAGATCTCATACCCGACGCCCGCCGCTTCGACGACGGCACGATCCATGCCGATCTCATCGACGAGCCCGCGAATATATGCGTACATAGCCCCTCCTATTTGATCCGGTATTCCTCTTGCGCCGGTCCCGCATGGAACGAAAGGCACATGGCGACCGCCAAAGCGTCCGCCGCGTCGTCCGGCTTCGGCTCACTCTTGAGGCCGAGCAGCACGCGAATCATCTGCTGCACCTGCTTTTTATCGGCATGCCCGTTGCCGCAAACCGATTGCTTGATCTCCATCGGCGTAAATTCATAAATCGGGATGCCCTGCTGCTGTACGCCGAGAAGCGCGACACCGCGCCCCGAACCGACCGCAATGGCTGTTGTGACGTTGTGGTAGAAGAACAGCTCTTCAAACGCAGCCATATCGGGCTTGTACAGCTCACACAGCTGCCGTGTGCCGAGATACAGCCGTTCGAGCCGCTGCGGAAACGGCATGGACTTGTCCGTTTCGACAACGCCGAAGTCGATCGGCATAATGATCTGTCCTTTTTTCTCGATCACGCCGTAGCCCATAATGGCATAGCCGGGGTCGATTCCCAAAATGCGCAAACCGCACCTCCCCAAAATGAATCATGTTATTATACCATGCAAAACCCATAGATGCAAGAAAAAAGGGTGAAAGTCATTCACCCTTTTGCAAACTTTTCGGAAAACCGTTTTTCTTCTCGCGTATCACCACCGGTTGCGCACCTTTTCCGCGAAGCCGAGCAAATGATTTATCTGTAATGCGGTTCCGTCGTCCAGTATGACTTTACCCGTGAACCGGCCGAATACCTGATGCTGATCGGAACAGATCACAAGCACATCGGTCTTGCTTTGGCGATCGAGGATCGGTGTAAAAATCAAATCCAGTCTGTCCTCGTTGTCTGCAAAGCGCCATGGCGAAAGGTAATCGTCCCTGCCGTCCTTTTGCGGGATCTCGAACGTGACCCGGTCGAGCTTATGCGCAACGCCGTCCCAAAAGAGCATATTTTCGCTTGCGGCGCTCGTGTCCCCGAAGCCGTAGCCGAGATTGAAGCCGAACGTATGTCCGTCCACCTCGCCCTGCGCCGCGCTCCAGTACCATGTGTTGTCGTACGTCCATACGCCGCGTCCCCAGTCGAGCAGGCCGAAGCTGTCGGCCTTGGAAAACGTATACCGTTCGCCCCTGTACTCGACTGTCCCTTCCGCCCGCATGCCGATGATCTTTTGGTTATAGTAAAAGGCTGTCGGCTTTTTCGGGAACGGCGTCGCAATCACCATGGAATCGCGCGGCTCATCGGACAACCACAGATCGCAGGAGAACGGTTTTCCGTCCTGAAAATTGTCAACCCGAAATACAAGATGCCGCTTGCCGTCCTCATGTGTGTAGGAACCGGCGGCGCCTTTCAAACGGATCACTACATCCCCCGTCGTAGAGCTTGCGGGAAAGCCGGTCTTGCCGAACGGCAGCCAGAACATCGGTGAGAACGTGCGCTCCGACGGCTTTTCAAAATCGAGGAACGATGCGGAGAGCATCCCCATATAGCTGTTGTCATCCAGCGTCAGCGCCACGCCGAAGCGATCATTATAGATCAGGTAATAGTCCCACTCCTTGATGCGGCTTTTGCCTGCCTTGATCGCCTTTCGGTCGTAGGTTTTGACAAGCGATGTGGCATAGCCGGCCTCGCACAGTTGTCCGCTTTCATCCAGCAGCGGACCGTATGATAAAAGATGCTGTTCCATAATAAGCCTCCGAATATTTATGATTTTATTATATTTTTACATAATCAAAATGTCAAGGTTCTGCGCAGAAAAACGATGGATTGACAGAAACACGGCTTTTTGAAAATGTGCTCGGCTACAAGTTCTTCGGTTCGGTCAAATTCGTGCAAAAAATCGTATTCACGCGGTTGCAAAGCAAAACGCAGTATGATAAAATTTTATATACAATGAGGTTTACCTCAGATTGCAATAAGGAGATAAAGTATGTATTGCTCAAAGATTGAAAAAGTAGTTGCTCGTGAAATTATCGACTCGCGCGGCAATCCCACCGTAGAAGCCGACGTTTATCTGGACGACGGCGTGATGGGTACGGGTGCTGCCCCGAGCGGCGCTTCCACCGGCGAATTCGAAGCGCTGGAGCTGCGTGACGGCGACAAGTCCCGTTTCGGCGGCAAGGGCGTTTCCAAGGCGGTCGAGAATGTCAACACGATCATCAACGACGTGCTTGTCGGCATGAACGCGTATGACATTTATGCCATCGACAAGGCCATGATCGACGCGGACGGCACAGAGGACAAGTCCAAGCTCGGCGCGAACGCGATCCTCGCAGTCTCCATTGCCTGCGCGCGTGCGGCGGCCAACGATCTGGATATCCCGCTGTATCGTTATCTCGGCGGTCAGAACGGCAACACGCTGCCCGTCCCGATGATGAACATTCTCAACGGCGGCGCGCATGCGACCAACACCGTTGACACGCAGGAATTCATGGTCATGTCCGCCGGCGCTCCCTCCTTCCGCGAAGGTCTGCGTTGGTGCACCGAAGTGTTCCATGCGCTGCAGTCCATCCTGAAGGCGGAAGGCCTTGCGACCTCCGTTGGCGACGAAGGCGGCTTTGCCCCGAACCTGAAGGACGACGATGAGACCCTCGGCTACATCATCCGCGCCATCGAAAAGGCCGGTTATGTTCCGGGCAAGGATTTCGTTCTGGCGATGGACGCCGCTTCCTCCGAGTGGAAGGGCGACAAGAAGGGCGAATACGTGCAGCCGAAGTCCGGCAAGCACTTCACCTCCAAGGAACTTGTCGATCATTGGGCGGCGCTCCTCGAAAAGTACCCGATCATCTCGATCGAGGACGGTCTTGACGAAGAAGACTGGGAAGGCTGGCAGTATATGACCGAGAAGCTCGGCGGCAAGCTGCAGCTCGTCGGCGACGACCTGTTTGTTACCAACACCAAGCGTTTGAAGAAGGGTATTACGCTCGGCGCTGCGAACTCCATTCTCATCAAGCTGAACCAGATCGGCTCCGTGTCCGAGACCCTCGACGCCATCAAGATGGCGCATAAGGCCGGTTACACTGCAATCGTTTCTCACCGTTCCGGCGAGACCGAAGACACCACGATTGCCGACCTTGCGGTTGCTCTGAACGCGGGTCAGATCAAAACCGGCGCACCGAGCCGCAGCGAGCGCGTTGCGAAGTACAACCGTCTGCTCCGGATCGAAGAGGAGCTTGGCGACGCGGCTGTTTACGCGGGCTTTGGCGCATTCAACGTCAAGAGATAATCACATTACCGAACATAGCAAAGGCTCCGGATTTTCCGGAGCCTTTTTGCTGTAAACGCAAGCGGCGCTCCCATTCGAGCGCCGTTCGTCTGTGTTCAGCTGTATATTTTACAATCCCATTTCCCGCTTGACCTCGCCGAAGCAGCGAACGGCAAAGTCAAGATCCTCTTTGGTATGCCCCGCAGAGATCTGCGTACGAATACGCGCCTTGCCCATCGGCACAACCGGATAGCTGAAGCCTGTGACATAGACGCCTTTTTCGAGCATACGGTTGGCAAATTCCTGCGCGATCTTCGCATCATACAGCATGATCGGCACAATCGGATGCTCACCGGGCAGCAGATCAAAGCCCAGCTTGGAAAGCTCGCTCCGGAAATAATTCGCATTTGCATGCACGCGATCGCGCAGTTCGGTGGACGCCTCAAGCAAGTCGATCGTCTTGATGCTGGCCGCACAGATCGCCGGTGCCAACGCATTGGAGAAAAGGTACGGGCGGGATCGCTGCCGCAGCAAATCCACAATCTCTTTTCTCGCCGCCGTATAGCCGCCGGAGGCGCCGCCCATCGCTTTGCCGAACGTACCGGTGATGATATCGACTCTGCCCATGACGCCGCAATATTCGCATGTTCCTCTGCCGTGCTCACCCATAAAGCCGACCGCGTGGGAATCATCGACCATTACAAGTGCATCGTATTCGTCCGCAAGGTCACAAATGGCTTGCAGATTCGCAATATAGCCATCCATGGAAAAAACGCCGTCGGTGGCAATCAGCTTGATACGGCAGTCCCTCGCCTCCTCCAGCTTATTCCGAAGATCTTCCATGTCGTTGTTATGATAACGCAGTCGCTTTGCCTTGCAAAGACGAATTCCGTCGATGATCGAAGCGTGGTTCAGTTCATCGGAAATGACTGCGTCGTTCGGACCGAGAAGCGTCTCAAACAGGCCGCCGTTGGCATCGAAGCAGGAGGAATACAGAATTGCATCTTCCGTTCCGACGAACCGGGCAATGCGGCTTTCCAGTTCCTTATGAATCCCCTGCGTGCCGCAAATGAAGCGAACCGAGGAAAGCCCGAAGCCCCATTTATCATAGGATTGCTTTGCTGCTTCGATCAGCGCCGGGTGTGCCGACAGGCCGAGATAGTTGTTGGCGCAAAGGTTGACGACACCTTTGGCTTTTGTGGTGTCGATGCGCGAGTACTGGGGCGTCGTGATGATGCGCTCATCCTTGTAAGTGCCTGCCTCGCGGATATTGTCCAGTTCCTGCCGGTAGATTGAATATGCCTGTTTCATGGATCCTCCTTTATTGCCACGACAGAATGACCTTGCCGGACTTGCCCGAATTCATCGCGGCAAATCCCTTTTCAAATTCGGTGTACGGGAACCGGTGTGTGATTACCGGATGCAGGTCGAAGCCGGCTTCCACCATCGAAATCATCTTGTACCATGTCTCATACATCTTTCGTCCGTATATGCCCTGCAGCGTGAGCCCCTTGAAAATGACATCGTTCCAGTCAATCACGGTGCCAGGGCCGGAAATGCCGAGAAGCGCCACCTTTCCCCCGTTGCGCATGTGCTTCAACAGTTGATTCAATGCCGCGCCGCTGCCGCTCATTTCGCAGGCTACGTCAAATCCTTCTATGATGTGCTCCTCTTTCATGACCTCGTCGAGATCCTGATACCGGAGGTTGACCGTTGCCGTTGCGCCCATGTTCTTGGCGAGGTTCAGCCGGTAGTCGTTCACGTCGGTAATCACCACGTGCTTTGCGCCGTTGTGCGCGCAGATGCCCGCCGCCATCACGCCGATCGGACCGGCGCCGGTGATCAGCACATCCTCTCCGATCACATCGAACATCGTAGCGGTGTGGAACGCATTGCCGTAGGCGTCGAAAAAGGACACAACATCCTCGTCGATGCCGTCCGGAATGGCGATAACATTGGTAGCCGGTATGCAGAGGTACTCGGCAAACGCACCGTCACGATCAACGCCGACACCTTTTGTGTGTTTGCACCATTGCCCGTTGCCGGCGCGGCAGTTGCGGCAGCGGCCGCACACGATATGCCCCTCTCCCGATACAATCTGCCCCACATGATACCCTTCCACACCGGGGCCGAGCGCAGCGTTTCGGACCAGGCGTCCCAATTATAGATATGAACATCTGTGCCGCAGATTGCCGTCTTGTGTATCTTGATCAAGACTTCTCCGATACCCACTTCCGGTACGGGTACGCGCCGAAGTTCCAGCCCCTTCCCTGCCGCCGGTTTTACAAGTGCATCCATCGACTTTGGAATCATCCCTAATCCTCCAGTGTTTTACTTTGTTCTTACATTATGCCAAATCAGCAACGGACTTTCCATCCCCTGTGTAGGGTTTGTCATCGAAAAAGCGAGTATCGTTTGCTGTTTTGTGCGAATCTTTCTTTCGTTTGCGTGGAAAGAAAGCACCTATCAATGCACCGACCAACGCCGCGCCAACGGAAGGCAGCAGCCAGCCGAGACCGTATGCCGCAAGCGGAAGTTTTTCACACAGTGCGCACGGTGGAAATACCGTACGAAGCTCTGTAACGACCGTCACGATAAAGGCAAGGCCCGCACCGAACGGCGCCGCGTAAGATTTGGTTCGAATACTGTCCGGCAGAAACGAGACAAGAACGAGCATAATCAGCATCGGGAACAGGATGTTCAGAATCGGTGCTGCGATATGCAGTATCATTTCCGTGCCGAGATTGGAAAGGACGTAGCTGACGCCGATAATAACCAGCATGGTCGGGCGGTATGGGAGCTTGCCCTTTGTGATGTCGACAAAGGTTTGCGCACACGCGGAGACAAGGCCGATTGCCGTCGTCAAGCATGCGCCCGCCACGATCAGGCCGAGCAGCAAACCGCCGAGCGGACCGACAAGCTGCTCCGTGATCGCCACCAGCAGGCCGGGGCGATCGGCTTCGGCAAGCCGCAGCAATTCGGCATCGCCGGAGATTGTGGCGCCG
>CAMHJE010000031.1:0-19643 GCA_946185305.1 uncultured Clostridia bacterium | reverse complement strand
CACGTCGTCGAGGTCGGTTGTCGCGGCCTCATACGCGAGGTTGACCGGATGGCGCAGCGGGAGGTTCCAGATCGGGAACGTCTCAAACTTGGCATAGCCCGCGCGGACGCCGTGACGGAATTCCTGATACACCTGCGACAGGCATACCGCGAGCTTGCCGCTGCCGGGACCGGGCGCGGTCACAACGACAAGCGGCCGCGACGTTTCGACAAACTCGTTTTTGCCGAAGCCGTCCTCCGAAACGATCAGCTGCGGGTTTTGCGGATAGCCCTCGATCGGGTAATGCTTATACACGCGGATGCCGAGCGTTTTCAGCCGCTCTGCAAACGCGTCCACGGACGGCTGCTCCCGATAGCGCGTGATCACGACGCCGGACACGAGCAGTTCCTTTTTGCGGAACGCGTCGATCAGCCGCAGAACCTCGCGGTCGTAGGCAATGTCGAGGTCATTGCGGATCTTGTTGCGCTCGATATCGCCCGCATGGATCGCAATGATGATCTCAGCCTTGTCCTTCAGTTCGACGAGCATGTTGATCTTCGTGTCGGGCAGAAAGCCGGGCAGCACGCGCGACGCATGGTAGTCGTCGAACAGCTTGCCGCCGAACTCCAGATACAGCTTGTCCCCGAACTGCGCGATCCGTTCGAGGATGCGCTTGGACTGCATTTCGATATACTTTTGCTTGTCAAATCCGATTTTGTTCATAACTCCCCCAAATATAATCCATTCCCTCTTTTATGGCACCGCGACCCAATCGGTCACGCGTTCTTTAGCCGATAAGATACGATATACACTCTCGTTGAGCCGATCTACGGAAATCGTTCCGTCCTGCACGGCGGCATACAGCCCGTCCAGAATCTTCTGCTGATACGTGTGGTTCGCGCCGCAAAGGATCAAGTCCCCGCCCGCCTCGATGAACCGCACGGCGGCTTTATCAAGCGAACGCTGCTTTCGGATGCCCGCCATCCGGAAATCATCGCTCATCACGATGCCCCGAAAGCCGTACTCGTCGCGCAGCAGCCCCCAAATGAATGAATCCGACTGGCTTGCGACATTGTCGCTGTCGATGGACGTATACAGGATGTGCGCGACCATCACGCCGTCCGCGCCGTTCAACAGAGCGTCCTTAAACGGCACAAGCTCATACATGCGCAGGGAATCGAGCGATTTTTCCACCTTCGGGATCGTATCGTGCGAGTCGGTGTTCGTCGCGCCGTGGCCCGGAAAATGCTTGATGATCGACAGCACGCCGCTTTCATGCAGACCCTGGATGCAGGCCACGCCGATATCCGAAACGATATCCGCATTCGACGAAATGATGCGCTTGCCCATAAAATGCTCGTCGGGATTTTTGCAGACGTCCAACGCGGGCGCAAGGTCCACGTTGATGCCCGCAGACAAAAGTCCCTCGCCGATATAGGCGAACTCGCTGCGCGCCTTGTCCATATTGTCCTTTTTGCCGAGCGTACGCGCGCTGTCCAGCGTCGTTTTCCAATGGAACCGCGTGACCGTGCCGCCCTCCACGTCGGTGCTGATCAAAAGCGGGATGCCGGTGTGATTCGCGGCGCTGACGCTGTCGGTCAGTTTTTTGCAGCGGGAGAAGCCGCCGTCCTTGTCGGTGCGCTTGATGTTCTGCCCATAGAGGATCACGCTGCCGATATGGTAGGCGTCCATGATCGTGGCAAACTCGTCGCTGACGCTGTCCGTGCCGGAAAAGCCGAACATGCAGAGCTGCCCGATCTTTTCCTCCGTCGTCATCGTGTCGATAAACGCCCAAAGCCGTGCTTCGTCGTCCATCGGCGTCGGCGCCGGCGTATCGGTCGGGATCGGGGAGGGCGTGTCCGTCGGGCGCGGCGTATCGGTCGGCGCAGGGCTCACCGCTGTGGCGGGCGTCGCCGTCACGGAAATGACCTGTATGGGTTCCTGCACCGGCGGCGCCGGTTCGACGTTCCGGCAGCCGGTCAGCAGCAGGCATAGCAGCAGCAGACCGCAGACCAATTTTCTCATAGAATATAGTATACCATAAAACCCTGCGGGTGGGAATGGGAAAATTTGTGAATTCCGCCATGCCGATTCCGCATAACAGGCATGCGCCGGTTTCCCGTATCTCTTGCGCATCGGACGTGAAAATGGTAGAATACAATATATTAGGAAGAAACGGAGTGCCATATGGAAAACGTCTTTTATTTTGCATGGGAGCCTGCGCTGATGGCGTGGCTGCAGGCGCATCTCGGCCCGGTCGGCATTGCGATCGCCTCCTTCTTTTCGACGCTCGGCGAGGAAATGGTGTTCATCCTGCTGATGGGCTTTCTCTACTGGTGCTACGACAAGGAGATCGGCAAGTTCCTCGGCCGGAATATCTGCGCGGCGAACGTCGCCAATCCGCTGTTGAAAAACATCGTTCTGCGCCCGCGGCCCTATATGGTCTGCCCGGAGGTGCAATGCCTGAAGCCGGTGGACCCGTCCGCGGACGTGATGGACATTGCCGCGCAGGGCTACTCGTTCCCGAGCGGTCATTCCTCCGGCTCCGTCACGGCTTACGGCTCTGTCGGACGGCGGTTCAAGCAGCCGTGGATCCGCGTACTGTCGGTGCTGATCCCGCTGTTTGTCGGCATCAGCCGATTCTGCGTCGGCGTGCATTTCCCGACCGACGTGCTGACCGGCTGGATCCTCGGCCTCATCGTGATCTTTGTGACGCCGTGGTTCATCGGCCGGTTCAAAAACCGCTGGATTCCCTATGTCATTCTGCTGGTCGCCGCGCTGCCCGGCTGGTTCTATTGCCGCACCAACGACTACTTCACGGCCTACGGCATGATGGTCGGCTTCTTTGCCGCCGATCTGTTCGAGGAAAAATACGTGCGCTTTCAAAATACGCGCGTGCTTTGGAAAATGGCGCTCCGACTGCTCGGCGGCGTTGCGATCTACTTCGGGCTGAACGCGCTGCTGAAGCTGCCGTTCTCCTCCGCCTTCCTCGATTCCGGCACGTTCGCCGCGCATCTGGTGCGCGCGCTGCGCTACGCGATCATCCTGTTCGTCGATGTGGCGATCTACCCGCTGGCCTTCGACCGGATCGGCCAAAAGAAAAAGCAGCCGTAAAATTGGTCTGCTCGCCCGTCCCGCTGCGGACGGGCGTTTTTCTGTCCGCACGTTCGGATCGCCCGTTCCCGCCCTTGACAAACTGCGTCGATTGGATTATGCTTTTTACACAAAGCTTACAGGAGGCAGTCCAATGCGTTGGATCACCGAAGAACGATATCCCGAAGTCATGCGGGAAACCGCCGAGCCGTATACGGCGCAGCGAATGGAAAGCGGCACCTTTGCCCGCGTCGAAAATCAGCCGATCTACTATGAGCATTACCGGGCGGACGAACCGAAGGGCGTCATTGTGATCAGCCACGGCTTTACCGAATCGGTGCAGAAGTTCACCGAATCCGTGTACTATATGCTGCAAAGGGGCTTTGAGGTATGGGGCTTTGACCATCGCGGCCACGGCAAATCCTACCGGCCGAACGGCCATGCGCATATCGTGCATGTCGATCGGTTCGAGGACTATATCCAAGATCTCGTCTACCTTGTCGAAACGCTCGTTAAGCCCGCGTCCGGCGCGCTGCCGCTGTACCTCTACTGTCATTCGATGGGCGGCTGCGTCGGCGCATGGACGATAGAGGAATATCCCGCGCTGTTCCAAAAGGCCGTTCTGTCCTCCCCGATGCTCGGCCTCAGCTTCGGCTCGATCCCCGCGCCGGTCATGGCCGCTGCCGCGGGCGTGCTCGGCATCGGCAAGCGCAAGCAAAAATCGCTACAGCCCGCCGAATCGTTCAACCCGACGCCGGACTTTGCCAACAGCGCCGATTCCTCGGAGTGCCGCTATCTCTACTACCTGCAAAAGCAGACCGAGCACCCCGAATTGCAGACCTATATGCCGTCCATCGGCTGGGGCCGCCAGTCCATCCTTGCCTGCCGCCGCGTCAGCGCGCCGAAGAACATGCAGAAGATCCGTATTCCGATCCTGCTGCTGCAGGCCGGGGAGGATACGATGGTGAAGAACGCCGCGCAGGACGCCTTTGCCGCCGCTGTGCCGTCCTGCACGTTCGAGCGCATCCCCGGCGTCAAGCACGAGCTGTACATGACCGATTCCGATGTGCTGATCCCCTATTGGGAGCGTGTGTTTGCGTTCCTGGAAGCGTAATCGTCACCGCATACAAAAAGCCCGTCTCACGAAGAGGCGGGCTTTGGTATGGCAGGAAACTTCTCAGCGAATATGCATCAGGATCACGTTGGCAAGGCCGAACAGCAGCAGCAGCGAGGTCACGTCGATCATCGTCGTGATGAACGGCGCGGCCATGACCGCCGGATCGAAGCCGATCTTTTTGGCGAGCATCGGCAGCATGCTGCCCGCAAACTTGGCGACGACGATGGTTAAGAGGATCGCCAGCGAGATCGTGACCGACGCGATCATGTACACGAAAAGGTCGTGCCCCGCATAGTGGTACAGAACGACGTTGACCAGCAGCATCTTCCCGAAATTGATGATCGCCAGCGCCGCGCCGGCCAGCGCCGCCACGGTCAGCTCCTTGCCGATCACGCGGAAAAAGTCGGAAAACTCGATCTCGCCGAGGCTGAGACCGCGGATGACCGTTGCCGAGCTTTGCCCGCCCGCGTTGCCGCCGGTGTCCATCAGCATCGGGATGCACGCGATCAGCATCGCGCCCGCAATCGGCCCGAACAGGCTCAGCCGGTCGGTAAAGCGGTTGATGATCAGCTCGGTCATGGTGGAGGTCAGCATCAGCAGCAGCAGCCACGGGATGCGGTGCAAAAACAGGCTGCCCACCGGCGTTTCGAGATACGGCCGGTCGGACGGCGTGATGGCCGCCATCTTTTCGATATCCTCGGTGTTCTCCTCCTGCAGAACGTCGATAGCGTCATCAACCGTGACGATACCAACGATACGCTTTTCGTGATCGACGACCGGCAACGCGATCATGTCGTACTTACTGAGCATCTTGGCGACGGTTTCCTGATCGTCGGTCGTTTCGCAGGTGATCACGTGCGTGTCCGCAATCTCGCTCATCTTCTCGTCCGGATCGGACAGGAGGATGCGCCGGATCGACACCGAGCCGAACAGCGTGCGGTCCGCGCGGACGACATAGCAGACATTGATCGTTTCCTTGTCGAGCCCGGTGCGGCGGATCTCGTCGATCGCCTCCTCCACCGTCTCGTTCGGGGACAGCGAAACAAACTCCGGCGTCATGATGCTGCCCGCGGAGTCCTCGGGGTATTTCAGTAATTCATTGATGAGCTTGCGGGATTCGGGATCGGCGGCCTTCAAAATGCGCGGGACCAGGATGCCCGGCATTTCCTCGATGATGTCTACCGCGTCGTCGAGGTAGAGCTCGTCAAGGACGGCCTTCAGTTCGGTATCGGAAAAGCCGCGAATCAGAATTTCCTGTTCGTCGGGGTTCATTTCGACGAACGTTTCGGCGGCGGTTTCGGTGGAAAGAAGCCGGAACAAAAGCGGCAGATCGCTCTCCTTTTGTTCGCTCAAAATCGCCGCAATATCAGGCGCGTTCATCGTGCTGAACAGATCGCGCAGCGTCGAAAAGCGCTTGTTCGTCACGAGGGAGCGCACGGTTTCGGTTAAATCGGTCATGGCATTGCCTCCCAAAAATCGGAATAAGGGAATGCAGCGGCGCGTACCGACCGATAAAGGGCTTGCTTATCGAATGAGGCTGACCTTCATCTTCGCGCTGCCGCAAGAGGAACCGCATAAAAGAGGATTGCCGCTACTGCCTGCGTCCATGAAGGTCACCTGCCTTTGTCTTTGAATTGGCGTCCGGTTTTGCCGTACAGTTTATTATACCCTCCCCGCCATAGCGTGTCAAACGTTTTTTCGGGCGGCAAAAGATTCTCCGCTTTGTTCCGTAAAATCCGCACGAATTGCGCTTTTTTGCTTGTTTTGCCTGCGCCGCGGTAGTATACTGCGGGTATGATTGCAATTCTAACGCAGGCCGGGATGCTCGTGGCGGTCATCCTCCTTGGCTATCTTCTTCGCCGTACCGGGGTGCTCCCCCGGGAAGCCTTCGGGATCGTGTCGAAAATCGTGATCTGGGTCACGCTGCCGTGCGTCGTGATCCGGAATTTTGCGCACACCGAAATGGATCTGCAATACCTTTCGATGATCGGCGTCGGCTTTTGCTGCATGGCGCTGCTCGCCCTGATCGGCTATCTGCTCAACCGGCGGCGCGGCGTGAACGAGCAGGTATTCGACATGCTCAACTTCACGGGCTTCAACATCGGCTGCTTTGCGCTGCCGTACATTTCCGGACTGACCGGCGCGTCGGCGGTCGTCGCCGTGTGCATGTTCGACGCCGGCAGCGCGCTCGGCGCCGCGGGCGGGCTGAATGCGCTCTGCCGCTCCATGCAGGAGGGCAACGGGTTTTCGATCAAGGCGTTCCTTCTTCGCCTGCTGAAAACGTTCCTGATCATGGTCTACGTCGTGATGATCGTGCTTCGGCTGCTGCACGTCCCGATCCCGGACTGGATCGTCGGCTTTTGCGACCTTTGCGGCGCGGGCAACAGCTTCCTGGCGATGCTGATGATCGGCCTCGGCATCAACCTTTCGTTCAAGGCCTCGCATTGGAAATGGATTCTCAAGGCGATCCTCGTTCGCTACGGCGTTGCGATCACGCTCGCGTTCTGCTTCTATCGGTTCCTCCCGTTTACCGCCGAGGTGCGGCTCGGCGCGGCTTTGGCTGTGCTCGCGCCGGTGGCGTCGCTTGCGCCGCCGTTTACCAAGGAGCGCGGCGGGGACTATGAGCTTGCCAGCAGCTGGAATACGCTGACGATCCTGCTCTCCTTAGGACTGATGACCGCGGTGATGCTGCTGACAGCATAACGAGCGCAGGCAACAAATCGCAAAAAAATCTTTTTACGGCAGGCCGAAAAACGGTCTGCCGATCATTTTACCCGTCGAATACGGAAGCAAGCACAGCCTTCATGCAAATCGGTTGTATGTATGCAGAAAGCGCATTTGCATATACAAACGCGCTTCAAACCCGCAAAAATGTATACTTACCCACACCATCCACAGAGTTATCCACATTCCGAGCCACGCAATTCGGGCAAAAACCCACTTATCCACCGCATAATCACCTGTGTATATGCGTAGGCGCGGGCCTGTATACCCGCGCCGTATGCGGCTTATATCCTTTCATCCGATTGCATAGTTATCGGATGAAGACGGAAAACGAGTGCATAAACCGCTTCCCGTCCGGCATTTTCTGCGCCGTGTCTGTCCTTAGGGGATGTATATGCGCTCCACGCGCGGCAGCAGCGCCGTCGTCAGCCCACAGCCCTCCAGCGCGCCGATGGCGCTCGCCTGCGCCTGCGCCAAAAGCGAAGCGCCGGTCTCGTCCTGTCCGAACAGCACCGCTCGATCCCCCGCCGACGCCGCCGCGCCGGTCACATCGACAAGCGCCCGATCCATGAACAGATATAAAACAGGGCAGCGTTTCCCATGCAGCAGCACGGACAGCGATCCGGCAAAGCGCGGATCGAGGCCGTCGCCGTAGCCGATCCCGAGAGAGGCGATCACGGCGTCCTTCTGCAGCACGGGGCCGTCGCCGTAGCCGAGCCGGTCGCCCGCCTTGCGGAGGCGCACGTCGGTCACAAGCGCCGACAGCGTCGCGGCTTCACGGATCTGTCCGGTCGGCCGATCCGGCGCATCCCATGCAAGCCGCCGTCCGATGCGCACCGCGTCGAGCGCGTATGCCGGATACGCTTCGCTTGCCGCCGAATCGCAGATATGCCGCAGCGGCACCGCAAAACCCGCCTGCCGGAGCCGGTCGCACAGCGACAAAAACAGCCGGTACTGCGCCTCACAGCGCGCCGCGTCGCCGGGATCGGCAAAGTGCGAATACGCACCGGCCGGGCGCACCGCGTCCGCATTTGCCGCAAGACGCTCGCACAGAGGCACAAACGTCGCTTCCTCGACGCCGAGCCGGTGCAGTCCCGTATCGAATTTGATCTGTATATCGGCCGTCATGCCGAGCGCACGCGCGGCATTTGCAACGGTGTCCACATCCTCCGGCCGCGCGACCGTCGGGGTCAGTCGGCTTTGCAGCACGGCTTCGACCTGCCACGGCAGCGTTTCGCCGAGGATCAGAATATCGCGCTCGATGCCCGCGCGGCGCAGCGCGACGCCCTCCTGCGCCTGCGCAACGGCAAAGCACAGCACCCCCGCCAGCGGCGCAAGCGCCTTGGCCACGGGAACCATGCCGAGCCCGTAAGCATCGGCCTTCAGCACCGGGATCAGCCCGGCGGCGGGATGCTCGGACAGGATGTGCCGCGCGTTTTCCCGGATCGCGGACAGGTCAACGGTCAGCGCGGCAAGCGACAACGGATTCACAAAACAGCTCTCCTTTTGCTTCGATGCGCCTATTATACTGCAAATATTGCATAAAATCAACATTTTTAAGGTTTATTACGTAAAACTTATATAAAAATACAGTATTATGTGTATATTTATGATTGACAAGCGGGAACGGCGGCGCTATACTGTGAGCAATTTCCAAGGAGGACATAGATATGAAAAAAACAGCTTTGTATATGCTGACCGTTTTGCTGCTGTGCGGGAGCGTGATCGGATGCACCTCGACAAGCACGGCGTCCACGCTGACGCTCGGCACTTCGGCGGACTACCCGCCCTTTGAATTCATCGTGCTGAACGCGAGCGGCGAGCGCGAATATGCGGGTATCGACATTGCGGTGGCGGAAGCGATTGCGGCCGACGCGGGCAAGACGCTGAACGTGATGAACATGGACTTCGACAGCCTGATCGCCTCGCTGCAAAAGGGCGATATCGACTTTGTCATCGCGGCGATGGAGGAAACGCCGGATCGGTTGGAGGGCGCGGATTTCTCCGATCCGTACTACACGGATTACCCGGCGATGATTCTCGTGAAGGCCGATAAGGCGGCGGAGTTCACGTCGCTCGAATCGTTTGCGGGCAAGTCCGTCGGCGCGCAGACCGGCACGACGAAGGCCGATATCGTGACCGAGCAGATGCCCGGCGCACAGCTGGTCGGTCTCACCTCGGTCAACGAGCTGGTGAACCAGCTGACCTATGACAAGGTAGACGCCATCATCCTCGACGGCGCAGTGGCCTTGCAGTATGCGCAGTCGAGCGCGGACATCGTCGTGTCCTCGGTGGAGCTCGGCGAGGCGCTGCCGTACCGTGTCGCGGTGCAGAAGGGCGACCCGAAGGGCCTGCTTCCGGGCATCAATGCCACGATCAAAAAGCTCCTTGACGCCGATCAGATCAGCGCGTTTGCCGAAACCGCCGATGCGCTTGCGGATCAGGCCATCGAATAAACAGCGGTTATGTGGGAGACTCTTTTCGGCGATCTGCCGCCGTCGCATTTTCTGAACTTCTCGTTCTTACCGAAGTACCTTTCGTTCTTTGTGCAGGGTGTGGAATACACCCTGCTCCTTTCGGTCGTATCGGTTGCGCTCGCCGTGCTGCCCGCGTTGCTGCTCGCGCTGATGCGGCTGAGCAAGATCAAGCCGGTTAAGTGGCTTGCGGGCGCGTACATCGCAGCATTCCGCTCGACGCCGCTGATGGTGCAGCTGTACATCATCTATTACGGCCTGTTCTCGGTGATCCGCGTGCCGTCGTATACGATCTTCGGATTCATCGACCTGTCGCGCTTCGTGCCCGGCGTGTTTGCGCTTGCGCTGAACAGCTCGGCGTATGTCGCGGAGATCATCCGCGCGGGCATCCTTGCCGTGGATGCGGGACAGATGGAGGCTGCGCGCTCGCTCGGTCTCAGCAAGGCCAAGGGCATGCGGCTGATCGTGCTGCCGCAGGCGGTGAAGAACATTCTGCCTGCGCTTGCGAACGAGCTTGTCACGATGGTCAAGGAGTCGTCGATCTGCTCGATCCTCGGCATGAGCGAGCTGATCTGGGGCGCCAAGACCGTGGCGAACACGACGCTCAAAACGCTCTCGCCGTATGTGCTCGCCGCCATCGTGTATTTTGCGTTGAATTTCCCGGCTTCCAAGGCCATCGAAGCCATCGAAAGGAGGATGCGCCGTGCGGACCGTGTCTGACGAAACCGTACTGCGGGCGGTCGGCGTCCGCAAGACGTTTGACGGCGGCGTAGAGGCGCTTGCCGGGTGCGACTTTGCCGTGCATAAGGGTGAGGTCGTTGCGATCATCGGGCCGAGCGGCAGCGGCAAAAGCACGCTGCTGCGCTGCCTGAATCTGCTGGAGGTGCCGACCGAGGGCAAGGTGTTTTTCGACGAGATCGAGCTGACCGATAAGCATTGTCATCTCGACGAATGTCGGCAGCGGATGGGCATGGTGTTCCAGCACTTCAACCTGTTTCCGCATAAGACCGTGCTCGAAAACATCATGCTTGCCCCGGTCAAGCTGAAGCGCAGCTCCAAAGCAAAGGCGAAGGAACAGGCCCTGGAGCTTCTGAATCGGATTGGGCTAAAGGACAAGGCGGACGTTTACCCCAGCAAGCTGTCCGGCGGACAGAAGCAGCGTATCGCCATCGTGCGTGCGCTTGCCATGAAGCCGGAGGTCATGCTGTTCGACGAGCCGACGAGCGCGCTCGACCCGGAAATGGTCGGCGAGGTGCTCGATCTGATGCGCTCTCTGGCGGACGGCGGCATGACCATGGTGATCGTCACGCATGAGATGGGCTTTGCCCGCGAGGTCGCCGACCGCGTCGTGTTCATGGACGGCGGCAAAATTTTGGAAGAGAATACGCCGGACAAGCTGTTCAACGCGCCGGAAAACCCGCGAACCCAGCTGTTTTTGAGTAAGGTGCTGTAATCCTTCCATAGCAGCAAGCGCGGCCCCAAACGGGGTCGCGCTTTTGCATAGCTTTTCGTATTCTGCATATCCTACCCAAAAAGCATTGGGAGAAGACTATGGCATCAGTATGGGAAGCAACGGCCGAAATGCCGTCGTTTGCGCCTGTAAAGGGCGACGCAAAAACCGATACGCTGATCATCGGCGGCGGGATAACGGGCGTTCTGCTTGCGCATGAATTGCAGCGCCGCGGTGAAAAGTATCTGCTTGTCGAGCGCGGGCGGATCGGCGGCGGCACCACGGGCGGCACGACCGCGAAGCTCACAGTGCAGCACGGCGCGTGCTATCAAAAGCTGCTGAAGGAGGGCTTGGAGGTCGCGGAAAAGTACCTCGCCGCGAACGAGGACGCGCTGCGCCGCTATGCGGCGCTGTGCCAAAGCATCGACTGCGACTGGACGGAGCAGGACAGCTTTTTATATTCGCGCGACGACGAAACGGTGCTGACGAACGAGCTGAATGCGCTGCGGCTGCTCGGCGCGGACGCGGCATGGACGGAAACGCCGTCCCTGCCGTTCGACACGGTCGGCGCGGTGAAAATCGGCGGACAGGCACATTTTCATCCGCTGCGCTTTTTGGCCGCGATCGCCAAAGATCTGGCGATCCGGGAGCAGACGCCCGTACGCGCGCTCGACGGTCTTGCGGCCATCACGGACAGCGGACGGATCAAGGCGCGGCGCATCGTGGTCGCCACGCGTTTTCCAATCCTCAACAAGCACGGTCTGTACTGGATGAAGCTGTATCAAAGCCGGTCGTACAGCATCGCGCTGGAGGGCGCGGACCCGGTAGGCGGCATGTACCGCGACGCGAACCCGGACGGGCTTTCGCTGTGCGACGCGGGCAAGTATCTGCTGCTCGTGGGCGGGGCGCAGCGTCCCGGCAAGCCGGGCGTGCGATGGGAAGCCGCGCGGGATGTGTACTTCGGTGCGTATCCGGAGGCCGTTGAACGCTTTGCGTGGGCGGCGGAGGACGCCATGAGCCTTGACGGTATTCCCTATATCGGCCCGTATGCGTCGGGTACGCACGGCCTGTTCGTCGCGGCGGGCTTCAACAAATGGGGCATGACCGGCGCGATGGCCGCGGCAAGGCTGCTCGCGGACGCTCTGACCGGCGAACGTCTGCCGGACTGGGCGGATATCTTCGACCCCGCGCGATGCTTCTTAAAACCGCGCCTTGTCGTCAACGGCTTCGAGTCGGTCAAGGGGCTTTTGACGCCGACCGCTCCGCGCTGTCCGCATCTCGGCTGCGCGCTGCACTATACCGAAGCGGAGCAGGCGTGGGAGTGTTCTTGCCACGGCTCACGGTTTGACAAGGACGGCGCGCTGCTGGACGGCCCCGCGACAAAGGGCCTGCAAACGGAATAAACGAAAAGGAAGCGGGCTTTTATGCTCGCTTCCCTGCTTGTCTATGGAGTGATTATTCCTGAGCCGGTGCGCCGACGGGGCAAACCTCTGCGCAGTTGCCGCACTCGATGCAGGTATCGGGATCGATCACGTACTTGTCCTCGCCCTCGGAGATCGCTTCAACGGGGCACTCCGCCGCGCACGCGCCGCACTGGATGCATTCATCGGAAATTTTGTAAGCCATAGTAGTTCCTCCTATGAAAATAGTATATGGAAAGCCGTATTTTATGCGCTTTCTGTTCGTATAAATTATAGCACAACAAAGCGCATTTGCAAGAAAATGCGCGAAAGTTCACAAACTGTAAGAGCTGTTTAACCACAAGAAAATCGCTTGTCTTTGCCGGGAATACGGAAGTTTTGTCTATTCCGTTCGAGCTTTGTCACGTCTCTTTTTATCGACAGGCTTTTCGTGGCACAATGGAGCCATACCGTCCGAAAAAAGGAAGTGATCGAGTTGCTCTATTCGTTTCAGCAGGGGCTTTTGCAGCCGCCGCCCAAGCGGGATCCGGACCGTCGGCTGGTGCTGCTGCCGACGGAGTCGATCCTGCCGAATCCCGCGCAGCCGCGCCGGGAATTTGACAAGGCGGCGTTATCGGAGCTGATGGTCAGCATTGCGCAGGTGGGCGTGATTCAGCCGCTGACCGTGCGGCGGCAGGGCGACGCGTATGAGCTGATCTCCGGCGAACGGCGGCTTCGGGCGTGCAAGGCGCTGGGCATGCGCGAGGTGCCGTGCATCGTTACGGATTCGAGCGAGGAGCGCAGCGCGTATATGGCGCTGGTCGAAAACATCCAGCGAAAGGACCTGCACTATCTCGACGAGGCCGAAAGCTATCATAACCTTTTGCATACCTACGATGTATCGCAGGAGCAGCTGGCCGTGCGGCTCGGCAAGAGCCAGTCGTTTTTATCGAACAAGCTGCGCCTTTTGCGGCTGCCGAAGGCCATGCGAAGCCGCATCCGGGACGCGAACCTTTCGGAGCGCCACGCGCGGGCGCTTTTGCAGCTGACCGACGAGGAAAGCCAATGGAAGGCGCTGGACGCCATCGTGCGCCGCGACCTCAACGTGAAGCAGACCGAGGCGCTGATCCGGCAGATCAAGGAAAAGCAAGGCCGCGTCCCCGTGCGCGTCGTGCGCCTGCCTGCGGACTGCCGCCTGTTTTTGAACGCGGTCAAGACGTGCCTCGACCGGCTCGGAGAAAGCGGCATGCAGACCTCGATGGAGGAGCAGCGCAAGCCGGACGGGTTCGATCTTGTGATCAAGGTGCGCGCCAAGGACATGACGCTGTTTTAGCCCCTCCCGGCTTGACCCGCGCCGCAAAATGCTTTACAATATAGGCCATGAAGCATGAACGGCGCTATCGTTCCACCGGCGGCAAAGGGCGGTTCAACCGTCTGCGCATCGCGCCATATTTTCAAATCCTGATCGGGCTTGCCATCCTCGGCGGCACGGTCTGGTTTTTGTACCGTTTCGTATACCCGCTTTCGTGCAACCTCGCGCAGGGCATTTCGCCGTTTGCGACGCCGACGCCCATCGGCGCGACCCCGATCCCGACCCCTTCCCCTTCCCCGACGCCCGACCCCGCCAAGGATCATGCTCTGTACACCGCCGATCTCACCTCGATGCAGAAGGAGATCGTCGTACCGGAGTTCCAGTACGTCACCGATCCCATCGTATATGACGGCAAGATCGTCTTTGCAGCGGGCAACTACACGCCGGACGGCATGGCGGCCTTCACGCGGCTCTGCACCTATGACCCGGCGACCGACACACATTCGTTCCTGGCGCTCCCCGTGCAGTACAAGAGCATCCGGTTTCCGCAGCTGAACGCGCGCTGGATCGTCTACCTCGACGCCACCGCCGCCGGCGGCGGGCGCATCGTTGCGTATGACCGCGTGACAAGTCAGGCCAAGACCGTCAAAATCGTGCACACCGGTATGCCCAAGCCGCAGCTGATCGGCAGCACGGTCGTCTGGATCGAGCGCACCGGACAGAGCCGCGACAAGCTGTTTGCCTGCGATCTCATCACGCTCGAATCGGTCACGCTCGAAATCTTTGACAACAGCGAATACGCGCTCTCCACGCCGTGCGGCTATGACGACACGATCTACTATGTGGACAGCGCCGGACGCCTGACCGCGTGGACGCTTTCGACCGATGACCGGCGCGTCATCGAAACCGGAACGTTCGTGCACGATCCGAAGTACAACGGCAAATTCCTTGCGTACCTTTCCGCGAACCACGGCGAGGACGCAGATCTGCTGCTTGTGAACGACGACGGCAGCGTGACGACCGTCGCAGCGGGCGTGCACACGTTCGCGCTCGGCGACACGTTCATCGCCTACAACCGCTACGATAAAAACTATGTCTATTTCCCGGCGGACGGCACGACGTTCTGCACGACACGCAGCGACGAACAGGCGATGCTGCTCACGGCGGGCGAAAAGTATGTGCTCTGGATGGACGTGACATGGCGCGACAAGGACATCACGGAGCTGATGGTGATTGAATAGGGTGTTGGGAGCAGGATTCCGATGTACTTCTTTTCTTCCATGAGGAAGAAAAAAAGATACCAAGAAAAGAAGGCAAGGATTTTTCTGTTCAGCGATATTCCGACCAAGCCTTTCTTCGGCTTCTTTTTCGGTTCCTTTTTCTTCACCGCGAGAAGAAAAAGGAACAACAGCAATCCCCGATGGTAAATGCACATGAAAGAAAAAACGATCTTTGTCTGCGGCGAGTGCGGCTATGAGACGCCGCGCTGGATGGGCAAATGCCCGCAATGCGGCAGCTGGAACACGCTTGTCGAGGAGGAGCGCGTCAGTCCGAAGCGTTCGACGCGCACGGCGGGCGCCAAGGCCGTGCCGCTGCAATCGGTGCTCGTCGATGCGCAAAAGCGCAGCTCCACCGGCATCGGGGAGCTTGACCGCGTGCTCGGCGGCGGGCTGGTGGACGGCATGGTCGTGCTGCTCGGCGGCGATCCCGGCATCGGCAAATCGACGCTGCTGCTGCAGGTTGCCGATACGCTGTCCGAAACGCGCACGGTGCTGTACGTCTCCGGCGAGGAAAGCCGCTCGCAGATTCGCCTGCGCGCCGACCGGCTCGGCGTAAAGAACAACCCGCTGCTCTACTGTGAAACGAGCGTCGAAAACGCGATCGAGGAGGCCAAGGCGTCCAAGGCCGCCGTGCTGATCGTGGACTCGGTGCAGACGATGCAGTCCGAAACCGCCGAAAGCGCCGCGGGCAGCGTCAGCCAGGTCCGCGCCGTGACCGCCGTTTTAACGCGCTACGCCAAGGAAACCGGCACCGCGGTGCTGATCGTCGGCCACGTCACCAAGGACGGTGCCATCGCAGGCCCGCGCGTTTTAGAGCACATCGTCGATACCGTGCTGTACTTCGAGGGCGAGCGGCATGAAGGGCTTCGGCTGCTGCGCGCGGTCAAGAACCGCTTCGGCTCGACCAACGAGCTCGGCGTTTTTGAAATGAGCGATACCGGCATGCGCGAGGTCGAGGACCCGAGCGCGCTGTTTGTGTCCGGCAAAAACAGCATCGGCTGCGCGATCACCTGCGTGCTCGAGGGCTCCCGCCCGCTGCTCTGCGAGGTACAGTCCTTGCTCGCCCCAAACGCGTTCGGCAGCCCGCGTCGCACGGCCATCGGGCTTGACAACAACCGTCTGAACATGCTGCTCGCGGTCTTGGAACGCAAGGCGCGGCTGCGCCTGTCCGATAAGGACGTGTATTGCGATATTGCGGGCTCCTTGCGCGTGCTCGACCGCGGCGCGGATCTGGCGACCGCCATGTGCCTTGCCTCGGCGGTGCTCGATAAGCCGCTGCCCGAGCATACGGTTTTGCTCGGCGAGGTCGGTCTGACCGGCGAAATTCGCCCGGTCGCACAGCTCGATACGCGCATCCGCGAGGCCGCGCGGCTCGGCTATACGAAAATTTTAGTGCCCGCCCGCGCCAAGGCAAGCGACAGCGGCGTACAGCTTGTGCGCGTCGAGGACATCTCGGCGGCGATCCGCGCGCTGTTTATGGAGGGGTAATATGCGCAAGCTTTTTTCGATGGATAAGCACGACTACGACCCCGCGCTGCCGCGGTTTGTGCGGCCTTCCGTGCGGGCGATCATCCGGCGCGGCGGCAAGGTCGCCATGGAGCATGTCACGCGGTACGGCTACTATAAGTTCCCCGGCGGCGGCATCGACGCGGGCGAAACGCAGCTTGAAACGCTCTGCCGCGAAACGCGCGAGGAGGCCGGGCTTGTCGTGCGGCCCGAAACCGCAAAGCCTTACGGCATGGTGCCGCGCATCCGGCTGTCGAAGGACGGCGGGCATATCTTCGAGCAGATGAATTACTATTACCTGTGCGACGTGCTGCCCGATCCGGTTCCGACCGACCGGGACGCTTATGAGATCGAGGAGGGCTTCACGCTCGAATGGGCCGATCCGAAGGCCGTGATCGACGCCAATCTTGCCGCCGACGCAAAGGGCCTCGGCTGGGGGATGCCGTGGCGCGAAGCGCACGTCTTGCAAATGCTGCAGGAGGAAGGCTATTTTGCCTGACGCCGCACAACGACGGAGGAAATCGCTATGGAAACCGAAAAGCATGCGCTGCCGGAGCTGGATATCCGGCTGAACGACACGGAATGGCCGTATACGTATTTCGACCATGAGCGCGCCATCGTCCGCGCCATCGTGACTGACGGCAGCGGCATGTTCTATTTTGTCCGCGTGCACCGCAACGACGAGTTCGGCAAGGCGACGCTGATCGAAACCTCCGGCGGCGGCGTGGAGCCGGGCGAGACCGACGAGGCCGCGATCCTGCGCGAGTTGAAAGAGGAGCTCGGCGCGGATGCGGAAATTCTGTGCTGTCTCGGCACCGTGCGCGACGCCTATAACCTGCTGCATCGGCAAAACCGAAACCGCTATTACCTGTGCCGCGTCCGGTCGTTCGGCCAGACGCACATGACGCGCGACGAGATCGAGAGCTTTCACCTTTCCACACTTGCCCTGTCCTACGACGAGGCCGTTGCGGAATACGAAAAATGCACCGATTCCCCCTTGGGGCGTCTGCTCGCCCGCCGCGAGCTGCCGGTTTTGCGGCAGGCAAAGGCGTGGCTGGAGCAGGGGTATTTTTGCTGAAAAATCCCATATCATATATAAAGTGCTTGACAAGGCACGGTTCGTGTGCTATGCTTGCATAAACCGAGGATGAAGGGTAAGTACGTCGGAGGGGCTTTTGCAAAGAGAGCTGCGGGCGGTGGGATCGCGGCGAAAAGCGGCCGAACGGAATGGCCTTCGGAGGGCGACCGGAAACGCGCAGGCGGAGTATGGAAGCCGGAGCGGCGCTCCGTCAACAAACGCCGGTATGTGACAGCATACACAAAAGTGGGCGCATACGCGCCAAGCAGGGTGGCACCGCAGGAATTTTCGATCCTGTCCCGGCAATGGGACGGGATCGTTTTGTTTTCCAAAGGAAAACAGCGAAATCGCGGCGAGTGCCGCGGCGACATCAAAGCCAAAGGCTTTGGAGACACAACGCTATCGCGCGTCGATGCAAAACAACCCCAAGGAGGCACACATGATCCGAAAGTCAAGACGATGGTGAACGGAGAGGAAACACCTTGTCACACCGATCCCCTATCCGCCATTGCAAACAGAAAGGAAACATCATCATGGAACCGATTCCGTATAAAATATATCTGACCGAAGCCGAAATGCCCTCCGCCTGGTACAACGTCCGCGCGGATATGCCCACAAAGCCCGCGCCGCTTTTGAACCCCGGCACCGGCAAGCCGATGACCGCCGAGGAGCTTTCGGGCGTGTTCTGCCGCGAGCTTGTGGCGCAGGAGCTGAATAACGACGACCGCTTCCTCCCGATCCCGGAGGAGATCCGTTCGTTCTACCGGATGTACCGGCCCTCGCCCCTGGTGCGCGCCTACTGCCTGGAGGAAAAGCTCGGCACGCCCGCGCACATCTATTATAAATTCGAGGGCAACAACACAAGCGGCAGCCACAAGCTGAATTCCGCCATCGCGCAGGCATATTACGCAAAGCAGCAGGGATTGAAGGGCGTGACGACCGAGACCGGCGCGGGGCAATGGGGCACGGCGCTGTCGATGGCTTGCGCGTACTTCGGGCTCGACTGCAGGGTCTACATGGTCAAGGTCTCCTATGAACAAAAGCCGTTCCGCAGAGAGGTCATGCGGACCTACGGGGCGCATGTCACGCCGTCCCCGTCGGACACCACCGCGGTCGGGCGCAAAATCCTTGCCGAGTTTCCCGGCACGACCGGCTCGTTGGGCTGCGCGATCAGCGAGGCCGTTGAGGACGCCGTTTCGCATGAGGGCTACCGCTATGTGCTCGGCTCGGTGCTGAATCAGGTGCTGCTGCACCAGAGCGTGATCGGACTGGAAACCAAGGCCGCGCTTGACAAGTACGGCATCGTGCCGGACATTATCATCGGCTGCGCGGGCGGCGGCTCGAACCTCGGCGGCTTGATCGCGCCGTTCATGGGCGAAAAGCTGCGCGGCGAAAAGGACTACCGCATCATCGCGGTCGAGCCGGCATCCTGCCCGAGCCTCACGCGCGGCCGCTATGCCTACGACTTCTGCGACACCGGCAAGGTCTGTCCGCTTGCGAAGATGTACACGCTCGGCTCCGGCTTCATCCCCGCGCCGAACCACGCGGGCGGCCTGCGGTATCACGGCATGAGCTCCACGCTGTCCGAGCTGTACGACGAGGGCTATATGGAAGCGACGACCGCCGTGCAGACCGACGTGTTCAAGGCGGCGGAGCAGTTCGCCCGCGTCGAGGGCATCCTTCCCGCGCCGGAGAGCGCGCACGCGATCAAGGTTGCCATCGACGAAGCCGAAAAATGCAAGGAAACCGGCGAAGCCAAAAACATCGTGTTCGGTCTGACCGGCACCGGCTACTTCGATATGGTCGCTTACGAACGCTTCCACAACGGCGAAATGACCGACTATATCCCGACCGACGAGGAGCTTGCCAAGAGCTTTGCGAGCTTGCCTCAAATTGACTGACTCGTTTCCTCCTCTGCGCCCGCTTTTTGCAGCGGGCGTTTTTCTGCCATTCTATTGAAAGTAGAAATTTCTCAATTTTCCCGTTATTTACGAATCCCGTACTTTACGGTATGATGGTTCTGCGGACCGCAGGAAAGAGAAAAGGAGCAACAATATGGATACCTTAAAAATCGGACATTATATACAGCAGCTTCGGAAGTCGGCAGGCATGACGCAAAAGGAGCTGGCCGAAAAGCTGAACATCTCGTTTCAAGCCGTTTCCAAGTGGGAGAACGGAGTTTCCCAAAGTTAAAGATACCACATCAATCCCACGCGGACTTTTGCTCAAC
>CAMHJE010000030.1:0-19963 GCA_946185305.1 uncultured Clostridia bacterium | reverse complement strand
CACGGCTTGCCGGTAATCCGCGATGGGCACGCGTTGTCGGCTATGCGCTGCATGTGAATCCGGATCCTGACGGGATCCCGTGCTACCGGGTCGTTAACCGAGACGGCAGACCGTCTCCTGCGTTTGCTTTCGGCGGTTTTCAGGAGCAGGTGTATCTTTTGGAAAAGGATGGCGTAGAATTTAACAGTGACGGAAATGTTATCATGGAAAAATACCAATGGAACGCGTAAAACAACCGTTTAAAATTTCTAATTCCGAAATCCGCAGTGGCAAGCTGACTCGGTCCTATACGATTGTGCAGATTTCCGATTTGCATAACCACCTGTATGGCGAAAAGCAATCATGGCTTGTTTCAGCCGTGCTTGCCCCAAAGCCCGATTTCGTTGTGTGCACCGGTGATCTTTTCAACCGCCATAAGGCGACGGCACATCAAAACGCCTTTACATTGATTGATAAGCTTGTTCCGCATGTTCCCGTATATGTTGTGGAGGGCAATCATGAGGCTGCGCTCAATGAAACTGGCGAACGGTACTTAAAGGCTATCGCTGATAAAGGTGCTATCCTGCTGCGAAACGCGGAAACGGATGTTGAAGATCTGCACATCATCGGCTTAAAGCAGCGGGCAAGCAGGGAAGAGCTGACAAGTCGTATCCGGCCGAAGCGGTTCAACCTTGTCCTTTGCCACCGTCCGGAGCTGTTTCCCGACTATGCAGGAAGCGGCGCCGATCTGATTCTATGCGGCCATGCGCACGGTGGGCAAATCCGCATCGGAAATGTTGCGCTTTTTGCGCCGGGACAGGGCATTTTCCCGAAATACACGTCCGGTCTATACAAAAAACAGGGGACAACAATGTATGTTTCCCGCGGACTCGGCGACACCGAGCTTTTGCTTCGCATTCATAATCCCCATGAACTGTGCGTATTCCGGCTTTCGCCTGCATAAGAAAAGCGCCTTGTCGTTACCGGCAGGGCGCTTGCGTATTCCATCCTTGTATTTGTCCGTACAGCTCGTTTGCTATCGGCAGCATGTCGTAAGCCGATACCTTTTCCTTGGCTCGGTCGTATGTAATCAAGCCGTTTTGTTCATCTTCCACATCGCTTATCTGTGTGTAAACAGCGGCGCATAGTCCCTTTTTGACGGCCGGAATGATCTGCTCCCGATACAGCTTGCAAATTGCCTCCCGGTAAGCCTGCTCTGTTTTGAAGAAACGATACCCGTATCGTTTGCCGTCGCTGTTATAGGAATAGCCCCCGAACTCAGAAAGCACAAGCGGGCGTTTTCCGCCGAATTGCTTCAGCTGTGCGAAATACATGTGGTAACTGTCCACATCGGACTGGCTTTGCCAAAACCAACCGGAGGTGGCGTCGATCACGCGCGTATCATCCAGCGATTGCAGCAGGGCATACATTGCGTCTGCGTCGTGCTGGCCCCAGCCTTCATTGAAAACTGTCCAATATGCGATACATGGCGCATTATACAAATGTCTGACGGTGTCCGCCATAGTCTGTCGGAACACGGCTTTGACGGCTTCGGGAAGCCGTCTTTTCGTATCGTTCTCATAGACAAACCCGATGTTCGGCAGCAGCGTGTCCCGATAATACCGATGCGGTCCATTATTGACAAAATCTTGAAACACAATCATGCCCAGTCTGTCGCACGCTTCATAAAACGGTAAGGGCTCTATACGGATGTGCTTGCGCAGCATATTGAAGCCAAGCGATTTTGCAAACCGGATATCCTTTTCATAGCCGTCGTCCGAATCGGGCAGGCAAATTCCGTTTTCCCAATAGCCTTGGTCCAACAGTCCATGGAAGAAATACGGTTTTCCATTCAGCAGAATTCTCGGAATGCCATCCACTTCACCGACGGAAACTGTTCGCATGGCAAAATAACTCTTGACTGCATCCTCGCCGCGGCGAATCGAAAACCGATAAAGATAAGGATTCTCCGGCGTCCATAGTTTCGGCGCGGGAATCGGTACGTTGACAGCGTCTGCACAAAACCGCCATGTCAGCGACCCGTTCGGAGTTTCGACAACCAGCTCCGTTTCTGCCGCCTTACCCGTATTGTCGCTGATCTCGATACGAACATCGCGGAGCGAAGGCGTCAGCTTCAGCGAAGTGATATAACGCTGTGGCACTTGTTCGATCCATACGGTTTGCCAGATACCGGAAAACGGCGTATACCACATGCCGCCGTTATCGTTTCTCTGCTTTCCCCATGGATAGGTATGATCCAGCGTATCGACGGCTTTTACGATCAATTCATTGCGTTCCTGCAGTACATCGGTGATATCGAACGAAAAGGGTAGATAACCGCCCTTATGCTCTCCAAGCCGCTGTCCGTTCAACATCACTTCACATTGCTGATCAACTGCGCCGAAATGCAGAATGGTTCTATCCTGATTTGCCGGAACGGGAACGGAAAACGTTTTGTGATAGTACATCACTTCATCGGCGGCAATTCTGCGTCCGACGCCGGAGGCCTTGGATTCGGGCGGATAGGGGACTTGGATAACGGTAAAGAAGGCGTTTTCCATGTCCGAATCCTTCTGCGCGATCGTTAACTCCCATTCGCCGTTCAAGCAAAAATAGCTGTCGCGCTGAAGCTGCGGACGCGGATAGGCGGTCAGCATACCGGTTCCTCCTTAAAACGTAAAATGATGCTTTGTTACGGAGACAAAAGGCTCATCGGCTTTCAGCACGGCGGAAGGGAACTGCGGCTTATTCGGCGCATCGGGAACCTGTTCCGTTTCCAAGCATACTGCCGCACGCGGCCCGTATACGGCGCCGTTCTTTCCTTTGTGCGCAGCAAGCTGATTGGCTGTATACAGCTGTATGGCGGGCAGATCTGTGGAAACGGCAAGCTCGATTCCCGTTCGGTCACCCACAAGCCGGACAGGCTCTTCACCGTCGAGCAAATAGCAATGATCATAGCCAAGCCCGTAGGAAAGCTGCACGTCTGCGGTGTCAATGCGGGATCCGATCATTTGCTTCGTTCTGAAATCAAACGGCGTATCGGTCACATCCGCAAGCTCGCCGTTGACGAGCGCATGGCTGTCGGTGGGACAATAATAGGAGGCAGGGAGGGTCAGCGTATGGTGTTCTACGCTGCCGGAATCGTGTCCGTTCAAATTCCAATACGCATGGTTGGTCAGATTCAGGATCGTATCGGCATCGGATATTGCATCGTATCGAATAGACAAAGTATTGTCGTCATCAAGAGTATAGGTGACAGACACGCGGAGATTTCCCGGGTAATATTCTTCACCGTCCGAAGACACACGGGTAAAGGTTACATGCTGCGTATCGGCTTCGGCAACGTCCCATACGCGAAACGCAAATCCGTTCGGTCCGCCGTGCAGATGATTCGGGCCGTCGTTGACGGCAAGCTGATAGCTCTTGCCATGCAGCTTGAATTTTCCTTCCGCAATACGATTGGCAAAGCGGCCGCAGATCGCGCCGAAGAAGGTTCGATGCTGCTCGTATTCGGAAGGCGTATCATAGCCGAGGCATACATCGACCGACCCGTTTTTGGCCGGAACGATCAAAGAGGTCAGCGTGCAGCCGAGTGTCATAATGTCGGCCTGCATATCGTTTATATTGGTTAACGTATACCGATAAATGGGCTCGCCGGATTTCGTGTTCCCGAAGAATGTTTTCTTTTGCATGATGATATCACCTCCAACGTGTATTATAACAGATAAATACCTGTTTTCATAGTGTTGATTGTCGAAATCCGAACAACAAAAAAAGCTCCGCATCGGGAGCTTGTGCATGCTTGCAGCTTCAGGGGCTTAATCAGTTGTTGGACTCAGCAAGCTTTTTCGCGAGCTGTGCCTTTTTACGATTGGCCGCATTCTTATGAATGATACCCTTCGCAGCACTCTGATCAACCGTCTTGACTGCGCTCAGATATGTCTTCTCCGTAGCTTCCTTGTCACCAGCTTCGACGGACTCGTCAAAACGGCGGATAGAAGTCTTCAGAGCGGATTTATCCATACGATTGCGGAGATTCTCATCTTTCGTAATCCTTGCACGCTTGATTGCGGACTTGATGTTTGCCAAAGCATTTCACCCCCTATAAGATTCGTCCATAACGAACACGCCGTTACGAACGGATGAAAGTATACCATACAAAGCCCTTTATTGCAAGCATTATTTTTCCAAAACACGGCATTTTTTCAAAATATTTAACGACTGTACGAAATCCGAACTGCATTTTTTAAAGCATTGGTAAAAATTGTGCTGATCCATAGTTCACAACTTCGTTGCATTTCCCCGATTGACTTTGCAGAACACCGAGACTATAATGTAAACAATGATTAGCACTCGAAAAGAATGAGTGCTAAACGAAACACAGGAGGATGATTCATCATGAAATTGCAACCGTTGTTTGACCGTGTCGTGATTAAGAATGTTGAGACGGAAGAGGTCTCCAAGGGCGGCATTCTGCTTGCCGGCAGCGCCAAGGAAAAGCCGCAGATGGCGGAAGTTATTGCGGTCGGCCCGGGCGGCATGGTTGACGGTAAGGAAGTCGGGATGGCTGTTAAGGTCGGTGATAAAGTCGTTTATTCCAAGTACGCCGGCACAGAAATCAAGCTCGATGGTACCGAATATATCATTGTCAAACAGAACGATATTCTTGCGATTGTGGAATAAAGAAACGGAGGTAACTTGTTATGGCTAAACAGTTGAAATACGGTGAAGATGCAAGAAAGGCTTTGGAGAGCGGTTTGAATCAGCTCGCCGATACCGTTAAAATCACTCTCGGACCGAAGGGCAGAAACGTTGTCCTCGAGCGCAAGTTCGGTGCGCCGCTGATCACCAACGACGGTGTTACAATCGCCAAGGAGATCGAGCTTGAAGATCCGTTTGAAAATATGGGTGCGCAGCTTGTCAAGGAAGTTGCAACCAAGACGAATGATGTTGCCGGTGACGGCACAACGACCGCTACGCTGCTTGCACAGGCGATGGTTCGTGAAGGTCTCCGCAACGTTGCCGCAGGCGCCAACCCGATGGTCGTCCGCAGAGGCATCGAAGCAGCCGTGAACGAAGCTGTCGAAGGACTCCGTGAGCTTTCCGTGCCGGTCGGTTCCAAGCAGGCGATTGAGCAGGTTGCGGCCATTTCCGCAGGCAGCGAGGAAGTCGGCAAGATGATCTCCGACGCGATGGAGAAGGTCGGCAAGGATGGCGTCATCACAATTGAAGAGAGCAAGACGATGAAAACCGAGCTGAATATCGTCGAAGGTATGCAGTTTGACCGCGGCTATTGCTCCGCTTATATGGCCACCGATACCGACAAGATGGAAGCGGTTCTGGAAGATCCGTATATTCTCATCACCGAAAAGAAAATCAGCAATATTCAGGAGATTCTTCCGCTGCTTGAGCAGATCGCACAGCGCGGCAAGAAGCTGTTGATCATTGCCGAGGATGTCGAGGGCGAAGCTCTGGCAACGCTGGTGATCAATAAGCTCCGCGGCGTATTCACCTGCGTAGCCGTCAAGGCGCCCGGATTTGGCGACAGACGCAAAGCCATGCTGCAGGATATCGCCATTCTCACCGGCGGTCAGGTCATTTCTGACGAGCTTGGCATGGATCTCAAGGATACCACGATTGATCTCCTGGGTACCGCGAAGCAGGTCAAGGTGGATAAGGAAAACACCGTGATCGCAGGCGGCGCAGGCGATCCCGCTGAAATCGCAGCGCGTATCAAGTCGATTCGTGCACAGATGGAGGAAACGACCTCCGATTACGACCGTGAGAAGCTGCAGGAGCGTCTTGCCAAGCTCGCAGGCGGCGTTGCTGTCGTATCTGTCGGTGCGGCTACTGAGGTCGAAATGAAGGAACTCAAGATGCGCATGGAAGATGCTCTCGCGGCGACTCGTGCCGCGGTCGAAGAAGGCATTGTTCCGGGCGGCGGCGTTGCATTGCTGTCTGTGCTGGATCGCGTCAAAGCGTATGCCGAGACCTGCACCGGCGATAAGAAGACCGGTGTGGAAATCGTTCTTCGCGCGCTCGAAGAGCCGATCCGTCAGATTGCTAAGAACGCCGGCGTGGAAGGCTCCGTTGTGGTCGAGAATATCAAGCGCGAAAAGACGCCGGGTTACGGCTATGACGCTGCCAACGATACCTATGGCGATATGGCTTCCAAGGGCATTGTCGATCCGACCAAGGTGACCCGTTCCGCTCTTCAGAATGCGGCATCCGTTGCAGCTATGGTTCTCACGACCGAAAGCATCGTTGCAGATATTCCGAAGCCCGAACCCGCTGCGCCCGATATGAGTGGCGCAGGTATGGGCGGCATGTATTGATGACAAACGGGAAGCGGCCCTAAAAAGAGGGGCCGCTTCCTTTTATGCGCGCGCAAAACAGGCTGTGACAATATCGGACCGAAAATGCAACATTCTTGTGAAAGGCATTGACGAATCGTCAAAAATTGCGTAACATATACAGTACTTGGAGTTTCGGAAAGGAGCGCCTATGGCAAAGAATCCCTATACCGTGCTCGGCGTTCCCGAGACCGCAACGGATGATGAAATTCGCAATGCGTATCGCAAGCTCGCCAAAAAGTACCATCCGGATCTGAACCCGAATGACCCCACCGCTACGCAGCGTATGAACGATGTGAACGTTGCCTACGATCAAATCAAGACAGCGGAAAAACGTGCCGCTTATCGTGCGCAGCAAAGCCAAAGCAGCTATTATAACACCAATGGTGCCGATCCCTTCTCTGCCTACTACCGCTACGGAAATCGGAATCCGTACGGCTCCAATCAGGGCTACGGACAATCCGGCAACGGATATTACGGCGGTTCCTATACCGGCAGAAAGCAGCAGGATGAAAACGAGCCTCCGTTTGGCTGGGACTCCGTATTCGGGCAGGAAGATCCGCAGGATCGGCAGGTTTATCATGTGTCGTTCCGGCTGTATCGTATCCTGCGCATGCTGTTCATCGGATTCATGCTGCTGTCCCTCGGACGCTGCATTTGCGCACCGCTTTTGTATGCGTCGACGCCGTATCCGTCCGATTCGGGTTATCAGGCTGTATATAACCAAGCACCGTCGGAAAACTAAGGAGGATATCATATCTTGAAATTTCGTGATAAACTGATTCGTTTCATGCAGGGCAGAAACGGTACAGATGATTTTGCCCGCTTCTGCAGCGGGTTCGGATTCGGACTTCTGCTGATTGCCTTGGTCTTCACCATCATCAGCAGCGCACTTGCGGCACATGCCGTTGCATCCGTTGTATTTCGTGTTTTGTACTGGGTTTTCTATCTCGGCGGATTGGCGCTGTGTGTATACAGTATCTTTCGCGCCTTCTCCCGCAATGTCGGCAAACGGCAGGCAGAGAATACCCGCTATCTGTATCAAGCGAATAAGGTTCGCCGCAAGTGGGAGGGGCTGAAAGAGCGTTGGCGCAATCGCAATACCTACAAGTATTTCCGGTGTCCCAAGTGCAAGCAGCAGCAGCGTGCGCCGCGCAATAAAGGCAAGATTCGTGTGACCTGCCATAAATGCGGAGAAAAGTTTATTATCAAAACATAATACATCAGCTTGTGATCGTTTTTAAAGTGTCTGCCGTACGGGCAGGCATTTTTTTGCGATAGTATTTGCTCTTATCGAGAATCACCTAATTCGCAGAAGATTTACAGAAATAACATATTTGATTCTTTACCTGAAAAATCGCTTGTGTTACAATAATTCTGTTATGAACAGACATTTTTTGCACCATCTTCATACATGCACCGCAACGGCGCTCGCCGCTGTTTCGCTGCTTTCCTGTCTCGCATGCAGTTCGCCGGACGCCGTAGAGGCATCTGCGCGGTCGAGCGAACAGGAAACCGTACAGCATACCTCCGAAATCGTCACAGGCGTGCCGGCTACAAGCCTTCCGGTCATTGCCGCCGAGATCGTCTCCGCTACCTATACGCCGGGCTTCACGCCTGTTCCGACGCCGGAACCGACGCCTACACCGATACCGACCCCCACACCGGAGCCGACGGAAATCCCGTTTTCCTATTATGCGCCGACCGTCAATATGTCGTTTGAAGAGCTTGTCGGCAGTTTAGGCGACTTGGACGTAGATCATCCTTTTGATGAGACAAAATACATACTGCCGAAATACTATCCTTCGCCGGACACCTATCAGATCATTGTCGATACCTATTGGCAAGTCGTTTTGGTTTACAGAAAAGACGCTAACGGAGAATACACGATACCCGTACGGTATATGCTCTGTTCCTCCGGCAGCTCACGCGTCGGCTCCGAAACCCGTCTCGGAAATTGGAAAATGCAGCCTGTTAAATTGCGCTTCGGGCGATTTGTCGGCACGGGGGAATTTGCGCAGTATTGGTCGCTAATCCGCAGCCGTACATATTTCCATTCGATCCTGTATACTAAGTCCGACTTAAGTACATATCAAACGACCGTCTATAATAACCTCGGCACGAAAGCGTCGCATGCGTGTGTCCGTCTGACCGTCCCGGATGCGCGGTGGATTTATTATAACATCAGTTATGATACTACCTGTATCGTCCGCGAAGGCAGCAAAAATGATATGGAAACCAAAGCGATCCGCGAACAGCTTGTTTTGCCAACACCGCCGCCCGTTCGGCTCAAGATCATTCCGGGCGAATCGCCGTATACCGACAACTGGCGAATCGAAGATATCGAAGGCGATCCGGCATTTCCCTACGTCGATGCGACGCAGCCGCCGGTATCCTAAGACTGCAAGTGCTCCCAAATACGATTTGGGAGTCTTTTTCTGTCATAGATTTCCCGACAGCTACGTAAATTGTTGCAAAGGAGGGAATTCCTATGAAACTGCATACTGTTGAAGTACATTCCACGTCGCAGCAGCTCCATCGCGTTTCCGATTTTACCGTGAACGGGGAAGGGGCAGCTAAAAAATCAACAAACGATCTATGGACGGGGAAGAACGCCATTAAAATCGGCGTCTGCTTCTTTATGATGTTAGCGGCTTTTGCCATCCACATGACAGGCGTACCATCTGAAGGATGGAAGGAGGTCGGCAGCTTCACAAGCAACGAACCGCTGCCGACGGACGACGCGCTCGGTGCGCTGCGATTTGTGGAACGTGAAGCAAAATGGTCTGCGCCGGTCAAAGCCAACGACGTAGAATTGCTGCGCGACTTGATGCTTTTGCGATTATCCGCCGCCGAAGAAACCGTGCGTGCGGGAATAGAGGGTAAAGTATTATCCATTGATACAGATGCACAATACGGCAATTGCGTTTCGATTGCCGGGGAAGATGATATTGTTCTGAAAATATACGGACTTGAAACAATCGAACTGCATAAGAATGATACCGTGCAGGCCGATACGCTGCTTGGCAGCGTTCCGGTCGGCAGAAGTTTGTACATTGCTGTAGAAAAAGCCGGATTGCAGCAGGATCCTTCGCAATATATTGACCTATCCGTGCACGGACGTAATGCGATGCTGTAATGTCGGAAACACGGAAATATCCATTTCCCTTGTAACCGTACCGATCCTTTGTGCTTACTTGATTCTGTATCCGTGGCATGTCGTT
Source organism: uncultured Clostridia bacterium (assembly GCA_946185305.1). Classification (GTDB taxonomy): domain Bacteria; phylum Bacillota; class Clostridia; order Christensenellales; family CAG-138; genus UBA3792. Next base: position 10,407 of record CAMHJE010000030.1, on the reverse strand, counting down.
TTTTGTGCGATCCTTGCTCTTGGTTTGCATGAAACGGCACATATACTAACAGCCCGAAAAACGGGGTTTAGGATCGATATTCTCCGCGTGACGCCATTCGGTGCATGGATGCAGCTTGACACAGCGGACGGGGAAGGGCGAAATACGGCTTGGATAGCAATCGCGGGACCGGCTGCAAATTGTGTTGCCGCAGGCGCCGTCGCCTTGCTGCTGCATTTTCATACGTCCGCACCGGCTTTTCTCAGTTCGTTTTTGACGGCAAACCTCGTCCTCGGGTTCGGCAATCTTTTGCCGGTTTTCCCGTTAGATGGCGGCAGAGTGCTGCAATCCGTCCTAGAACGCGTGCATACGCAAAGATTTGTCCGAAACATCATGATGCTGACATCATTCTGTATGGAAGTGATTGGTATGTTTTTCGGCGCATGGGAGCTTTTACAGCGAAGGGAAGCCGGTATGCTTTTGTTCGCTGTATCCATGTCTGCATGCTCCATAACCGCGTTTATCCGCAGGGATTCGGCAGGTGCGAATACGATTCTCCAGCATCGTCAAGTCCTGTTGCAAGGAAAGGCGTTGCCTGTTCATGCAATTGTGCTGCGGCAAACAGCACTTCTCAGCAAAGCAGTCAGCGAGATGCATTCCGGCGCCTACCACATGATTTGCGTACTGGACGATCGAAATCGTCCTGTTGGAATGATAGATGAAGAAGATCTGTTATCGGCGCTCGGATCGTATGGCAGTCGAGCCTCGCTTTCCGAAATTATGCGGAATTCAAAATTGGGGGTAGAATTTTCAGATAATCGTGGTATACTGAATCCATAAGCTGACAGGAGGCTACTATGGAAGAAGAATACAGCTTGGAAAATGCCAAAGCATTTATCAAACAAAAGTTTACGGAGCAGGGTGATTTTCTGATTCTGCCTGCGGATGTTTTTGACGCGATGTTGGATCGTGTTGTGACGCTGGATGAACAGTTCATGGAGGATTCCGGCGTAAACGACGGCGCTGAATACGACGATGATGCAGCGTTTGACGCTTTGTTCGGCAAGCTCACAGAGGAGTTCCCCGAGCAGAAAATGTACTGCATGCGCTTTGTCGATGACTATTTGGAATACAGCGAACAGTATCTGGACAGCATCGGCGCTATCGAGTGGGAATAATATCATACGCAATACAATGTACTGAAACATCGCTTCGGCGATGTTTTTTCGATAAAATAGGGATTGAAAAACGCGTCTGTTTTGATTATAATAAGGGAAGTATGGAACAAGCGAAAAACGGCAGCCGGTGGTTTGCCTATGATACAAAGCATATCGGTGTGCTGGACGGGATCCGCGCAGTCGCGATCCTGATTATCGTATGGTTCCATTTTTGGCAGCAAACATGGCTGATGCCGTATTACCCGGCGCCTGCGTTGGAGCGGTTCGGGTTCAGTTCCATCGACTTCAATTTGCTGCGACGCTGCGGATATCTTTGCGTCGATTTGATGATTCTGCTGTCCGGGTTTGTTCTCTTTTTGCCCTATGCTCGGCAGCACTTTGAGGGAACGACCATAGATTCAGTCGGCGTATTTTATCGGAAAAGAGCGGCAAGAATCTTACCGAGCTATTATTTCTCGGTAATCGTCATGTTCGTCGTTGCGCTTCTGCAAGGGACTTATGCCGGAAGAACAGCCTTTATGTGGAGGGATCTGCTGACGCATTTGAGTTTTACGTTCATGCTTCGTGCGGATACATATCTGTTTACGGCGATTAACGGCGTATTGTGGACCGTTGTGATCGAGCTGATTTTCTATGCGATATTGCCGCTGCTCGGCAAATGGTTCTTGCGATATCCGGTATGGATCTACATCGGCATGGTTGGTCTCGGAGTCGGCTTTATCTATCTGTTCTATTCGAAACAGACAGATCTAAGCGTTTGGGTCAATCGGTTTCCGTCGTTTCTGCCGGTATTTGCAAACGGCATGCTCGGCGCGTATCTATACGTCTGGTTTGTCAATCGCGCACCGCTGAAGCCGGTTTGGAGCATTCTCGGTTTGCTTTGTGTCATCGGTGCATTGGCATGCCTGAAATGGATGTATACAGCCTGCCTGCATTCCGCATCGGTACAGCTGTGGCAGTTGACATGGCGCTATCCGCTGTCGCTTGTGTATACGGTTCTGGTGCTTGGTCTGTGCATTGCGCCGAAGCCGATACGCGCATTGTTGGATAATCGCGTTCTCGGATCCATAGCCGCTGTATCCTACAATGTGTATCTATGGCATCATTTCATCATCATACAGCTTCGCAAATCCTTCGGATGCAATTCCGGGGCGGACGTAACGGCGCTTGGCGCGCAAATGCAATGGATCATAACCGTTGAAGGTGTCGTGTTGACCTTTGCAACGGCGATCCTTGCAACGTATTGTATCGAGAGACCGTTTCATCAATGGATCATTGGAAGGTCTTTGCAAAAGAATATTATTCGATAACAGGAGAGAAAAATGGCAAAAATCGGATTTGACATCGGCGGAACCAATATTGCGGCCGGTTTTGTGACCGACGACGGCGTTTTGCAGCGGAAGGGATCGTTGCCGTTCCCGCAGGACAAGGACTTTGACAAGGTATTGGCTACCTGCGAGCAGCTTGTAAATATCCTGTCGGAGGATGAGGAAGAGCCCGTGACCTCCATCGGCGTCGCCGTACCCGGCAGCTTGGATGCGACTGCCAGCGTCGTGCTGAATGCGTATAACCTCGGATTTGATCACACGCCTTTGAAAAAAATACTCGAGGATCGTTTACATAAGCCCGTTTATCTTGTTAACGACGCCGATGCGGCAGTGCTTGCCGAGAATAAAATCGGTTCGCTTCGCGGCTGTATGACCGCAGTGATGGTGACGCTCGGCACAGGTTTGGGGGGCGGGTTGATTCTGAACGGTCGTCTGTTCCGCGGCGGCAGAGGCAATGGCTCCGAGCCCGGTCACATGATCCTTGTCAACGGCGGACGCCCCTGCACCTGCGGGAACGCGGGATGTGCGGAAAGCTATTGTGCTGCAACCCGCCTCGCCAAGGATGGCAAGGTCTATGGCTGGAATAACGCAAAAGCGGTGATCGACGCGGCAAAAGCCGGCGACGAATTTGCCAATGCCATCGTGAACGCGTTTATCGACGATTTGGGCTCCTATTTGGCTTCGCTGATCAATCTCCTCGATCCCGAGAAAATCGCCATCGGCGGCGGTGTGAGCGGCGCAGGCGACTTTATTATGAATCCGCTTCGCGAGAACATCAAGCAAAAGACATTTTTTGACGATATTGCCGAGATTGTCGTTGCTACCGCCGGAAATGACGCCGGTATCTACGGCGCGGCATTCGTAGCTGAAAACTAATATTTTACATGAGTAGAAACAAGCAGCGCAAATAAGCGCTGCTTGTTTTTTTGTATCGAATTAAATGACAATGCCGCCGTCAACGGAAAGCACTTGCCCGGTAACAAATTTGGCATGTGCCAAATACAAGGCGGCTTCTGCGATGTCCTGCGGAGTACCGAGCCGCTGCAAGGGTGTTTCTTCGCGGAAAGTTTCCGTTTCCACGGCTGATAGGTTCTGATTCATGGCCGTCGGAATAAAGCCCGGAGCGATGCAGTTTACTGTCGCGCCGCTCGGCGCAAGCTCTTTGGCAAGGGATTTGGTAAAGCCGATCAGCGCGGCTTTCGATGCGGAATAAATGACCTCGCAGGAAGCGCCTGTCACACCCCACATGGACGATATCTGTATAACCGAACCTTGCGTGGTTCGTATGTCATCGTACAGTAAACGCGTCAGACGCATCGGCGCCAGTACGTTAATCCGGAAAATGTTGTCTGCATCTTCATCGGTCGTATCGGTAAAAACCATTTGCTGCAGCGCCTTTCCGGCACAATTCACCAGTACGTTTACGATCCCAAGACGTTGATGCACCGTATTGACCATAGCTTCCACAGCGTTGCAATCCGTGAGATCGCAGGGGAGAAGCTGGTAGGGGACGTTGGAAGAAAACGCATTTGCGATTTCTTCTACTTTATCGGGATGTGTATGATACTGCATTGCAACGCCATATCCTGCTTTGGCAAATGCAAGTGCAATCGCGCCGCCGATCCCGCCGGAGGCGCCTGTGATCAAGGCAATCTGTTTCATGATTCCGTTACGCCGAGAATTTCACCGATATACATGGAGTGCGGATCGCCGTGTGCATAATACCGCTGGGACAGAGTTGAATCCGCGATTAATGCCTCGTCCAATTCACTTCGGTGCAGGATCCGACATTCGATGTGATAGCGGCAGCCCTCGAATCCATTCTGCGCACCATAGACGGCTGTAACGGTATGCAGACCGAGCGCGGATAGCTTGTCCGTATCCCGACCGGATTTGCTGCCGCAAAAAGCTAATTCCTTTGTCATCGTACCATACGCAGGAACGCTGATGGTAAACGTATCGGAATCTGCAAGCAGATCATGCGTATAACGGCTGTGACGTACATAGACGGTCGCGCAGAGTTTTCCCCACAGCACGCCGAACTGTGCCCATCCGATTGTCATGGGATTGTTCTTCACCATCAAAAATGCCCCCTTGGGAAGCTGACGAACTGTTTCTTCCTGCCATCCGGAAATCATAGTCTTTTATCCTCGATTCTTTGTTTATGGCTTAAGTATATAGGATTGCCGCATGATTTGCAACAAAAAGAGAGGGAAAAATCGTCCCTCTCTTTGCAGTTTGCCGTGAAGATATGGCAGGTATGTACTGATCAGTCTTCTACCGTACTGACACGCGTTTCTCTGACGTTGCGCTGAAACAGCATTGCGATTCCCCAAACAGCGGCGATACCGACGATACTGTACACGATTCGGGCTAAAATAGAACCTGCGCCGAACATCCAGGCTACAAGGTTAAACTGAAACAGTCCGACGAGCAGCCAGTTCAGCGAGCCGATAATCATCAGGATCAAAGCTACCGTATTCATGCGATCACTCCTTTCATCGCCGTTAGTATGGGAAGAAATATTCCTCTTCATTCTTCTTTTTTTCGGGGAATATTTCAATCTCAAAACGATCAAAGGAAGTAAAATCCATAAAATCGGAGGGTTTAAAGATTACGCGGTTAAATGTCATTAAATCCCGGATATGTTTTTCCAAAATGACCGGCCGCTCGATATCCAATACTTGACACAGCTCTGCGATAACAGGAATCCAACCGTTAAAATCAGAGGGTCGTGCAGAAGCGAACTCCTGCACGACATCCTTTTGCATTTTATGCTGTTTGATGGTTTTTGCCCAAATCCGCATGCATTACTTCTTTCTTGCGAAGAATCCGCAGAACAGAGCACTGCCGGTATCCTCATACGTACCGAAGAAGTTGCCGTAGATATTGTAGGTCTTATCGACATTCGAGGACGGATTCCAGTTCCCGACGAGGTCAATCACATAAACAACTTCGCTGCTGCCGGCAAGCGTTGCCTTAACGTAGCTGTAGCCATCTTCTCCTTGGATCACTTCTGCAACCTTAGCCGTCACGCGGAGGCCGTAAGCATTGCCGGAATAGGTGGAGGGCTGCGCAAGCAGTTCTGCAAGTGTCAGGTATTTACCGCCGCTGCCGATTTCCTTATACTTCTTGGAATTGTTGTAGCCCTTAACGAACGCATCCTTATCGGCATAGGACCGATATACAATGCAATTCACGGAACCGGATTCCGCGTCTTCCTTCTCGGCATTGATCGTTACGGTGGAAATACCGTAGAACGCAGTATCCATTGTCACATTGAAGGTGAAATTGCCTTCATCGTCTACGGTAACGGAACCGCAAAGGACGTTCTGCGAATCGCTCGCTGCCGTCAGCGTTGCGCCCGGAAGCGTGAGGCCCTTGACGGTGATCTTGCCGCTCTTGTCGGCCTTCATCTCGGTGATCTTATCGTTGGTAACTGTCAGAACCATCTTATCCGGCACGAACACGTACGGCTCGACGCTGATCGTCTGCGTTGCGGTAACATAGTTGTTTTTCTCGGCGCGGATCGTGACTTCTGCCGTGGAGTCGGAGGTCATGCTGTAATCATACATGAACAGGCCGCCTGCGTACACGGTAACAGGTTCATCGTTGATGTAAACCGCTACGTCATAATCATCCACATGACCGGAGATCGCAACGGAATTATTCTTGTCCGCCATGATCTTTCCTTCGTCATCGGCAACAGGCTTTTCAAGTTCAATCGAAAGCTGCGGGAAATTGATCGTCAGCGGATCCGTCTTGAGCGTCGTCGTTGTGCCATCCGCTTCGGTCAGGAAGATTTCCGGCGTGAACGTATAAGTGCCGTCGGTCAGCTTTTCATTCGGATAGAACTGCGCCTTCGGAACGAGCAGACGAACCTCAACGGTCATATCCTGCGTATTGGTATGTGTATAATCGTTTTGCGCGGGGAAGACCATCGTGACGACGGCGTGTGCGGGAACGATGATATGGAAATCCCAGCATTCCTCACCTTTGTCATTCACAGTCTCTTCCGTCTTTACGGTGTACGGATCGTTGGTATCCGAAGTGACGGTCGGATTGGCGTCATTGCTGCCGACCGGCTGGTTGGTCGTGGTGTCGGGCGACTGCTGATCGCCGGTCTTGGTAACCGCCGTCTGCTGTGCGGCGCAGGACAGCGTCTTGCCGGTGGACTGCATCACCATCAGCACGCCTGCCGCAACGATGCAGAGAATGACAACGATTATCGCAATCAAAAGGATCCAGAACAGCGGACCGCCGGACTTGGTCTTTTTCTTGCGCTTCGGAGGTGTCGGTTCATATTCATAAGAATCGTCTTCGTCTTCGTCAGAAGCAGAAGTATCTTCTTCGTAATCTTCCTCCACTTCATCCTCGTCTTCATCAACCAGTCTGCGAGCAGGAATTTTGTTCCGACGCTGCTTGGTGTTTCTGTGATAAACAGGGACGTATTCTTCTTCCTCTTCATCGTCGGAAGTATCTTCGTCAGCTTCTTCTTCCGGTTCCTCATCGGCATCCGACTCTTCATCGGATTCTTCTTCCGGCTCAACGTCTTCGATCGGTTCGGCAGGTTCGAAATCGTCGTCCGTTTCCTCCGGTTCAACAATTTCTTCCATCACCGGCTTTTCTTCCGGCTCTTCCTCCGGCTCGTCCTCAGTTTCGAGTTCGTCGGGAATCACATGCTTTGCTTTTACCTTGTCGATCGGACGAACAGGCTTATTCACAGGCACCGAATGGATGAACAGATCTTCTTCCTCTTCTTCAACGGATTCGGCAGACTTTGCCGCAGCCGGCTTGGAAGCTTTGAAAGCCGGAGCTGTCCAAGAGGGACTTACAAAGCGGCGGGTGGGACGGGAATCCTCCACAACATCCGCTGCATCGTTTTCGCTGACATCCCCCTTCAGGGCCGCGGCACAAACCTTACAATAGGATGCGTGATCCGAATTGTAAGCGCCGCATTCTTTACAAATCATAGGGTACCTCCTAAGTAGAATACTTCATTATGTATTGTATTATAAACTAAATATTGTTTGGATGCGTGACGAATGTGTAAACATTTTGCATGGAATATGTGTCCATTCCTTGTCAAAAATGGGAAAGTATGGTATAAAAAGATGCAGCTTGGAACGAATTCGCATACTATAAAGCAGAAACTATTGAATAAGCAGAGGACGATCCATGATCTATTTTGATAACAGCGCGACCACGCAGGTACTTGCACCCGCTGCGCAGCGTGCCTATCGCGCTATGACAGAACTGTACTATAACCCGGCCGCCGCATACGGCGCCGCTTTCGGCGCAGAAAAAGAAGTGACAGCTGCAAGAAAATACGCGGCCATGCTGCTGCACGTTCCCGCTGAGGATTTATACTATACGTCCGGCGGTACGGAGTCCAATAACATCGCCGTTTTCGGAACCCTGAAGGCATCTCGCCTTCCGCACAAGCAGATTGTGACCACTATGGTGGAGCATGCCTCCGTTTTTGAAACGATCCGCGCCGCTGCCAAGCAATATGATGCAGAAATCCTTTATGCACCGCTGCATGAGGATGGCACGGTTTGTGTCGAACGGCTGCACGAAATCTTGAATGAGAACACGGTGCTCGTCAGCATTATGCATGTCAACAACGAGCTTGGCAGCATCAACGATTTGGCCGCGATCGGTGCCAAGGTGCGTACGTATGCGCCAAACGCTGTTTTTCATGCGGACGGCGTGCAGGCATTCCCGAAATACATATTCCGCCAAATGCCTTGCGATCTCTATTCGATCTCAGCGCATAAGTTCCATGCGCCAAAGGGGATCGGCATGCTGTATATGCGCAGCGGCGTACGTAATGCCGGCGGACAGATCGGCGGTGGACAGGAACGTAATTTTCGTTCCGGCACAAGCAATGTTCCGGGTATCGTCGGCACGGATACGGCGCTCCGTTTATACACGGAAAATTACGACACATGGATTCACAATATGGCAGCCGTGAAGAATCGTCTCTATACGCAGCTTATGTCGCTGCCCGACGTCCAACTGAACGGGCCGAGTATGGAAACCGGCGCTGCACACATTCTGAATATGTCATTTACCGGCGTTCGAGGCGAAGTGCTGCTGCACGCTTTGGAGCAGAAGGATATCCTTGTTTCGACAGGATCGGCATGCTCGGCAAAAAAACTCGGGAAAAACAGAATTCTGCACGCTGTCGGCATTGACGGAACTCGGCAGGAGGGAGCGATCCGGTTCAGCTTCTGTCCCTTTAACACGACGGAGGAAGCGGATTATACAGCAGCCTGCATTGCGGATGCATACGGTTTATTACGACGTTACAGAAGGAGATAAACATGGAAAAGGTTTTATTGGTTCGATATGCGGAGATTCATTTAAAGGGACTGAACCGTCCGTATTTTGAACGGATGCTGGTTGATCGGATGCGGCAGGCGCTCGGTTCGATTCCGGCACACATTGAACGGGAGCAGGGACGCGTATTCGTGTACGGCGTCCCGGAGGACAAGCTTGAGGAAGCCGCAAAGAAAATCTGCGGCGTCTTCGGCGTACATTCCGTCAGTCCGACGCTCTGCGTCGCAAAGACATGGGCAGAGGTCGAATCTGCCGCCGTTTCGCTGCTCAACGAAAATGGGGACAAGCCGTCCACCTTCAAATGCTTTGCCAAGCGATCCGACAAGCGGTTTCCGATGACTTCCGAACAAATCTGCCGTGAGCTTGGGCACACGATTTTGACGGCCTATCCGAACCTGACCGTGGATGTGCATTATCCGAAAATCAAGGTCACGGTAGAGGTTCGTCAGAATCATGCGTTTGTGTTTACCAAGGAAATGCGCGGTGTCGGAGGTATGCCTGTCGGAACCAACGGCAAGGCAATGCTGCTGATTTCCGGCGGAATCGACAGCCCGGTGGCCGGTTACATGATCGCAAAACGCGGTGTTTCCTTGGCGGCAGTTCATTTTTACAGCTACCCGTATACAAGCGAGAGGGCAAGGGATAAGGTTGTGGAACTTGCCAAGATCGTCGCGCGCTATGCGGGCGAGATCGACTTGTACCTTGTTTCCTTCACCGAAATCCAGCTTGCAATTTATGATCAATGTCCTTCGTCCGAAACGACCGTGCTGATGCGTCGCCTGATGATGAAGATTGCTGAACGCATTGCCAACAGCTGCGGTGCGCAGGCTTTGATTACCGGAGAGGCCATCGGGCAGGTCGCCAGTCAGACGATGGACAGCTTAGCATGCACGGATGACGCGGTAAGTCTGCCGGTGTTCCGTCCGCTGATCGGTTTTGACAAGGAAGAAATTATTGAACGCGCACAGCAAATCGGAACGTTCGACACGTCGATTCAGCCGTATGAAGATTGCTGCACCGTGTTTGTGCCGCAGCATCCCGTCACACGGCCGAAGGTTGAACAGCTTCGGCAGAGCGAATCCCTTGTGGATTTTGAACCGATGATCGAAAAAGCCATTGAAACCGCGGAACTCATGAAAATTTCACAGTTTGTTTCGGATTAAAAGACATATATTGTGGTATACTGTTTGAAATCGAACAGGAAGGAGTGAATGCCGTATGAAATATCTGTTCCGGCTGATCGGCTTTATCGTCGTTGTCGGCATTGTCGCTGCCTTGGCGCTGTATACCTTGAACAGCTTCGGTTATCTGCATGGCTCCCTGTCCAAATGGATCAATGACGTAGCAAACCATTGTCAGGGTACGGTCAATGATACAATGGACTTTCTGGAAAACCAGGATTATATCCCATTCCCGACCGCGGCGCCGAGCACCGAAAAGCCTGTACTGACTTTTCAGGAACCGTAAATTTAAGGCTTGACAAATGAATAACCGAATGATAGAATAGCATTCGGTTCCAAGCTTCTGGGTGTAGCGCAGTTTGGTAGCGTGCTTGAATGGGGTTCAAGAGGCCGGAA
>CAMHJE010000029.1:0-20014 GCA_946185305.1 uncultured Clostridia bacterium | reverse complement strand
CGGATGGAGAATCTACCTTCCCTCGCATCTATGATGCGAATATCACTTCGCCGCAGGCGAAATATCACTCGCCCCATCGGGGCGAATATCACTTTTGCAAAGCAAAAATATCACTGCGAAGCCATATCACTGCGGCTCTGCCGCAATATCACTCGTTCGCTCTGCGAACGAATATCACTTGCCCCATCGGGGCAAATATCACTGCGAAGCAATACCATTGCGCAGCCGCGCTGGACATGCGCCCGCAAATCGTTTATAATCGGGGCAGGCAAGACGACAGGAGGAAATGGGATGCTGACGATCCTTGCGGAAAAGCCGGACGTAGGCAATAAGATCGCGGCGGCGCTCGATCAGATCACGTTAAGCGGCGGCAAGACGGTTACGTTTGCGCAGCTGAAGGCGAATGAAAAGGCCGTGAAGGCGCAGCAGAGCGCCGACGGGTTTTTGAAGATCCGATTCCTGGGGCAGGACTGCTATGTGACATGGGGCTTCGGGCACCTCGGGCAGCTGATGGACGCAAAGGACTACAACCCGGCCTATCAGAACTGGCGTTCGATGCCGCACCCGTTCATTCCGCAGCCGTACCGGATCAAGCTGCGCACCACCGGCTCGTCGTTCGACGCGCGGACAAAAAAGCAGTTCGGCGTCATCAAAAAGCTGTTTCAAAAGAGCGACGGCATCATCAACGCGACCGACTTCGACCGCGAGGGCGAGGTGATCTTTTCGTACATCTATGAGCTGTGCGGCTGCCGAAAGCCCGTGAAGCGCGTATGCTTTGCCTCGCAGACGCAGGACGGTATCCAAGACGCGTTCGCGCATTTGAAATCGTGGGCGGAGGTCAAAAACATCGAGGCCGCCGGCCGTATGCGCGGGATCGCGGACTGGGTCGTGGGGATCAATCTGACCGTTGCCATGACGCTGCACGAAAACGTGAAGGGCGAAGTATTGAGCATCGGGCGCGTACAGACCCCGACGCTGAAAATACTGGCGGACCGGGAGCTGGCGATCCGCAATTTTGTGCCCGTCCCCTACTGGACGCTCGACGCGGTGTTCACGACAAGCAAGGGAGAAAGCTACCCCGCGACGCACGAGAAGAAGCGGTTTTCGGACAAGGCCGAGGCCGAGCGGATTTTCCAAAGGATCAACGGCAAGGACGGCATCATCACCGCTCTGTCCGAAAAGCGCGAGGAGCGAAAGCCGCCGCAGCTGTACAGCCTTTCGGCGCTGCAGATGGACGCGAACGCGAAATACGGCATGACGCTGAAGCAAACGCTCGACGCGGCGCAGGCGCTCTACGACGGCGGCTACACGACCTATCCGCGCACGGATTCGCGCTACTTAACGGAGGACATGGTGCCCACCGTGAACCGCGTGCTGGACAGCTTGGCAAAGGACGCTTCTTATGCGCCGCTGATCGACGGCAAAGCGCGCAGCTTTGCAAAGTACCGCTACTTTGACGATAAAAAGGTGGAAAGCCATTTTGCGATCATCCCGACCGTGAGCCGTCCGAAGTCGCTCCCCGCGCCCCAGGCGAAGGTGTATGATCTGATCTGCCGCAGCGTGATCTGCATGCTCTACGGCAACGCCGTTTTGAAGCGCACCAACGTAACCACGACCGTGGAGGGCGAGCCGTTCACGTCCGCCGGCGTGACGCTGCTCGACCCCGGCTATATGGCGGTGACGGGGTTGGACAAAGAAACCGCCCTGCCCGCACTCGCAAAAGGCGAGGTCGTGTCCGGCCAATATGAAGGCAAGGAAAAGCAGACCGAGCCGCCCAAACGATTCACCGATAAGACGCTGCTGTCCGCCATGATCGGCGCGGGCAAGGAGCTGGAGGACGAGGAATTGAAGGCGATCTTAGCCGATCCGAGCGTCGCCGGGATCGGCACGCCCGCCACGCGCGACGCGATCATCGAAACGCTGCTGCTGCGCGGGTATGCGGTGCGCGCAAAAAAGGCGCTGTCCGCCACCGACAAGGGGATCGCGCTGATCCAGAGCCTGCCCGTCGAGGCCGTGAAGTCCCCCGCGCTGACCGCGAAGTGGGAAAAGCGGCTGCATGAGATCGAGCGCGGCAACGAGGATCCGGAAGCGTTCCGCAGGGACATCGAGCGCACCGTGACCGCCTGGTACAAGGAGATCGACGCCGCGCCGCGCCTTGCGGGCAGCGTCTGGTCGGCCCCCGCCGCGCCGCCCTCCCCCGCCAAGCACACGACCCGCACAAAGTCCGCAAGCACAAGCCCAAGGCGCACGCGTGCCAAAGCCGCGCCCGACGAGAGCATCAACCGTGAGCCTTTGCCGTGGGAAGCGGACAATGCACCCGAAGCCGCGCCCGCCGAAGCCAACGCCCCCGCCAAGGCCGAAACGGTGCTTGCGCCGTGCCCGGTGTGCGGCAAAGCCATGCGCGCATTCGACTGGGGCTACGGCTGCACGGGGTATAAGGACGGCTGCAAGTTCACGGTCGGCACGATCTGCCATAAAAAGCTGACGCCGAACCAGTTCAACGCGCTTGTGCAAAAGCGCGATACGGGGCTGCTGTCGGGGTTTAAGAGCAAGGCGGGCAAGCCGTTCAAGGCGCACCTTGTATTGAAAGAGGACAATAGCATCGGGTTTGTGTTCGAGAACAAGAAGGAAAGCGGAAAGTGATCCCCTTTAGGTTGTGACACCTGCGCTTCCGTATATTTTACAGAAGCCGCAAAAGCCCATTGAGAAACGGCGGCAAGTATGCTATACTTTGGCCGCAAGATCAGCAAAGGAGCAGCGCATGGACAGCACACGGATTCTCGGTTTGATCCTCGATATCGGGGCGGCGATGATCGAAAGCGGCGCGGAGACGCACCGCGTGGAGGACAGTCTCTACCGCCTCTGCGACGCATACCGATTCACAAGCTGCAATATCTGGGTCGTGCCGAGCAACATTCAATCGACCGTGACCGATCCGGACGGCGTTGTGCTCACGCAGATGCGCCATGTGCGCGACGCGGGCATTCACTTTGACCGGCTCAACCGGCTCAACGACCTCTCCCGCCACGCCTGCGCCGAGACGCCGGACGCGGACGAGCTGCATCGGCGTTTGTCGGCGATCTACACGGTGCCGGAGCCGGGCCGGTGGTTCAACTACCTCGGCGGCGCGCTCGCGGGGTCGTTCTTTGCGATCTTCTTCAACGGCGACCTTTTCGACGCGCTGGTGGCGCTGCTGGCGTCTGTGCTGATCACGTTTTTGGAGCATCAGATTTCCAAGCGCGAATCGAACCCGATGATTCTGAACTTTCTCGTTTCGTTCTTTGCCGAGCTGTTCATTCTGCTGATGGTGCATCTGGGGATCGGGCACCATACCGGCTATATCACGATCGGCGTCGTGATGCTGCTGATCTCCGGCCTCGGCACGACGAACGGCATCCGCGACCTCGTCCACCTCGATACGCTCTCCGGTGTGATGAACATTTCCGTTTCGTTCACCGGTGCGGTCGGGATTGCGATGGGCATGGCGCTGCCGATGCTGCTGCTGCGCGGCTGGAGCACCGGCGAGATCATGGAGCTGAACCAAAACATCTGGCTCGGGCTGTTCAGCTGCATCGGCTCCGGCGTCGGGTTTGCGCTGTGGTTCCGCGTGCGCGGGCACAAGATCGCCTACTGCGCGCTCGGCGCGTTCCTGTCGTGGGGCGTGTATCTGCTCGTTTACGCGCTCTACCCGAGCGTGTTTGCCGCGACGCTTGCGGGCTCGGCCATGTCCGCGCTGTTTGCCCAGGTATTTGCCCGCATCGACAAGGCGCCCGCGACGATCTTTCAGACCGTTTCCGCGATCCCGCTGATCCCCGGCGCGTCGCTGTATTATATGATGTACGGCTTTGTGATCCGCGATCTGGACCTCGCAATCGAACGCGGCCTTTCCCTGCTGTTCGCCTGCTTCGGCATCGTGCTCGGGTTTATGGTGATCGAGGTGCTGAGCAAGTATATTTTCCGGAAGCCGAAAAACGCCGTGCGAAGCTGATTCCGTCCGACGGCTCTCCGCATGAAAAACGTCAAAATCTCCCTCTGCGCTTTTGCAAAGGGAGATTTTTTCGTCTTCGGCATTTATTTGGCGGTGGGCGCGGTAACCGTGCCGATAAACAGCAGCGTGCCGTCATACGCTTCGATTGCGTAAAGGAACGGGCGCGTGAGGAAAAAGTCGATCTCGGGCAGCTCCTCCGGCTCCATGGCGCTCATTCCCGCAAGGGCGATTATCGTGTAGGCCGCCGCCTCGACGCCGTTTTCATCGACGCCGATATAGGATTCCTGCAGCACCTTGGAGATGCAGGCGTCGAAATCGCCCATGCCTCTGAAGTTTGCATTGCCGGAGAAGGCGATCCCGATGCCGGCACTTTGCAGCGCGTCGTTCAGATCGAAATGATCCTGAAAGCTGAATTTCGGCAGCTTCACATTCACATTGGCCTTGCTCTCTTCGCCGTCTTGCAGCAGCGCGCGGATGCGCTCCGGCGAGCCGAGCAGCTCGGACAAGGCCGTTCCTTCGTCCGGCAGCACGAACGTCATGCGGCCGATATGGCGCAGCGGCAGCGAATATCGCAGAAAGCCGTCGCCCTTGATGATCGTCACGTTTTCATCGCGGCGCTGCATGTAATCGACGGTCGATTCCGCTTCGGGGCCGAAGAAGGTTCCCTCCTCCGTCGCGGTCTCAGAGAACTTATCCCGCCACACGTCTTTCAGATAGATCGTGTTGATCAGCACGGCGACCGTCAGCGGATCAAACTGCATCGCATCCTCGGCAATGTCGATCTTGCCGCGGGTATGCTCCGTGATCCATGCCGCGATCTGCTTGCCGGTCTCGGCCTTGTCGAAGTCCACGGCGTTCGCCTCGGAACGGTAGGTATCGGCAAGCGATTGCAGATACGCGTCGTTGAAGGTCAGCCTGCCGCCCTTGTCGTCGATCCAAAGCGAGTCCGCAAACGCAAGCGTGCCGTCCTCGCCGTCGAACGAAAGCGATTCGAGCATCGCGGCGCAAACGGTTCGCAGCTCTTCGACGCTCTCGCAGCCGAGAAGCTGCAGCATTGCCGTCTGTGTTTCGCCCTGCGCGCCGTCCGCCGCCATGGCAAGCGCCAGATAGAGGCTGATCGGGGAAAAGTTCGCGTTCCGGTCGCCCTTGATCAGCATCGCGGACAGCACGTCGGAAAAGTCTGCATAGCCGTTGATCTCGGGCAGCTCTATGGGCGAAGCCGGTTCAGCCGTCCGGTCGGCTTCCTTTTGGGTATCCGTCTGCACGGCAGGCTCGGCGCTCGGCGCGCAGGCGCAAAGCAATAAGGCGGTCAAAGCGAAACAAAGTATTTTTTTCATCTCAGTGATTTCCTTTCTTTGCACAGGCAAATGGTTTTCCCTATCTGCCATAAACACCGCCATCAGGGCGGATCGGTTGCAAAGCGTTGGCATTTTTTCGCTTGACCGCGCATGCCGCTCGCGGATACGCGTTCGTATGACGATTATCCCTCGTACCGCAAGGCTTCGATGGGGTGCTTCTTGGCCGCCTGGTTCGCGGGATACAGGCCGAAGATCAGGCCGATGGCGCTGGAGAAGCCGACCGCGAGCAGTACGATATCGAGCGACATCGTGAACGTGATATTACCCGCAATCGCGGAGACGATGGCAAGGATGATCGCGGACAGGAGCAAACCGAAGATGCAGCCGAACAGCGACAGCATCAGGGCTTCGATCAGAAACTGCGTGAGGATCGTGCCGCGGCCTGCGCCGATGGCCTTGCGGATGCCGATTTCCTTGGTGCGCTCGGTGACGGACACGAGCATGATATTCATAATGCCGATACCGCCGACTAAAAGAGAGATCGCGGCGATCCCGCCGAGCAGCAGCGACAGCATGCCGGTCACGTTGTCGAGCGCGGAGGAGATGCTCGACATATTGATGATCGCAAACGCGTCGTCGTCCTGCGCGAAGCGTTCACGGAGGCGCTTTGCCACGGCCTGCTCGCCCGCGTCGGTGTCCCCCGCCGCCACGACGAACGAGCTGATATACGGCTGCCCGGCCATGCGGGATTCGACCGTATACGGCACATAGATGCCGTAGCTCGAAAACATCGCGCTCATCAGCGATTCGGTTTCCTTGAGCGTGCCGACGACCGTGAAGCTGCGCCCGCCGAGCGTGATCGTTTTGCCGACGGCCTCCTCGCCCGCGAACAGCTTTTCCTTCGCGTCGTGCGAGAGCACCGCGACATAGGCGGCGTTGTCCACATCGACGGTTTTCAGCAGCCGCCCGTCCTCCAGCTCCATGCCCTCGATGGAGAAGTACGCGGCGGTCGTGCCGGTGACGGAGGCGGTCACGTCGGTATAGCCGTGCTTGGCGGTCGTATACATCGAGCCGGACGGAGCGACCGCGCGGATCGTTTCGTCCTCGGTGAACGCCATCAGGTCCTCCAGCCGGATCGGGTTGCCCTTGTCGTCCGCAATACTGACGTTCAGAAGGTCGTTGCCGAGCGCGGAAATCTGACTGGTGACCGCGCCGGTCGCGCCGTTCACGAGCGACACCATGACGACGAGCGCCATGACGCCGATGATGATGCCGAGCATCGTCAAAAACGAGCGCATCTTATTGGAGCGAACCGAAGCCCACGCCATGCGGATACTTTGCATCAGCATACGTTTGTCACCTCCGAAACCTTGCCGTCCATGATGCGGATGCACCGTTCGGCCTGCTTTGCGATATCCTCGTTGTGCGTGATCAGCACGATGGTCGCGCCGCCGCCATGCAGCTCATGGAACAGCTCCATAATGTCCTCGCCGGTCTTGGAATCGAGGTTGCCGGTCGGTTCGTCCGCCAGCAGGATTGAAGGGTTCGTCGCAAGCGCCCTTGCCACCGCAACGCGCTGCTGCTGTCCGCCGGAAAGCTCGGTCGGCTTATGCTCGGCGCGGGCCGAAAGCCCCACGCGCTCCAAGGCGGCCTCCACGCGGCGCTGCCGCTCCGCATAGCCGAGGTGCTGATAAATGAGGGGCAGCTCTACGTTCTGCTCGGCGGTGAGGCGCGAAAGCAGATTGAAGTTCTGGAACACGAACCCGATCTTGCGGTTGCGGATGCGGGCCAGCTCGCGCTCCGAATACGCGTCGATCTCCTGTCCGTCCAAAATATACGTCCCGGTATCGGCGGTGTCGAGGCAGCCCATAATGTTCATCAGCGTGGACTTGCCGCTGCCCGACGGGCCGATGATCGCAACGAACTCGCCCTCGTAGACGGTCAGGCTCGCGTGGTCGAGCGCGCGTACCTCCTCCCCGCCGACGTGGTAGATCTTCGAGACATCGCGCATGATGATGATGGGTTTCCGTTCGAGCATCTTACCGCCCTCCGCGATTATTCTGCATGTATTGCTGATACTGCTCCGCAATGCCGATGTATTCATCCTGATACCGCACCACGTCACCCGCGTCGAGGCCGGACGTGATCTCGGCATTCGTGCCGTCGGAAAGACCGGTCGTGATGTCGCGGCGGATCGCTTCCTCGCCGGACTGCACATACACATAGACGCCGGTTTCGTCTTCATGGATCGCGGCGACCGGGAGCAGCAGCACATGGTCTTTTTGCTGCGCCGTAATGACCGCGCTGCCGTTCATACCCTCCAAGAGCCGGTCGTCCGGTGCCAAGGTCAGCTCGACCGCGTAGGTGGTGATGCTGCCGGACGGCGTGCCGAGGCGGGAAATATGCGTGACGCTTGCGGCAAAGCTCTCGCCCGCGAACGCGTCGAGCGTGACGGTCGCTTCCTGTCCGAGCGACATGACGCCGATATCGAGCTCATCGACATTGACGGTCATCTTGGTTGCGCCGCCCGTGTGCAGCACAAACGCCGCGCCCGTGACCGGGCTGCCTTCCTGCGCGCGCACCTCGGCGACCGTACCGGACACCGGCGCGGTCAGCACCGGATCGTTCAGCAGCGCGTAAAGCGCCTGAATGTCCTGCACCTTATCCTCACGCGACTGCACCGCGTCGGCGTAGGCCGCGCTGTCGGGCTTGTCGGCCAGCGTAAACAGCTTCGACCCGGCGTAGACGTACGCATTGACGTTGACATTCACGGACTGCACGACGCCGTCCTTGCCGTAGACGTAGATCGGGCCGTGCACCGCAAGCGTGCCCTCGCCGAGCTTGGTATCCCGGTCGAAGACCTCGGCGGTCACGTCCATCGGCACATTGTTGTCGGTCAGCGTGATCCGGTAGCCGCCGTCGATGAGGTTCGCCACCGTGCCGGTCTGCCGCCCGCCCTCATAGGTGACGGTCACGCTCTTGCCGAGGGCAAGCTCGACATCGGTGACGATATCCACCTGCATCTTTTCATCGGCGGACAGCAGCGCGAGCGCGCCCTTTTCCCGCATCACGGTTTCGAGATCGTCGCCCGGCTCTGCGTAGATCGCCTTGACGCGGCCGGTGGTCGGGGCATTGATGCTCTCGCGGCTGGTGCGGCGCATGATCTGCTGATCGAGCGTGGAAAGCTCGGTATAGAGCGTTTCGATGCGATCCGAAATCGCTTCGGTGTCGTAGGTCAAAAGAAGGTCCCCGGCGCTGACCGCGTCGCCCGCGCGCACCTTGACCGATTCGATTTTGATATTCGCTTCGGCTTCGACGTTTTCGCTGTCGAACGGCGCAAGGCGACCGCTGCCCGTGATCGCCCGCGCGACCGTGCCGTAGTCCACCGTATGCGTTGAATAGGTCACCTTGGTCAGCTGTTCGCCGAGGTGCCGAAGATAGAGCCACCCGCCGACGAGCGCCGCCGCGACGACGACGAGAACGATCCATACCCAAATCCTGCGCTTTTTCTTTTTCATGGTTCCTCCCACGGCGGCCTGCGCCGCCTGTTGTATTGCCGTAATCATACCGCATTTTGAAAACCGAAGATTAACGAAACGTTTTCGTTATGTAAAAAATCGGGAAAATGTTGATTTTTCATCATTCGTTTCTTTTCGGTTAAAGAAATGTGCTATACTGGGGATAATCCATCACAAAGCGAAAGGAGTCACCATGTTTTCCATTCTGGTTGCGGAGGACGACAGGCACACCGCGCGGCTGATGCAGGCGGTTTTGACACACGCGGGCTATACGGTGCACGTCGCGCGGGACGGCGCGGAGGCGCTGGAGGTCATGGATCAGCAGCACATCGACCTTGTGGTGCTCGACGTGATGATGCCGCGCATGGACGGGTATCAGTTCACCGAGGCCCTGCGCGAGGTCGGCAACCTCACCCCGATCCTGATGGTGACGGCCAAGGCGCTGCCGGAGGAACGCTGCAAGGGCTTTCTGGTCGGCACGGACGATTACATGGTGAAGCCCGTGAACGAGGAGGAGATGCTGCTCCGCATCAAGGCGCTGCTGCGGCGCGCGCGGGCGGCGAGCGAAAAGAAGCTGCGCATCGGCCCGGTCACGCTCGATTACGAGGCCCTGTCCGTGGAAAGGAACGGCGAAACGCAGACGCTGCCGCAAAAGGAGTTTTATCTTTTATATAAGCTGCTGTCGAGTCCCGACCGCATCTTTACGCGGCTGCAGCTGATGGACGAGATCTGGGGCGCGGATTCCGAAACCGTCGATACGACCGTGAACGTCCACGTCACGAGGCTGCGCCGCCGCTTTGAGGGCTGGCCGGAGTTTGAGATCGTCGCCATCCGCGGCATCGGATATAAGGGGGTCGTCCATGTCTAAGCAGCCGCATAAGGAACGTGTGTTCCGGTTCTTTCTGCCGTTTCTGCTCGCCGGGATCGTCATGGCCGTGCAGGCCGGCGTGTTCTTGGCGATTGCGGCGACGCTCGTGTTTTTGCATCAGCTCGGCGTGATCAACCTCTATGAAATGCCGCAGCTGTTCCCGATTGCGCTGAGCATCGGCGGGCTTGCCGTCGGCGCGCTGTTCTCCGCGATCCTGCTGCGCTATCCGCTGCGGCCGCTGCGCTCGATCATCGAGGCGACCGACAAGATCGCGGCGGGCGATTACAGCGTGCGCGTCGAGCCGAAGGGCCTTTCGGAATTCCGGCGGCTCGGGGATAAGTTCAACCACATGGCGGAGGAATTGGAAAGCGTCGAGCTTTTGCGCACCGACTTTATCAATAACTTTTCGCACGAATTCAAGACGCCCATCGTGTCGATCCGCGGCTTTGCGAAGATGCTCGAAAGCGACGAGCTTTCCCCGGAGGAACGGCGCGAATACCTCGGCATCATCATCGAGGAATCCGAACGCCTCGCCGCGCTGTCCACGAACGTGCTGGAGCTCGGCAAGCTGGAGCAGCAGTCGATCCTGTCCGACCGCACCGCGTTTTCGCTGTCCGAACAGCTGCGTCACGCGCTCGCGCAGATGCTGACCAAGTGGGACAAAAAGGACATCGACCTCGTTTGCGCGCTGCCGGAAATCGAATACACGGGCAGCGAGCCGCTTTTGAAGGAGGTTTGGGTGAACCTGTTCGACAATGCGATGAAGTTTGCCCCCCAGGGCGGCACCGTCCGCGTGACGCTTTCCGAAGCGCCGGACGCCGTGACCGTGACCTGCTTTAACGAGGGCGAGCCCATCGAAGCCGACGCGCTCCCCCACCTGTTCGACAAGTTCTATCAGGCCGACGCGTCCCGCAACCGCAGCGGCAGCGGTCTCGGTCTCTCGATTGCCAAGCGCATCGTCGAGCTGCACGGCGGCTCGATCCGCGTTTTGCCCGAAGCGCAGGGCAACGCGTTTACGGTCGTTTTGCCGAAAGCGTAAACGGTTTTTCAATGCATCCCGTCCCCCTCGGACGGGATTTTTTATAATTTCGTAAAAAAGCTTGACGAATCGGTTAGAGGCGTCTATACTATGTGTTAGTTAAAATTAACTAACAGTAGGCGGCTTTTGCCGTGGGGCGAGCCGCGGTTGTCGGACGAAACGTCCGGGAAGGGAGCGATTATGATTCCGCTTTGCTTTGCAGAGCCGAACGAAGAGGTCGTGGTCAGAAAGGTCGGCGGAAGCCCCGAGGTGAAACAGCATCTGGAGGATCTCGGCTTTCATGTCGGCGGCGTCGTGACGGTCGTCACATCGCTGAACGGCAATCTGATCGTAAAGGTCAAGGAATCCCGCGTCGCCATCAACGATGAAATGGCGCGCCGGATCATGGTGTAAACGGAACGGATAAGGAGGAAACGATGGAAGCAACAATGAAAACCCTGCGCGATGTGAAGATCGGCGCAACGGTGAAGGTCGTGAAGCTGCACGGCGAGGGCGCGGTGAAGCGCCGCATCATGGACATGGGGCTCACCAAGGGCGTGGAGATCTTCGTGCGCAAGGTCGCGCCGCTCGGCGATCCGATGGAGCTGACCGTGCGCGGCTATGAGCTGTCTCTGCGCAAGGCCGACGCCGAAATGGTCGAGGTCGATGGCCCCGCAAACGCGTTCAAGGCGTAAAAACGGGAGCGCCGCGCCGCGTCTTTTTTTCGCGGCGCAGGTTAAATAAGGCTAATCTTGTTAGGAATGTTTAAGAAAAGAGAGGTTTACCAATGAGCTTACGGATAGCCCTTGCGGGCAACCCGAACAGCGGCAAAACGACGCTGTTCAACGCGCTGACCGGCTCGAACCAGTTCGTCGGCAACTGGCCGGGCGTCACCGTGGAAAAGAAGGAAGGCAAGCTGAAAAAGCACGACGACGTGATCATCACCGACTTGCCGGGCATCTACTCCCTGTCCCCCTACACGCTCGAAGAAGTCGTAGCGCGTAACTACCTGATCAACGAGCGCCCGGACGCGATTCTGAACATCGTGGACGGCACGAACTTAGAGCGCAACCTCTACCTCACGACGCAGCTGACCGAGCTCGGCATCCCGGTTGTGATCGCGGTCAACATGATCGACGTTGTGAAAAAGAACGGCGACAAGATCGACATCAACGCGCTTTCCAAGGCGCTCGGCTGCAAGGTGCTGGAGATCTCCGCGCTGAAGGGCACGGGCATTTTCGAGGCGGCGGAAGCAGCGATCACGGCGGCGAAGTCCACCAAGACGATCCCGCAGCACACGTTCTCCGGCCCCGTCGAGCATGCCTTGGCGCACATCGAGGAAGCGGTTGTGCATAACCTCCCGGAGGAGCAGCAGCGCTGGTACGCGATCAAGGTCTTTGAGCGCGACGAAAAGGTGCTGGAGCAGCTGAAGCTGTCCGGCGACAAGCTCGCGCACATCGAAAACGATATCAAGGCGGCCGAGAAGGAGCTCGACGACGACGCGGAAAGCATCATCACGAACGAGCGCTACATCTACATCGGCACGCTGACCAAGACCTGCTATAAGAAGAAGGGCACGGGCAACCTGTCCGTTTCCGATAAGATCGACCGCATCGTGACGAACCGCTGGCTCGGTCTGCCGATCTTCGGCATTGTGATGGCGCTCGTCTACTGGATCGCCATGGTCGGCGTCGGCGCAAGCGCGACCGACTGGGCGAACGACGGTCTGTTCGGCGACGGCTGGCACCTGTTCGGCATCGGCGCGGGCCAGTATGAGGAAGTCTCCGGCGAATACGGCGATGCGATGAACGCGATTGCCGCCTACTATGATCTCGACACCGAAGCCGAGGACTTCGACGAGGCAGCGACGATTGCCGAGCTGAAGGCCGTCACCGGCGACGCAACCGCTACGGTAGACGTTGAGGATGAGGAAACGCTCGCGGTGGACGAAATGACCGTCTACTTCGACAAGGTGCCCGAGGATGCGGGCGACGACGTGATCGGCATGAGCTTCAAGGATGCCGTTGCCTACGTCGAGGAAAAGGGCTTTGACGAGCCCGACCCCGCCGACTACGGCGTATGGGTACCCGGCGTTCCGGCGCTGTTTGACATGGCGCTGCTGGACGAGAACGGCGAATCCCGCGTGCCCGAATGGCTCTACGGTTTGATTCAGGACGGTATCGTAGCGGGCGTCGGCGCCGTACTCGGCTTCGTTCCGCAGATGCTGGTTCTGTTCCTGATGCTGGCCTTCCTGGAGGCTTGCGGCTACATGGCGCGTATCGCGTTCGTGCTCGACCGTATCTTCCGTCGGTTCGGCCTTTCCGGCAAGTCCTTCATCCCGGTGCTGATCGGCACGGGCTGCGGCATCCCGGGCGTTATGGCTTCCCGTACGATTGAAAACGAGCGTGACCGCCGTATGACGATCATGACGACCACGTTCATCCCCTGCGGCGCAAAGGTGCCGTTTATCGCCATGATCGCGGGCGCGATCTTCGGCGGTTCGTGGCTGGTCTCCGTCTCCGCGTACTTTATCGGCATGGCGGCGATCATCGTCTCCGGCATCATGCTGAAGAAGACCAAGATGTTCGCGGGCGATCCGGCTCCGTTCGTCATGGAGCTGCCGGCCTACCATTGGCCGACCCTCGGCAACGTCCTGCGTTCGATGTGGGAGCGCGGCTGGTCCTTCATCAAGAAGGCCGGTACGATCATCCTGCTCTCCACGATCGTCGTTTGGTTTCTCTCCCGCTTCGGCTTTGTGGACGGCGCGTTCCGTATGCTTGAGGAGGATGAGATCGGTCTCAGCTTGCTCGGCCGCGTCGGTTCTGCGGTGGCTTGGCTGTTTGCGCCGCTTGGCTGGGGCGAGTGGCGCGCGGTCGTCGCGTCCGTCACCGGTCTTGTGGCGAAGGAGAACATCGTCGGTACGATGGGCGTTCTCTACGGCGGCGGCGAAGGCACGGTCTATCAGGCGCTTGCGAATGCGTTCAACGGTGTGACCGGCTATTCGTTCCTTGTGTTCAACCTGCTCTGCGCGCCCTGCTTCGCGGCGATCGGCGCGATCAAGCGCGAAATGAACAACGCGAAGTGGACTTGGTTTGCGATTGCCTACCAGTGCCTGTTCGCCTACGCGATCGCGCTGATGATCTATCAGTTCGGTTCGCTGTTCCTGGGTCAGGTGCATGTGATCGGTCTGATCGTGGCTTTGGTGCTGCTGGCCGGCATGATCTACATGCTGTTCTTCAGAAAGTATAAGGAAGCGACGACGCTGACCAAGAACGTCAAGGTCAAATAAGACCCTCCCTCGGGCGGGGGCAGGGATCGCCCTCCCCCGTCCGTTTTATCCACGAAAGGAGTGATTTGCATGTTGACATGGATGGCAAAAAACGGAATCACGATGGCGGTGCTCGCCGTGCTGGCGGCGCTGGTCGCGCTGGCGGTGTGGTCGCTGCTGCGCGATAAAAAGAAGGGCAAATCCTCCTGCGGCGGCAACTGCGGCGCCTGCCCGATGAGCGGCAAGTGCCATCAGCGCAAGGCATGACGGAAAGGAAATCGGTATGGTAAAATCAACCTTGCAAATCGACGGGATGATGTGCAGCATGTGCGAATCGCACGTGAATGACGCGATCCGCAACAACTTCTCCGTCAAAAAGGTTTCGTCCTCGCATCAGAAGGGCGAAACGGAAATCGTTTCCGAAACACCGATCGACGAAACAAAGCTCAAAAGCGTGATCGAAGCGACCGGCTATAAGCTGCTGTCGATCTCGACCGCGCCGTATGAGAAAAAAGGCTTTCTGTGGTTCGGAAAGAAATAACCAAAGCGCAAACGGCTGTCGGGCGACCGGCAGCCGTTTTTTGTCGCCTTGACAGGGAAAACGCGTTATGATATACTGAAAAAAGCCGGAAGGGAAGCGTTCCTTTCCGGCTTTTTGATTTCTGTTGTCAGTCCGCGTACTGCAAATTCGTAAAGTATTGCGCCTGCGGCACGCCGTCGATGCGGTATTCCCAGTCCCCTACGACGACCCGGAGCACGGCCGTTGTGCCGTCCGTTGTACGGATCTCGACGGTCGATTCATCCGCCGTCCACCGCAGCGGATAGAGCAGCGTTCCCGCGGACAGCGCGGCGGCTTTGCCGTCGATCTCGCACGGCAGGTCGCGGGCGGTTTCAAGGATAAGGCCGGTGTCAAGCAGATCGGTCCGTTCTTCGGCAAGCTCCCTGGCCGTCGGGACATAGACCGTGTCGAGCCAGTCGCTTTCGGGATGCAGGTCCTCGCCGGCATAGCGGCGCATCCCGGAGCGCGTGCCGAGAATGTCGGCGCGCTCATAGCCTTGCAGCACGCCGTCCTGCCATTCCATATCGGCATAGACGACCGTGCCGATCACAAGCTCGTCGTCCTCATAATGCACCTCGACGGTCACATAGTCCGCGGAAGCCTGGTCGATCACGATAAGCAGATTGCGCCGCGCGCTGATGGGGTCGAGGTCAAGGAGCAGCGCCCGGATCAGGTCGCTGCCCTCCTCCAGCCGGATCGTGTCCTCCCCGACCGTGATTTCCGTCGCCCATTCGTCCTCGAGCATCCGGTAGGAAATCGTTTCCTCCACGCCGCTGCCCCGTAGATCGCCGTAAAGCATCTCGCCCTCGGTCGGCCATTCGGGATAGGCCAGATCGCCGACAGCCTCATAATACTCGAAAACAAGCGGTTCGGCCAGCGGCGCGGCAGTCACGACCGGGCGCACATCCTCGCCGCCCTCGGCCGCGTCCACATCCGTGATCGTCAGCATCGTTTCCTCGGCGCCCTGCCCGCGGGCGGCGCAGCCGAGCAGGAGCAACGCGCCAAGCAGCGCGATCCAAATTCGCTTCATCCGAAAATCTCCTTTTGTCCGGACTGTCCGCCCGGATTTCTTTACGGCAGTATAGCACAGAAACGGAAAGGAAGCAAGCGGGGGCGCTGTGCAATATTCACACATCTTCCCCATTTGCCGGGTTGCCTGCCGTGCCGCGATTGCGGTATAATGAATAAAACTTCTGGGAGAGATTTCCATGGAAACGCCAACTTTGGACAAAAAGCTGCTGCTGCTTGTGAACCCTGTTTCGGGCAAGCGGCTGTTTACACGATATATGGCGCAGGTCGTCCGCACCTTTATGGACAGCGGCTACCTTGTCACGACCGCTGTGACCGCCGCGCGCGGCGAGGCGACGGCGCTTGCGGCGCGGTATGCGAAGGAATATGATGTCATCGTCTGCGCGGGCGGCGACGGTACGCTGAACGAAACGGTCAGCGGGCTTTTGCAGGCGGGCGTGAACAAGCCCGTCGGCTACATCCCCTGCGGCAGCACGAACGATTTTGCGGTGTCGCACGGGCTGTCCGTCGATATCGAGGAGGCCGCAGAAAACATCATGACCGGGCAGGTCGTGCCGTATGACGTCGGGCTGTTTGAAAACCGCTGCTTCACCTATGTCGCGGCGTTCGGCGCGTTTTCGTCCGTGTCCTACAATACCGATCAGAACCTGAAAAACACGCTCGGCCACGCGGCGTACCTGATGGGCGGGCTTTGGGAGCTGTCGCAGATCAAGCCGATCCCGCTGTCCGTCAGCGCCGACGGCGCCGTGTACGACGGTGATTTTGTGTTCGGCGCGGTCTGCAACGCGACCTCCATCGGCGGCACGCTGCAGCTCCCGGACGGGCTTGTGGACCCGGCGGACGGGATTTTGGAGGTGCTGCTTGTGCGGATGCCGGAGGATCTGTTGGAGCTGGACGAGATCATCCACGGTCTTTTGGAGCAGGACTATTCCTCCCCGCTGATCGAATTTGTGCAGGCGAAGGAGCTGACCTTCCGCAGCGCCGAGCCGCTCGAATGGGCGCTCGACGGCGAAGCCTCCGGCGCATTCGAGGTCGTACATATCACGCCGGTGCAGGGATTTCTGAAGTTGAAAGGGTAAACCGAAAAGCAAGACGAACCGCCGTATGATCGCCTGCCCCTTGCGGTTCCTTTGTATACAGTATAGAATTTTGCGGTGGGCGCGTCAAGCGGATGTATGCGCGGTCTGTCTTTTGGCTTGCCAAGCGGCAAAATTCTCTATATACTGAAGGCATCACAACAGCGGAGGCAAACATGGGCGAATACATCATGGATCTCAGAAAGATCGTCGGGCACAGGCCGCTGATCCAATGCGCGGCAAGCGTGATCGTGGAAAACGACGCGGGCGAGGTGCTGCTCGGGCGGCGCACGGACAACCGCCTTTGGGGCTATGCGGGCGGCGCGGTGGAATTGGACGAAACCGTGGAGGAATGTGCCGTGCGCGAGCTGTTCGAGGAAACGGGCGTGATCGCGGACGAGCTTGTGTTCTTTACGGTCAATTCCGGCCCGCGCGCGCACTACGTCTATCCGAACGGCGACGAGGTCTATAACTTTGAGATCGTCTATCGCTGCCGTAAGTGGCACGGCGTCCCGACCCCGCAGCCGGAGGAGGTCGAAGTCCTCGGCTTCTTTGCGCCGGACGCGATCCCGCTTGAACAGTTTTCCCCGCCGATACGGCCTGTGTGGGAAAAGTATTTGTCCGTGCGCGGTCTGCGGTAAACATAGTTTTCCCCTACATACAGCAAAGCGGCGCACCTTCCGATGCGCCGCTTGTTTTTGTTCTTTATTTCTTCTTCCACTTTGCGTTGCCGTGCAGTTCGATCTCGCGGTTGATGACCTCCAGCAGCTTGTTCTGGCGGCGATCCTCGACCTCCTGCGGCTTTTCCGTGATATCGCCGGAGGCTTCGAGGGCTTTCTTCGTCATCAGCGGGCCGACCAGTTCATACACCAGCACGGAGAACAGGATAATGTTCCGCACCAGGCCGCCGTCCTCCTTTCCGAGCTGCATAGCTGTCACGCACATGCCGAGCGCAACGCCCGCCTGCGGAAGCAGCGTGATGCCGAGGTACTTTTTGACCTTCTCGCTGCAGCCGACGGCCTTAGCCGAGCCGCGCGCGCCGAAGTATTTGCCGAGCGACCTTGCGACGATGTAGATCACGCCGATCAGAACGAGCATCGGTTCAGAGAACACCTCCAGCTCCAGTTCCGCACCGGAGATGACAAAGAATGTGGCAAGCAGCGCCTGCGACCATTTATCCGAACGCTGCATCAAATCCTCGCTCAGCGGGCAGATATTGCAGAACACGGTGCCGAGCATCATGCAAACGAGCAGCGGCGAAAAGCCGATATGCAGCTCGCCGATGCTCCAGCCGAGCGACGACAGACCGACGGTTAAGAACACGAACCCGATCACAAGCGAGTTGCGGTTGGTGTTCGAATGGAACAGCCGTTCTAAAAATGTCAGCACATACCCCGCGACCGCACCGAGCAGCAGCGACAGCACGATTTCGACAATCGGGTTGACGAGGATCGACACGATGCTGACCGCGCCGGAGATCAGCGCCTTCGCAATGCCGAACGACACGGCGAACACGATCAGCCCCACCGCGTCGTCGAGCGCGACGATCGGGAGCAGCAGGCTTGTCAGCTCGCCCTTGGCCTTATACTGGCGCACGACCATCAGGGTGGCGGCGGGCGCCGTGGCGGCGGCGATCGCGCCGAGCGTGATCGCGGCGGGCGCCGACAGCAGCTCCGGGAACGCGAAATGGAACGCGAGCAGCGCGACGTCCACAAACGCGGTGGCGATAAGCGCCTGCACGATGCCGATGATCAGCGCCTGCTTGCCGGTCTTTTTCAGCTGCGACAAACGGAACTCGCTGCCGATGGAGAACGCGATAAAGCCCATGGCGACGTTGGACACGACGCCGAGCCCCGCGACCTCCTCATACGTGGAGAAGCCAAGCCCCGGTACGCCGAGCCGCCCAAGGCAGAACGGCCCGATCAGCACGCCGGCAACCAAGAACGCGGTCACGTCGGGCAGGTGTCCCTTCTTGAACAGCCGCGTCATTAAAAGCCCTGCGAGCAGGGCGAACGAAACATTTAATAATGCGATCATACTTTCCCCTCTGTATGCAAAATACCAATTCTCTTTCCAAAGTCCCATTATATCGGCTTCCCGATAAAAAGCAAGAGGGAAAAACGTAAAGAGTTTGAGGAGACGGCGGGATTCCGCCGCGTTATCGCGCCGCGTCCTCCAAGGCAGAGAACAATACGCGGCAGCCGCGCTCGATATCCCGGTAGGCGGCTGCAAAGTCGCCGGTATACCACGGATCCGCGACCTCGCCCCCGTCGAGCAGCAGGCGGCATTTATGCTGCGGGTCGCCGCCTGTGATGCGGCGCATGTTCATGAGGTTATCGCTGTCCATGCCGATCAGCAGATCATAGTCGGCATAGTCCTGCGGCGTCATCTTTCGCGCTGTCTTGCCCGCGCAGCCGATGCCGTGCCGCATGAGCTCTTTTCGCGCGGGCGGATACACGAGGTTGCCGAGCTCCTCCGCGCTCGTCGCCGCCGACGCGATTGCATACCGTGCCTCTGCCCCCGCCCGCCGCACAAGGTCCTTCATCACAAACTCCGCCATCGGACTGCGGCAGATATTGCCGTGGCAGACGAACAGAATTTTCACCATAGAATTTTCCCTTTCTTTCATTTACCCGCTGACAGACGCACGCATCTATGCTACAATGGTGGCGTAATCCTATTCTCTCGGAGGTATCCCCATGCTGCACATTTTGAAAACGCGCTTTCTGCAAAACGAACAGCGCCATCCCGGCCTCGACTGGGCGGCGGTGGAACAGCGTCTTTCGGCGCATCCGGAGGCCATGGCGGTACTGTGCCGCATGGAGGAGACCGGCGGCGAGCCGGACGTGCTCGGCGGCTTTGACGCAGAGGGGCGGCTGCTGTTCTGCGACTGTGCCAAGGAGACCCCGGCCGGGCGCAGAAGTCTTTGCTATGACGAGGCGGCGCTCTTAAAGCGTACCAAAAACCCGCCCGCGGGCAGCGCCGCGGCGCAGGCAAAGGCCATCGGCGCAGAGCTGCTGCCCGAATCGCTCTACCGGCAGCTGCAGGCCACCGGCGAGTACGATTTGAAAACCTCGTCGTGGATCGCCACGCCGGACGCGATCCGGCGGCAGGGCGGCGCGCTGTTCTGCGAACGGCGCTACGGCGCGGTCTTTACGTTCCACAACGGCGCGGACTCCTACTACGGCGTGCGCGGCTGGCGCGGATTCCTTTTGGTGTAACCTTTCCAGAAAACAACACGGCAGCCCGCTTGGGGCTGCCGCTTTTTTATAACCGCAGGGTCAGGTTGTTCAGGCCGAGGGCGTTGATGTAGTCCGCATCCTTCACGAGCGACATGACCGTGCCGATGCCCGAGCCGGTGAAGAACGCCGTGCGCGCCCGGGTGCTCAAGG
>CAMHJE010000028.1:0-20355 GCA_946185305.1 uncultured Clostridia bacterium | reverse complement strand
TCAACATTATGGGCAGTAATCATTTTATCCAGACCGAAAGCGGCGACTATATGTGCGATATCAAGCGCCGCACGGTCATGCTGACGCAGGAGGGCATCAAAAAGGCCGAAGCGTTCTTCAAGATCAACAGCCTTGCCGATGTGGAGAACACCGAGCTGAACCACTACATCAAGCAGGCGCTGCGCGCCAACGCGCTGTTCGAGCGCGACCGCGATTATGTCGTGCAGAACGGGCAGGTCATCATCGTCGATGAATTTACGGGCCGTCTGATGATCGGCCGCCGGTACAGCGAGGGGTTGCATCAGGCGCTGGAGGCCAAGGAGGGCGTGAAGGTCGAGCGCGAAAACAAGACGCTGGCGACGATCACGTTCCAGAACTATTTCCGCATGTTCCATAAGTTAGCGGGCATGACCGGTACGGCCAAAACCGAGGAGGACGAGTTCTCCGGCATCTATGACCTCGACGTGGTCGAGATCCCGACGAACAAGCCGAACATCCGCAAGGACTTCAAGGACGTCGTTTACATGACCGAGGAGGGCAAGTTCCGCGCGGTCGTGGAGGAGATCGAGCGCATCCACGCAACCGGGCAGCCGATCCTGGTCGGCACGATTTCGGTCGAGCGCAGCGAATACCTTTCTGCACTCTTGAAGCGGCGCGGCATCAAGCATGAGGTCTTGAATGCGAAGTATCACGCGAAGGAAGCGGAGATCGTCGCGCAGGCCGGTAAGCTCGGACAGATCACGATTGCCACGAACATGGCGGGCCGCGGCACGGATATTCTGCTCGGCGGCAACCCGGAGTTTTTGGCGCGCAAGGCGCTGCGGCAGCAGGGCATGGACGAGGAGCTGATCGAGGAAGCGACCGGCCACGCGGAGACTGAGGACGAGGAGATCATCGCCGCGCGTGCGGAATTCACACGGCTCTATAACGAATACAAGGTGGAGACCGAAAAGGAGCACGAGGAGGTCGTGCGCTTGGGCGGCCTGCACATCATCGGCACAGAGCGGCATGAAAGCCGACGGATCGACAATCAGCTGCGCGGCCGCGCAGGCCGACAGGGCGACCCCGGCAGCACGCGGTTCTATGTGAGCTTGAAGGACGACCTGATGAAGCGGTTCGGCGCGGATCGCGTGGAGGGCTTGATGCAGCGGCTCAGCCCCGACGACGACGTACCGATTGAAAACGGCCTGATCACGAAGCAGATCGAGGCGGCGCAGAAGCGCGTCGAGGGCGCGAACTTCGATATGCGCAAGAACGTTCTGCGCTATGACGATATCATGAACCAGCAGCGCGAGATCATCTACGGCGAGCGCCGCAAGGTGCTGATGGGCGAGGATCTTTCCGCTTCGTTCGACAGTATGAGCCGCGAGGTCGTGGAGAACATCGTGCGCACCTATTGCTCCGAGCACGGCAAGAGCAGCGATTGGAACCTGGACGCGGTCAGCAAGGAGCTGGCCGATCTATGCGGCATTCTGCCCGCAGACTTCTTTGCCCCGCTGAAGGGCGACAGACACGTTACGGTGGAGCAGGTGATCGACATTGCCGACGCGGTCGTGCAGCAGCGCCGCAAGGATAAGGAAGCGGAGCTGAAGGAGCAGGGCGTGGACATGCGCGAGGTCGAGCGGATCATGCTGCTGCGCTCGGTCGATTCGCATTGGATGGATCACATCGACGCGATGGATCAGCTCCGGCAGGGCATCGGGCTAAGGGCCTACGGCCAGACCGACCCGGTCAACGCGTATACGTCCGAGGGCACGGAGATGTTCGATCAGATGGTCGGTGAGATCCGCGAGAATGCGGTGCGGAACCTCCTGCATGTTGCGGTGCGCAAGGCGCCGGTCGTGCGGCAGCAGGTCGCCAAGCCGGTCGAAACCCCGTCCGAGGACGGCAATAAGCCGACCGTGAAGCCCAAGCGTCTGAAAATTGGCCGCAATGACCCCTGCCCCTGCGGCAGCGGGAAGAAGTATAAGAACTGCTGCGGGAAAAATGTATAAAGAAAACGAGGTCGCTTCGGCGGCCTCGTTTTTGTGCGAAATCCATGCTTTGCATGGGCGCAATCGTGCGAGGCGTTCCTTTCATAAGCGAAAGGGATTGCGATCAAACAAAACCGCTTATGTGCAGCCGATACACATAAGCGGTTAATTCATTTTTGGCTTTCTTTGTTTCTTGGTACTTCTTTATGGCTTTCTCCCGAAAGAAATAAAGAAGTACGTAGGCGTGATGCTCTCAATCCTCATGGAACGTCGGGAACGTGACGGAAATCTCGGTGCCGACGCCCTCGCGGGATTCGAGGCGAATCTGCGCATGGTGCTGTTCGCAGATCTGCCGCACGATGGCAAGGCCGAGCCCCGTGCCGCCGGTGGCCTTGCTGCGGCTCTTATCGACGCGATAGAAACGCTCGAAAATGCGCGCCTGATGCGCCTTCGGGATGCCAATGCCGGTGTCCCGCACGGTCAGCACATGATGGTGCACACGCACCGAAACGGAGCCGTTGTCGCGGTTGTAGCGGATCGCGTTATCGACAAGGTTATAGATCAGCTCGGAAAGCAGCGCGCGGTTGCCGGTGACGACCGAGGGTTCCCCGGTCAGCGAGATCGTCGTGTTCTGCCGCATGGCGGCGGCCTCGAGCGTCTCGATATTCTCCTGCGCCAGCTGATAAAGATCGACCTGCTCGGCTTCGGCCATGATCTGCGTTTCGTCCAGCTCGGTCAGCTTGATGATATCGGTGACGAGCTTGAGCATGCGCTTGGCTTCACGGTTGATGCGCGCGGCGAACTTTTGGATGTCCTCCTGCTTGGCCATGCCGGTTTCGATCATTTCGGCGTAGCCGGAAATCGAGGTCAGCGGCGTTTTCAGCTCATGCGAAACGTTCGCCGTAAACTCCTGCTTGCGGCGGTCGTCCATGTTCGTGAGGTAGAGGATCGCGCCGCTGCGCTGCCCGCCGGAGATACGGTCGTTATACAGCAGCTGCACCGCATGGCCGTGCAGCTCAAAAATTTCCGTGTCGCCGTTGCGCGCGGAACTAAGGAACGACGAAATCCGGTCGTCCAGATCATCGGTATGCGATTTGTTCCGCAGATGGAGATAGTCGTTGGCGACCTCGTTGGCGTACAGAATCCTGCCGTCCAGATCGCAGACCATGATGCCGTTCGGCAGCGATTCCACAATCTGACGGAAGATTTGCGGATCGCCCATGTGTTACTCTCCGAGACGGTAGCCGACGTTGCGGATCGTGACGATCAGCTTGCCCGCGGCGCCGAGCTTCTGCCGCAGCGTCTTGATGTGCATATCGACGGTGCGCGTTTCGCCCGCAAACGCAAAGCCCCAAACGGTGTCCATCAGGCGGCTGCGTGTCACGACGGTGCCCTTGTTCTGGAGCAGGAACTTCAACAACTCAAACTCCTTGAACGTCAGCTCCACAGGCTCGTCGTTCACGGTGACGCGGTGCGTTTCGATGTTCATCACGATCGGGTCGTAACGCAGGATCATGCCCGCGCCCGCATTGAACTCACGCGAGGTGCGTCGCAGCAGCGCCTTCACGCGGGAGACCAGCTCGGTCACGCTGAACGGCTTGGAAATGTAATCGTCGGCGCCGGTGTCCAGACCGCTGACACGGTCGGACTCGGTCGTCTTGGCGGTGACCATGATGATCGGCACGGTCTGCGTTTCGGAATCTGCACGAAGGTGCTTTAGGATGCTCATACCGTCCTCACCGGGGAGCATGATATCGAGCAGCACAAGGTCGGGAATACGTCTGCCGATCGCCTCATACAGCTCCGTACTTTCGGTAAAGGATTGCACCTCCAAATCGCTGTTCTGCAGGGCGTAGGTCTCGAGTTCACGGATGTCGCTGTCGTCTTCTACCAAATAAATCAGTGCCATATTTCTCTCCTTTACTTTGTTGTCAATCGTTTAATGGCTTCTGCCATGATCTCTGTATTGAACCGGAGATCGTCCAAAGCGACGGATTCGTCCGGTACGTGGCACAGGTTCTCGTCGCCCTCGCGGACGATGCCGAATGCCACGGCGTTGGGCAGCTCCCTCGCATACGTGCCGCCGCCCATCGACAGCGGCTTGGAATCGCTGCCGTTGATCTCATTATACACGCCCATCAGCGTGGAAACCAGCTCGGTATCCGCCGGAATGAAATGCCCCGGCTTGATGACCTCCTTCACGCGCGCAAGGCCGAGCGCGGCATACGCCTTGTCCCACGTATCGAGCAGCGCCTCCGCCTTCTGCGTGAACGGATGGCGGCAGTCGCAGGTGAAGGTGACGCCGGTTTCGTCGATTACGAACATGTCCGGCGAATAGGTCGTGCGGCCGGAATCGTCGGTCACGTCGATGCCGAGATGCTCGCCGTGCATGTCCATCGCCCACAGCGCGTTAAGCCCCCTCACAAGCGCCGCGTCCTCTGCGGGCAGATCCTGCTTTGAGAGCACATCGAGCGCTGCCAGAAGCGCGTTTTTCGCAAACTCCGGCATGGAGGCATGGCCGCCTCTGCCGGTGACGGTGAGCACATCGCCCTTTACGTCGAGCGTAAAGCCCTCCGGCGCTTCGACCGGCTTGAACGGAACGGGCAGCGTTGCCGTCACGACGCCGGGAATCACGTTGGCCGCAGTGCCGACCGACACGCGAAGGCCGAATTTGCCGTCCTTATGATAGGTCGATTGCAGGATGCCCATTTCGGAATTGACGACCGGGTATTCCGCATCGGGCGTGAACGCCATCGTCGGCGCGCCCTCGACCTTTAGGTAATGCTCGACGCCGAGGGAACCGATCTCCTCGTCCGTGCCGAGAATGATGCGCACCTTGCGCTTCATCGGAACGCCGCTCGCCTTGACCGCCGCGAGCGCATACAGCGCCGACACCGCCGCGCCCTTATCGTCGAGCGTGCCTCTGCCGTAGATGCGGCCGTTGTGGATCTCCGCGCCGTAGGGCGGGTAGGTCCAGCCGAGCCCCTCGGGGACGACGTCGAGGTGGGCCAGGATGCCGAGCGTTTCTTCGCCCTCGCCGTATTCGATCACGCCGGCGTAGCCGTCGGTGTGCCAGACCTTTTCAAAGCCGAGACGGCGGGCAATGTCCAGCGCACACTCCAGCGCGGCAAAGACGGTCTTGCCGAAGGGCTTGCCGGGCTCGGCAGGCTCCCTGCGCGAAACGGACGGGATGCGGACGAGCGATTGCAGATCCTTGATCTGCTGCTCCATCGTATCATGGATAAACTGTTGCATACAGAAGCTCCTTTTGGTTCAGTTGACGGGGGAGAAGCCCTTGCCGAAAACCTCGCGCGTGTCGATGATCGAGATGATCGCATGTTCGTCATGCAATTTCACGATGGCGCGGATTTTGGCCAGCTCCGCGTTCTTCGCAAGGATGTAGACCAGAATTTTTTCCTTGTTGGTGAACGCGCCCTTGCAGGGGATATAGGTGACGCCGCGGTGCAGCCGCAGCACCTCCGGTGCGATCTCGTTCCATTTATCGGAGATAATGAACAGCGTCTTGTTGCGGTTCATGCCGAGCATCATGTTGTTGAACACGACGCTCTGCACCCCGAGCGCGATCACGCTGAGCGCACAGCCCTCGACGCCGATGCGGAAATCCCCGCTTTGAAACGATTGCAGAATACCGAGCGAAAACGCGATCACAAGGTTGACCACCATCGCCAGCGTTCCCATCGGGAACGACGTGCGGCGGCTCAGCATCAGCGCAACGATATCGGTGCCGCCGGTCGATCCGCCGAGACGCACGATCATGGCGCCGCAAAAGCCCATGACCATCGCGCCGGTCATTGCGGAGACGAAGCGCCATGCGGTGTCCGTCGTGTCGAATGGGGACGGGATCTGAAACTTGGCGACAAGCGCCTTGATGACCGCGATACCCGCCGAAAACAGGAAGGTCAGCAGCGCCGTATAGATCACGAACTTGCGGTGCAGATCGCGGTAGGCCCACAGCAGCAGCGGAATGTTTACCGCCAAGATGACCACCCATGTCGGGATCAGGTCGTTTGTGGCATAGCCCAAAAGCATACCGAGACCCGTGACGCCGCCGGAAACGACGTTGGCGGGCGTATAGAACAGCACGATCGCAAACGACTCCAGCAGGATCATCAAAATCATGAGCGGCAGCGCCCTTGCTTCGCGGCGCACGGACAGCTCCCGGCGCGCATTCGGCAGCTTGCCGGCACGCATATTTTTCAGTCTGGTCGCCTTACGCATAATCCTCTGCGGAAACGAACGGGAAATTGTTTGCATTCGTCCCCCCATTTATCATAGTATACCGTAAAACATGGTATAGCGCAAGGGATTTTCTACGAAATTTCATCCACAAATTTCGGTCAATTTTACAAAAAAAGGGAGCCCGTTTCGGCTCCCTTCCCGTTATGCGATTAATACTTGCGCTTTCTGGCGGCTTCGGCCTTCTTCTTGCGCTTTACGCTCGGCTTCTCATAGTGTTCACGCTTGCGGACCTCCGCGAGGACGCCGCTGCGGGCGCACTTACGCTTCCATCTTTTGAGTGCGCTTTCCAGGGATTCGTTTTCGCCGACTCTGATTTCCATTCTTTCTCCCTCCCCTCTGTGAACAACATTGCGCTAAGCGATTGCTTTTTGACGCGAAAACTATTATACTCGCTCTTTTTGAATTCGTCAACAACTTTTTTTGCGCCATGATTTTTTTGACAACGCCGGGTTCTTCCTGTATAATTTCAAATACGGCGCGATGGGTTCCAGCAAGACCGCCAACGCGCTGATGGTGCATTATAACTACTGGGAGCGCGGCAAAAACGCGCTGCTTTTGAAGCCGTCCATCGACGTGCGCGACGGCAAAAACCGCATCTGGTCCCGCTGCGGCCTCGAGGCCGAATGTG
This sequence comes from uncultured Clostridia bacterium, assembly GCA_946185305.1. GTDB lineage: Bacteria > Bacillota > Clostridia > Christensenellales > CAG-138 > UBA3792. Next base: position 13,494 of record CAMHJE010000028.1, on the reverse strand, counting down.
AGCTTGTGCAGAACCTCGATATGGAGCGCGTGAAGGCGGGCGAGTATGACTGCCTGATCGTCGATGAAGCGCAGTTTTTGACCAAAGAGGAGGTCGAACGCTTCTGTCAAATCGTCGATGAATACGACGTGCCCGTGATCTGCTACGGCTTAAAGACCGACTTTCAGGGCAATTTCTTTGAGGGCAGCCATTGGCTGTTAGCGCGCGCGGATACCATCGAGGAGGTCAAGACGATCTGCTGGTGCGGCAGAAAAGCCACCTGCAACGCGCGTCTCGACGGCAAGGGCGGCATCACCAAGGAGGGCGAGCAGGTCGTCCTCGGCGCCAACGATAAATATATCGGCCTCTGCCGCAAGCATTGGCGGCTCGGTGATCCAGGCCCGGATCTGCGCGCGTAGCAGCGAAATCCACCCAAAGCATGGGCATAGACAACAAAATCCTCCGTTGACCGGGCCGGTACAGCGGAGGATCGTTTCTTTTTGGGGAGGCCGACGGAACGGCTTTTTAATTCGCGCTCATTTCCGTTTCATACGAGGAAGCGTCCGGCTCGGCGTCGGCAGCAGGTTCGGACGGCGCTTCGGGCGCGGCGGCCTTTTGGTCAACGGTCGTCAGATCGCTGTCGGAGGTGGCGTCAGCCGCGGCTTCGGAAGCGTCGGCGGAAGCGGCGTCGTCGGCTGCGGGGACGGCTTCGCTGCCGTCCTCAACGTAGGCAAAGACCTTGCGCATCGCATAGGGACTGTCGGTAAACAGCGAGGGGGACAGCTCGGAAAGCGTGAAGTGCATGCCGTCGCAGGTGTGCGGATAGTAAAGCCCCCAGCTGAACCCGGCGCGATAGAACGCGAGCTCATAGAGCAGGTAGTTCATCAGCGGCTCGGGAACCTTGCACAGCCCGGCCTTGGCGGTGCCGGTGTAGGTGAAGTCGTAGCAGGGGAGGCCGTCGAGCTCGACGATGCCGTTATAGGTGAGGTTTTTCGTGACCTCCTTGTAGATAACGTCGCGGTTGGACAGCACGTCGCGGTGGCTCGGATAGTAGGCGTTGATATCGACGGCGGTGCCGAACGAATGGTGGCTGATGAACTGGTTCGAGTTCGTGAAGCGGCGCACGATGGAGCCGTTGAACGTGACAAGGTCCTTAAGCCGCACCACGCCGGTATCGAGCTTGTTGCCGTGGATGCGGATATAGGTGCTTTCCAAATACTGCCCGGCCTTTTCAAAGTACGGCACGGCGTCCACATGGCAGCGCCACGTCTTGCCGTTGATCACGACGGCCTCGGCGTCATACTGCTCGCGCCACTCCGGATCGACGGAAATCATCGTCGAATCGGTCGTGCGGTAGCGGAACAGGAAACGCTCCGGCGAGCCGAAGAACGCAAGCGCAGTCGTATAATTGCCGCGCAGGTTGTTGGGCTGCAGCTGCAGCCAGCGTTCGTTGCTGATTTTGAATGGGACGGAGGCCAGTGTCATGCGGTTGCCCGCCGCGTCCTCGCCGGTCAGCGTGAGCGTATAGCTGCCGACGGCAAGGTTCTGGAACTTGATGTTTTCGGAGAGACAGTCGATATTCTTGGCGAACGTATCGTCCAAAAGCCGATAGCTGGTGACCTTTTCGGACGCGCGGAACAGCACCTCGGCGGTGAGCTTTTCCTTGCCCTCGCTGTCGGTCACGGCGGCGGCGACGCGCACCAGCGGCTCCACGGCCTCCACGGTGCCGTCGATCCAGAACGGGCGCCCCTTCTGGATCTGGGTGTTCTGATTCGGCAGCGGCAGATCGACCGATTCGGTAAACGTGATCGGGATCGGCGTGGGCGTGGGCTCCGGCGTCGGGGTCGGCGTGGGGGTCGGGGTCGGGGTCGGCTCCGGCGTGGGGGTGGGCGTGGGCGTCGGCACCTCGGTCGGGGTCGGGATCGCGGTCGGGCGCGGCGTTTCGTCCGGCTCCACTTGCATCACGACGGTCGCGGCGGTCGGGACGGCGGTCGGCACAGCCGTATCCGCAGGTTCGGGCGCCGTAAACAGCTGCGTGCAGCCGACAAGCAGCAGCGTGAGCAGCAGAATCGGTATGCGGTTGATCAAAGCAGCGTGTTTCATGCCATACAGTATACCATAGGTGATCGGGATTGACAAATCCTTTGCGGCGGAAAAATTCGGAAATTCTGTTAATTCTGTCGAACGGCGGCATGTTTGCGCCAAAAGCACGAAAGCCGCCCGTATGGAAAGGCGGCTTCCGTGCTTCTCAAGGAGAAAGGGAGAAGGAAGGAAATAAGCTTACAGCAGATGCACGAGCGCAACCAGACCGGAGAACACGATGGACACGGTCGCGCAGAGCTTGATCAGGATGTTCAGCGACGGGCCGGACGTATCCTTGAACGGGTCGCCGATGGTGTCGCCGACGACGGAGGCCTTATGGGGCTTACTGCCCTTGCCGCCGAAGTGGCCTTCTTCGATGTACTTCTTGGCATTGTCCCACGCGCCGCCCGCGTTCGACATAAAGACGGATACGGCAAAGCCTGCGACGGAAACGCCTGCCAGCAGGCCGACAACGCCCGTCGGCCCGAGGATCAGACCGGCAACGATCGGTACCACAACGGCCATGACCGCGGGGACGACCATTTCCTTCAGCGCGCCCTTGGTGCAGATCGAAACGCACTTGGCGTATTCGGGCGTGGCGGTGCCCTCTAAGATGCCCGGAATCTCACGGAACTGACGGCGCACCTCGATCACGACAGACTGCGCCGCGCGCTCGACGCCGTTCATCGTGACGGCGGAGAACACGAACACGAGCATTGCACCGATGAACATGCCGATCAGCACCGGCGGGTTGATGATGGAGAAGTTCAGCACGACGTCGGTCTTGTCCTGCACGATGTTGACGTAGGAGACGAGCAGCGCGAGCGAGGTCAGCGAAGCGGAGCCGATGGCAAAGCCCTTGCCGGTTGCGGCGGTCGTGTTGCCGAGGGAGTCGAGCGCGTCGGTGCGTTCGCGCACCTCCGGATCCATGCCGGCCATCTGCGCGATGCCGCCCGCGTTATCCGCGACGGGGCCGTAAGCGTCGGTCGCCAGGGTAATGCCGAGCGTGGACAGCATGCCGACGCCCGCAATGCCGATGCCGTAAAGACCGCGGTTGAAGGACTGGAGGAAGTGACCGTTGCCGTCCACGATGGCGCTTGTGCCGCCGGCGGCATAGTAGCTGATCAGAACTGCGGCGCAGACGATCAGAATGGAGGTCAGCGCGGATTCCATGCCGAGGGAGATACCGCCGATGATGATGGTGGCATAGCCGGTCTGCGAGGTCGCGGCGAGGTCACGCGTCGGCTTGTAGCTTTCGGAGGTGAAGAATTCGGTGAAGAAACCGATCAGGCAGCCGGAGATCAGGCCGCAGAGGATCGAGATATAGATACCGAGCCAGTTCGCGCCTTCGATGCCCTTGAAGGTGAAGTAGGTCAGCGGCAGCGCAACGACGCCGGACAGGATCGCGGCGGTATATGTGCCGGTGCGCAGCGTGCGGAGCAGCGTCATCTGCGTCGCGTTCTCCTTGACGCGGACGAGCTGTGCGCCGATGATCGAGCAGATAATGCCGGCCACGGCAAGGCACAGCGGCAGGAACATGCCTGCAAAGCCGTAGCCGCCGATGGCGGACAGCGCGAACGTGGCGAGGATCGAGCCGACGTAGGATTCATACAGGTCAGCGCCCATACCGGCTACGTCGCCGACGTTGTCGCCGACGTTATCGGCAATCGTGGCGGGGTTGCGCGGGTCGTCCTCCGGGATCTTCTTTTCGACTTTGCCGACAAGGTCCGCGCCGACGTCCGCCGCCTTCGTGTAGATGCCGCCGCCAACGCGGGCGAACAGCGCCATGAACGAAGCGCCCATGCCGTTCATAACCATGATGTTGCCGATCGTGACCGCATCGGTGATGCCGAACGCATAGCGAAGGAGGAAGTACCAGAGCGTCACATCCAAAAGGCCGAGACCGACGACCGTGAAGCCCATGACGGAGCCGGCGGAGAACGCTACGCGAAGTCCGCGATTCAAGCCCTCGGAGGCGGCCTGCGCGGTACGGGAGTTCGCATGGGTGGCGATCTTCATGCCGATAAAGCCCGCCAGCAGCGACCAGATGCCGCCGGTGAGGAACGCAAACGGCGTGAACTGCGACAGCAGCGCGCCGTTCGAGCTGAACGCGATAATCGCAAGGATCACGAAGATCACCGCAAAGACCGGCAGGACGGTCTTATACTGCCTTTGCAGATACGCATTCGCGCCCTCGCGGATGGACCCGGCAATCTGCTTCATCTTGTCGGTGCCTTCCGAGAAGGACATGACCTTTTTTGTTTGCAGCAAAGCGTAGATACCCGCTAAGGCTGCACCGATAAAACCGATCCAGAATAAGTTTTCCATAGTTACCTCTTTTCTTTCAACGTATTTTGAACCTGCATTTGTTCCGTGAGAAGGTGCTTTACCGTGCAGGGCACGGACGACGGCGATCCGGCGCGGCGGGCGGGGACAGGAAAAACGGTCTGCCAAACGGCGAAAGCTCTTGTTCTTCGTTCCGGAAACGTTTGCGATGCAAAAACAAGCGGCACCGCCCAGGCAAAGAGGGAGGTCGCTGCAAGGGAACGCGGGCCAATCGGTATGCGGCCCGACCTTGCAAACGTTTACGAAGCGAAAAGAAGCACGAACTGCTTCGAATTTCACGCGTTGGTTGAGGAGGAAGGAGGTTCCTTTGCCCGTGATCCGCAGGGAAAACGGGGGATTTCCGCTCCGTTCGACCGGATACTGACGGCGCCGCTCAGGACGTAAACGTTTGCGAAACGAAGAAGAAAGAGAGAACAGACGCCTGCCGTCTGCTTGGCAAGAGGCTTGCGGCAGACGCCTGTTTTTGCAGTAGGTTAGCTGTGCTTTTTGTTGCGCAGCACGACGAGCGCGATCATGACGCCAAACACCGCAAGGGTAACGGCGATGGCCGCGATGGCGAACGTCCGGCCGGTTGTCCTGCGAGCCGGGACGGTTTCGGCCGCTATGGGGGCAGCGGTCGGGGCGGCGGGCGCTTCGGCTGCTTCGGCCGTTGTGTCCGCGACCGGCTTGTCGGGAACCGCATCCGCGGGCTCGTCAACGGCGGGGTTATCCGGCACAGTCAGCGTGAACGTGTCGATCACATCGTAGGCCTTGCAGTTGGTCTTGGTCGCGTCGCCCGCCTTGGAACGCTGATAGGCGGTCACGGTGACGCCCTCCGGCGTGACCTGCACATAGGTAAGGTATTGGCGCGGATCGAAGGAGCCGCCGGTCTGGAACTGGAGCACGTCGTCGAGCTCGCCCTCATAGTCGTCAAACTTCGGCCCCATCGGAGACGTGGTAACGAACGTGGTCGCTTCGCCGACGGCCTTGGCTTTGCCTTCGCCGTCCACGGTCGCGCGGTAGTAGTTGTGAATGTGACCGTTAAAGAACAGGTTCACGTCGAGCTCGTCGCACATCTGTTCGAGGAACGCGGTGGCGGCGGGATCCTTTTGGATAAGGCCCGCGTGGGCGAGGATCGCACGCCATGTGCAGCCGGAGGCTTCGAACACGTCCTTGGCCCATTCCTTCTGGGCTTGGTAGAAGTTCAGCTTATCGGCGGAGGCGTCAGCACCCTCGATGCCGGTGTAAGGATCGGTGTTGAGGATCACGAAGCACACATCGCCGACGACGAACGATCCGGTCGTTTCGTGCAGGATGGCGTCGTCGATGCCGCCGGGCAAATTCGTCCGGCCTTTGAAGTGCGAATAGACAACGTCGCCCTTGCCCTCGTGGTTGCCGGGCGCGAACGCGGTCAGCTGCGTCGCGTAGATATCGCCGATGGTGTCGTACATGAACCGCCATTCGGACATCGTATCGTCCTCGGTCAGGTCGCCGACGTTGGCGACAAAGTCGGGCTGCAGCTCGTCGGCAAGGAACGTATCGTTCGTGTAGCGGTAAACGAGATAGCCCTCCTCGTTGGTTGCCTGCAGGTCGGAGATCACGATAAACGAGAACGTCCGATCATCCGGCAGCGTCTTGAACGAGTAAATCTTGCTCGGGTAATCGCGCGTGCCGTCGTTCGTGACCGCCATGTATTCATACGCGGTATCGGGCTCCAGCCCGTCCAGATCGACCGAGTAGGAGGTGAACGTCCCGTGATCGCCGCGCACCTGCACGCGCTCGATCTCGGTGACCGGCACGGTGATCTCCCAAGCGGAGGCGCCCGCCTTGCGGCAGCGCAGCTCGCTCGAAAGCCCGTCGGCCTCGGTCATCCAGTTGAATCCGACGGCGGCGTACGTTTCGCCGGGGGAGAGGGTCAGCTGCTCCGGCGCGTACTTGGACGATGCGGAGATCACGTCGAGCCGCAGCGTGCCGTCGGACGGGAACCGGTAGGTATCATCGTCGATCTCGACGACGTAATAGTAGTAGTAACGGCCGACTGCCAAAGCGGGGAGCTCACCCGAAAGCCCGGTTTCGGTCACAGTCATCGGCACGGCGGTTTTCAGCCCCGCCTGCGTCTTGTCGGTACCGTAATAGAGCTTGGCTTCCTCGATGGCTTCGCCCTCGGGCAGAAGGACCGCCGCATCGATTTTGACGGCGTCGCCCTCGAACGCGCTGTTGGTCATCGGCTCGGATGGCCGCAGCACCGGTCTGGTGACGATAAGATCACTTGCGATCCGTTCCTCCATCGCGGCACGGTCGGCAAACTGCGTCAGCATCGGATAGCCGCTGCTTTCCTCGCCGATCCATGTCCAAGTGCTGTCGAAATCCCAGCCGAGCGTATCGGCATAGAGCGATTTGGAGCGGATCGTTTCGGCGGAAGCGACGCGGAACGCTTCGCCCTCGGGATGGTCGGAGGAGACGACGCCCAAAAGACGCGTGCCCTCCCAAACGATATTATCATGCAAATGCGAACCGGTATCGCCGCTGTAATTGCCGCACAGATACCCGACGTTCGTACTCTTTTTGCCGGCGTCGATGGACTTGAGCAGCATCACGTTTTTATCAATCGCAATACCGCCCTTGAGGTTGCCGACGATGCCCGCGACGCTGTCCGCATCGGTGCCGAGCACCTTGATCGAGCCGCCGACGTAGCAGTTGATGATCTGCCCGCCCTTGGAATTGGAGGCGGAAACGCCGCCCGCGGCGCCGTTCTCGCCGCCCTCGCCGCGCACCAGAATGTCGCAGTAGACGAAGCAGTTGCGCGCGACGCCGTAATAGCCGTTGTCGTTGCGCTTGATCTTGCCCGCCAGACCGCCCGCATTCTTTTCCGCACAGTCGATCGTGCCGGTGCAGACGACGTTGTCGATATCGCCGTATACGCCGCCGGCCAGGATGCCGCAGGTCGCAAGGCCCTTGATCTCGGCATCTAAAATCGCAAGGTTACGCACATAGCCCTGTCCGAAATCGTGACCGATATTGCCGAACAGGCCGACGTTTTTATCTCTCATGCGGACGATGCGAAGGTTTTGGATCACATGCCCCTGCCCGTCGAACGTGCCGAAGAACGCGCATTTGACGCCGCCGTCCTCGGCTTCGTCGGCCAAAGCCGCAATCGGGGGCATATAGCCCTTGGTTTCGATACCGCTCTTTTCGGTGATGACCGCGCCGATGTGCTCCAAAAGCGCGGTCATATCGAGATCGGCGGTCAGCACGTAGGTCCCGTTGCAGGGCGCGTCGGGCGCGCCGTCGCCGTTCGTGTCCTCCGGCTTCCAAAGGCCGGAAAGATACAACAGCTGCTCCGGGGTGGAAATCTCATAACGGGCTTCGGACGCGTTATAGTCCGGAAGCCGGGCGCCCAGCGAAAGCAGCGTTTCGGTCGGCCAGATATCCTGCTCCCACCAGTTCTTTTCCGCATCCTCCGCAGCAGACGCCGCGGGGAACAGGGAGAGCACCAGCAGGGCGGACAGAACGAGCAAACAAATTCGTTTTAACACGGGAAGCCTCCTTTGTCATCGTTCAGAAAAGGGAAGTGGAGGCGGTCAATCGCTTGACCGCGCTCCACAGATTGTCATTAGGCTTACAGGTTATTTCGTCGGATCAAAGCCGTCGGAGGTGACGCCGAGCGCAACGAATTCCGCGATCTTGTTCAGATCCTTTTCCTTGGTGATCTCGTCATACGACCAGTCGGTGATGTCGGCCTTGACGGTGATCTTGTAGTTGTTGCCGAGCGCGGAGGGCGCTTCCCAATTGATCTCCTCACCGTCCACGGTGACGACGGTGACGGCCATCTTATCGAGCTTGGCGGCATCGCGGTAGATGAACAGCACGACTTCCTCGCTGTCCTCGGGGCCTTCGCCCTCGGTCGGGAGCTCGGCGATCAGCACGTTCGCGCCCTTGTCCTCACCGACGGGGTAGATATAGGCTTCCTTGAAGGCCTTGCCGTACTTGTTCTTGAACTTCAGACCGAGCGCAGCGTATTCAACGGCGGCTTCGGCGGCGGGCTCGGCAGCGATCGGCGCAAATTCGACGCCGTCAGTCGAAACGCCGGCAGCGGCAACCGCGTCCATGGCAGCGATGTCTTCCGCATCGTCGCTGACCTTCTGCTTGAATTCATCCGCCTTGACGGTGAAGACCGTGTAGTCCTCGAGCGCCTTCAGCTCGTAATCGGTTTCCGTATCGTCCGCATAGCGAACCTTCAGCGTCATGGCGCCGAGCTTCGCGGTCTCACGGAATACGTAAGCGAAGACTTCATGCTGCTTGTCAGTGTCGTTATCGGTCGGGATGTTGCCTTCAACAACGGTCTTAAAGATGTTCTTGCCCTTATCCTCGCCGGTCGGGAACAGGTAGACCTTGTAGATCTCCTTGCCGGACTTGTTCTTCAGCATCAGGTGCAGACCGGTGTAGCCTTCCGGAACGGCGGCGTCCGCAGCGGGCGCTTCGGCGGGTTCTTCGGCAGGCTCGGCGGCGGCATCCGCGAGCAGCGGGGAGGCGTCATGCGCAAGCGCCTGCTTGGCGGCTTCGAGTGCATCGGCGTCCACAGCGGGGACTTCGCCGTAGGTCGGATACCAAACGTCCGCGGTCGCGCCGACTACGTTGATTTCGTAGGCCAGACGCTCGTCCATCGGGAGCTGGAGATCATCGTCGGCGCCGTCGTCATACGCGATATTCCAAACGTCGGGATCGGCCGCGTCCTTCATGGAGATCTCGTTGAGCTGGTGGCCGTCGCCGTCGGGCTTGAACCAATCCTCGATTTCGGCGGTCATCGTCGTGCTGTCCTCGAATACGAGGTCGATGAAGTAGTTATCCGCAGCGGGACGGAGGAAGTAGCTGAATACATACTTGCCGCCCTCCTTGGCCTTGCCGGGCGTCCAAGTGGTGATCTTGTCGCCGACGTTGGTGTAGAGGTAATCGACCATGTTATTGTAGGACTTGGGATCGGCGCCCTCTTCATAGAGGTAGAACTCGGTGATGTTCTTGCCGGTCTTGTTCTTGATCTCGGCAGCGACTTCGACATACCCCGGATACGTATGATCCGCGGTCTTGCCGAGCGCGACGGCGAGATCGATCTTCGGACGATCTTCGTCGTTGGCGGTGTCGAGCTTCCAATCGTCGGCGGCAACGCCCTTCATGGAGATCTCATCATACATGTTCAGCGCGGTCGTCTTGGTGGCGGTCGTGCCGTCCTCGTAAACGGCGGTGATCTCAAACTCTACGCCTGCCGGACGGACGATGTAAATGAACTTTTCGGAATTGGCTGCATCGACATCCTTGGTCTGCCAGCCGGCAGCGACGATGCTGTTGCCCTTTTCTTCGCCGACGGGCGTGACGTACAGCTCGTTGATCGTGACGCCGGTCTTGTTTTTGAACAGAAGACCCAGCGGCGCAACGCTCACTTCGGCGGCGGGCTCGGGCGCGGGCTCGGCGGCGGGCGCTTCGGTCGCGGGCGCTTCGGTCGCGGGCGCGGGCTCAGCGGCCTTCGGCGCCTCGGTCACGGTCGCTTCGGCCTTCGGCGCATCGGTAGGCGTCGTTGCAGCGGGGGTCGGTGTGGCTGCGCAGGCAACCGCTCCGAGCACCATCATCAGCGCAAGAACGATGGAAAGTACCTTTTTCATAATGATCCTCCTCTTATTTTTCGTTATATGCACTTCGCTATGGCGAAGGATTAACTTTATTCAACCGAACAGCCGATCTCGCCGTCGTCCGAAATCGTAAACCGCACGCCGTTGTTCGTGGCGGCGGGCAGGGTCGGCAGTTCACGGTTCTCGGTGCAAAGCACCTTGGGTACATACGCCTGCAGCATCGAAACGATCTCCGCATTCGGGCGATCCTTTTTCTGGTTCGGATCGTTCTGACAGGAGATCACCGCATAGTCCGGATGCAGCGATTTGATGAGCCGCTCGGTCATGGACTTCGGATCGCCGTGGTGCGGCAGCTTCAGAATGTCGCACGGCGGGATGCCCTCGTTCTCCCAGTCGCTTGCGTAGCGGTCGCCGGTGAGCAGAACGCTCTTGCCCGCATACGTCAGCCGCACCATCAGGCTCGACAGGTTGCGCGCCTTCGAAGCCTTGTATACGTCCTCATAGGGGACGGGCTTATGCCGGTAGAGCTCGTCGAACACGGCGCGCTGCTGCCCGATCACCTTGGTGCGCGGGGCATAGACGGTCATGGTCAGCCGGTCGGTCAGCTTTACGCTGCCCGCTTCGAGCTCCTCTGCCTCGCAGCCGGTGCGGGCGGCGGCTGCGGCAAGGTCAAGCAGGATGTTCAATGCATAACACAGGCCGTTCGTCGGCTTATCGACCGAGAGCGGGTCCGGTGTGATCCATTCGGCATCCTTGGGCGGGAGGGTGAGAACCGAAAGGCGATCCGTTTGGATCGCTTCGAGAATCCGCTGCGCACCGCCGATATGGTCGATGTGCAGGTGCGTCAAAACCATGCGGTCGAGGTGCTCGATCCCGCGCGCCTTGAGATAGTAGATCGCTTCCTTCCGCAGCGAGCCCTGCTTCGGCTCAAGATACGGCCGACCGGCATCGACAAGCATCGCATAGACGGGCTTGCCGTCCTGCGTTTCGGTGATCAGCGCGGCGTCGCCGTCGCCGACGTTGCAGAAGAAAATTTCGAGCATGGCTTTTTGCTTTCGGGTCAGGTGTTGTAGTAGGAGGGACGGTTCTTGCTTTTGATTTCGTCCTGCTCGGCGCGGACGGAACGCTGATACAGCAGGTAGGAGGCCGAGCCGCCGACGCCGATGCACAGGATCGCGGGGAAGAAGATGTAGACGCAGAACATCCACATGCTCCAGCCGAAATCCTCGCTGCCGCCGCTCATGAGCAGCGTGGTCGGGACCATCAGAAGGACGAGCACGGCAAGCCAGATATATGCGCCGACAACATAGCCCTTATGCTCCTTGAACGCAAAGAGCAGCGCGACGCACGGAACGCTGCCGATCACGGCGGTGATGAGGTATTGAAGGGCGATCACAAAACCGGAGGGGTTTTCGAGTCTGCCGAGCAGCAGCCCCGCGCCGATAAACACAGCCGCGTAAAGGATCGCGTACAGCAGGCCGAGCATAAACGAATACAGCCAAGCGGCGCTCTTGGGCCGACCGTTCTCATCGAGAAAGGTCACGCGTGAAAATTCGGTGAATTTGCGGTCGAGCTTATCCGGTTTCTTTGCCATGGGCTTTCCTTTCGCCCTCCCGCAGAGCCGAAGCCCTGCGGGAAGGCTTTTGTCAAGTCTTATTTGCCTCTCCAGTCCGTCCAGGTATCCCAGTAGCTCTGGATACTCATGTAGTAGTCGTAGACCTCCGCAAAGTCCGGGGCCTTGAGGCCGACGGAGGAGATATCCACGCCGGACTCCTTATACTCGACGTCGTCGCGCACGGACCAGTGGCCGCGCTTGTCGAACACGGTGTAGCAGCCGGAATTGCCGTCCTCACCGCCGAGCAGGTAGTTGATGAACAGGCGCGCGCCGGCGGGGTTGTCGGAATACGAGGTGACGTACACGTAGCTGGCGGCATTCTGCGCGGTGTAGGGCGAGAGGCCCGTGACCCACGCGATGTCCATGCCGTTTTCGCCCATAACAACCTTGGAGTTGTCGATCTTGGAGGCGGAGCAGAGGCCGAGCGTCGGACCGTTGATGGACTTATCGACGGCTTCCACAACGGAGTCGCCGCCGTCCAGCTCGGTCGTCTTCATCTGCGTGAAGCGCCAGAACAGCTCTACGCCCGCATTGTTTTCCGGGAAGAAGCGATAGCCGTTGTTGAGCAGCTTATCGGTGTAGGTGATGGTAAGGTCCTTGCCGTATTGGGTCTTATACTGCTCGGCAAGCGCGTCGCCGTCGATGATCAGCTGCGCCCACAGCGCGGCATACGACGGAGCCTTGATGTCCTTGGTGAAGATGACCCATTTCTGGGTGTTCTCGCCGGCGGCGTTGGTGAAGGACTGCGTGTCCTCGTTATAGCCCTCGACAATGTCCCACCAGCTCTTGATCGGGCAGCCGTCCGGATAGAGGCGGGTGTTGTAGAACCACGGATTGAACGTGGAGTACAGCGGCATGCCGTACTTCAACAGCTCGTCGTCGATGTGCGAGCAGATCTCGGCGGGATAATAGAGGCTGACGATGCCGGGCTGTACAAGGTCGTTGAAGATCTCGCCGGAGGAGTCCTTCACGAGTATCAGGTCCGCGCCCTCGTTGCCGCTTTCCCATTCAAACTCGATCTTGCCCTTGATCGTGTCGGTATCGCAGGAGACGTACTCGAACTCGAGATCCGGGAAATCCTTGGCGATCTTCTTCTTGGCGGTATTGCCGTCGGCGGTGGTCGAGTAAATCTTGATCACGCCGCCCTCGGCCTTGGCCATTTCATACAGCTCCTGCTGTGTCATGTGGTTCCAGTCGATGCCGTCGGAGCCGACGGTGTCGATCGCATCGGCGCCGGTCACAACGGTGGGTTCGGGGTTGGCTGCGGGTGTGTTCTGCGTCGTGCCGCTGCCGGCGCAGGCGAACATCGTGCCGAGCATCAGCACCGCAAGAAGTACGGCAAATGCTTTTTTCATGGTAGAAAAATCCTTTCTGTAGATTGCACAAGGATCGACGGACGCATCAGTCGTCCGTACCGGCCTTATGCTTGGTCTTGGCAAACTTGATCAGTCTGCCGGTAGCTTTATTATACACGTTCATGCGGCCCGGATGCAAGACCACAAACACATTTTGGTTCATGTCATATTCCACCAGGCCGGTCTGAATCGCCAGGAAGTCCACGCCGTCCACGGTCAGCGTGATCAGCGTTTCGCTGCCGGCGGGCTGGTTGGCGTAAACCTGCGCCGGAACCGTGTTCTTGTGGTGCGGGTCCTCGGTGTAGATATCGACCATCTCGGGACGGAGACCGAGCACGCACTCAAACTCTTTGTTTTCCGGGATCTCCTCGTCGAGCTTCAGCATGTTATGCGGGAATACATAGGTGCCGAACGCGCTTGTGACGGAGAGCGTGTCGCCGTTGTAGGTGCCCTTTGCGTCGATGAAGTTGATGCGCGGGTTGCCGATGAAGTCGGCAGCCTCCAGGTCGATGGGGTT
>CAMHJE010000027.1:0-20398 GCA_946185305.1 uncultured Clostridia bacterium | reverse complement strand
GGAAAACGGAACACTTCAACGTGTGCCGCAGGACCATACGCAGGCCACCGTATGCCACTTAATCCATAAAAGCGATGGGATCATGCATTTTGACGAGTCCTGTCTGCAAAACCATAACCGTGTCCGCGCAATGAATCCATGGCCTACCGCGACGGCAATGCTCGACGGACAGCCGATCAAGATTTGGGAAACGCGGTTGACGGTTGATCACGCTTCCCTGCCTCTCGGCACGCTGACAGAAAAAGCCGGAAAGCTGTTTGTGCAATGTGCCGACGGATTGCTGGAAATCATTTCCTTGCAGGCTCCCGGCAAAAAGCGTATGGATGCAGCCAGCTTTTTGCGCGGATATCCTGTCATCGGGAAACAATTGTCATGAACGTCCGACGTGCCGCATGGGAAACCTTGGTTTCCGTCACCGAAGACGGCGCTTATGCCAACCTTGCATTAAAGGAGGCCGCAAAGAGCGTTTCAGAGAACGATATTCCGAAGCTCTATTCGCTTGTTTATACGGCGCTTGAACAGCGTTCCTACACGGAATACATTCTTTCGCACTATTGCAAGCGGCAGAAAAAAGCGATCCGGAATGTTTTGCTGCTCGGTGCATCGGAACTGCTGTTCTCCAAAACGCCTGCTCATGCTGTTATCAATGAAACGGTTGCGTTGGCAAAGGCCATCGGAAAGCGGGACAGCGCCGGTCTTGTGAATGCAGTCTTACGGCGTGTAGATCGGGAAAAGGATGCACTCCCTTCCCTGCCTGCCGATCCCTTGAAACGGCTCGTTATAAGATATGGATATCCATGCTGGGTCGTATCGGAATGGGCGGATGCGTACGGCGTGGAGAACGCCGAAAAGCTGCTGCAAACGCCTCCATCCGCAATGCAGGTGAGAGCACAGTATCCGTTGACAACGGAGCAGCTGAAAACGATGCTGCCCTGTCAAGCGACAAACGGCCGTATTGATCCGAACTGTCTGTATTTGTCGCAGGGCTTCGATATTGAAAAAAGCGATCTGTATCGAGACGGGAGCCTCGCCGTTCAGAACGAAGGCGCTATGATGATCGTTCGCGCCTTGGGTGATGTTCGCGGGAAAACGGCCCTCGACGCATGCGCTGCGCCCGGCGGCAAATCGGCATATTTGTATTCCCTTTTCGAGGGAAACGTGAATATAACAGCTTGGGAACTGCATCCGCATCGGCGTGAACTGATGGATCACTCGTTTTCGCGTTTACGGGTACAAGCTCACACAGAATGTCGGGATGCTTCCCGTTTCGATGCAGCATACCGTGATCTCTTCGATGCCGTGTTATTGGATGTACCATGTTCCGGCTTGGGTCTGCTGGCAGATAAGCCTGATCTTCGATACAGAATCACGCAGGATTCCATCAATGGGATTGTGGATACACAAAAGGCTATTTTAGAGGCCTGTTCCCAATATGTCAAACCCGGCGGCACGCTTGTATATGCGACATGTACGATCTCCAAGAGAGAAAACGAACAGCAGGTCGGCGCTTTTTTAGAAAAGCATAAGGCATTCACTTTGCTTTCGGAAAAACAATATCTTCCGTTTCGGGATGGGATTGACGGGTTCTATCACGCAACGATGAAGCGAGGTATAAAATGACTTGGATGGATATGAGCGACGCTGAAATCGCCGAAACGCTGCGAGCCTTCGGCGCGCCTGCGTTCCGTACAAAGCAAGTCAAGGAATGGCTGAATAAGGGAACACGACCGCAGGATATGTCAAATTTGCCGAAAGATCTGCGGCTAAAGATGCAGGAAATACCATTCGGCGGTGCGGCGATCTTCCGAAAATATGTGTCCGCCAAGGACGGAACGATCAAGTATCTGTTCGACTTGGAGGACGATAACATTGTCGAAGGCGTTTTGATGCGGTATTCTTATGGGAACACGGTTTGCCTGTCTACGCAGATCGGCTGCAATATGGGGTGCAAATTCTGCGCCTCCACTTTGAACGGCTGCGTTCGGAACCTTCGTCCGGGCGAGATGCTGTCCTTCCTCGCCGAAATCGAAAAGGATGAGCCTGCAGTGGACGGCAAACATCGCACGGTGACGAATATTGTACTGATGGGCAGCGGCGAGCCGCTCGATAACTATGACAATGTGGTTACGTTTTTGAAGCGCGTAACTTCGCCGGACGGGCCGAATATCAGCGCACGGAATATCTCCGTATCGACATGCGGTATTGTCCCAAAGATGTATCGCTTTATCGACGATGCGCCGCATGTTACGCTATCCGTTTCTCTGCATGCCCCAAACAACGCGATACGCGACACGATCATGCCGATCAATCATGCATATCCCATTGAGCAGCTTTTGCCCGCTGCCAAGGCATACGCCGAACGTACAGGGCGACGCGTTGTGTTTGAATACGCTTTGATCGGCGGCACGAACGACTCTTACAGTCATGCGATCGAGCTTGCGAAGCTGCTTCGCGGAATGCTGTGCCACGTCAACCTGATTCCTTTGAATCCCGTCGAGGAACGCGGATTAAAAGGTGTTTCGCGTGAGCATGCGTATCAATTTTGTGATTGGCTAAATCAGGAGCATATTTCGGCGACAGTTCGTCGTGAAATGGGTACGGATATCGACGGTGCCTGCGGGCAGCTCAGAAGGAGGGTTCTCAATGAACTTAACGGGTAAATCAGAAACCGGACGCAGACAGCAAAATGAAGATTCTTTTTTGACTTATGTGGAAAACGGCCATGTCATCGCGGCTGTTTCGGACGGAATGGGCGGTCATGCTGCCGGAGAACGTGCGAGCGCAATTGCTGTCGAAACGCTGCAAAATATACTGTCTGCAAAACCGAAGATCGAGGAATTAGAGCTTCGGGATGCGTTTATCGCTGTCAACGAAGCTGTGTGGAAAGCAGCATCCTCCGATGCATCGCTCTATGGCATGGGGGCAACGCTTGTATGTGCAATCCCCTATGTGGATGAATTTGTTGCAGCCAACGTCGGCGATTCCCGGTTATATCTGTTCCACAACGGCGCATTGCGTCAAATTTCGCATGATCACTCCTTCGTTGCAGAGCTTGTCCGCCGGAAGATCATATCGAAGGAAGAAGCCAAAACACATCCCCGCCGCAATCTTATTACACGAGCCATCGGTACAGAAGAAGCAATCAAGGTCGATCTTTTCCGCTGTGAATGGGAAGTCAGGGATATTCTGCTGTTGTGTTCGGATGGCGTTTCCGGCGTATTGGACGATGAAGAAATGGCTTCCATTCTCAGTCGACACACAGCGTTGGACTCCGCCTGCTCCGAATTGATCACACGGGCTTATGATGCCGGCAGTTCTGATAATATGACCGTTGTTCTTGTGCAAAATACGGAGGATCGCGCATGACCGGTACGATCATAGACCGCAAATATCAGATCCTCGAGGAGATCGGCTCCGGCGGTATGGCGCATGTGTATAAGGCCGTCAACATGACAAATCGCAAAACCGTTGCGATCAAAATGTTGAAGCCGGAATATAAGGATGACGCTGAATTTCTACGCCGTTTCTCACGCGAAGCCATGACCGTTCTGAAGCTGTCTCACGAAAATATCGTCAAGGCGTATGAGGTCGGCAAATACAATGAGCTGCCGTATATCGTCATGGAGTATGTCGAGGGACCTACGCTTAAGGAACTGATTGATCAAAACGGTCCTCTCCCCGTACGCACGGCTATCGGCATTACTTGCCAGATTTTAGATGCGCTGTCGGTTGCGCATGAAGCCGGTATCATTCACCGAGATGTAAAACCGCAAAACGTGATTGTTACCGAACGCGGCAAGGCCAAGCTCACCGACTTCGGCATTGCCAGAGAAGCGAACGCGACAACCTCCACCTTCAGTGGCAAAAAGGTTTTGGGATCGGTGCACTACATTTCTCCCGAACAGGCAAAAAACGCTATTGCGACGGAAGAAAGCGATCTGTATTCCGTCGGCATCACGCTGTATGAGATGTTAACCGGGACCGTTCCGTTTGTTTCGGATTCCGCTGTTACCATCGCTTTGATGCACATACAGGATAAGCCTACGCCGCCGAGAGAGTTGAATCCGCAAATCTCCCCCGCGCTGAATGATATTGTGATGCGAGCATTGGAAAAGAATGCAAGCGACCGGTATGAAAGCGCGCGTGCTATGCGATCGGATCTTGTCCGTTCCATTGCCAATCCGAACGGCACATTCGCGCGAGATAGAACGAACACCGTTGTCATACCATCAAATCGCAGTCTTTCCATCTATGTACTGATTGCATTGGGCGTGTTCATTCCCGTCGTCGCTATCGTGATCGGGATGATCATCTATATGACAAGCTGTCAGGTTAAGCAATCCCTGCCGGAAGAAACGACGTTTGTTTCTCAAACGGCAGCACCTTCGGATATTGCAGAAACGCCGGCGCCTTCAGACAGCCAAGTGCTCACCGAAATGACGGCGATCCCCGTTGTGATCGACACAGAACCGACGGCAACGAACCGCCGTGCGCCGAATGTGCTCGGCATGACGCTCGATGATGCGATTATCCAGCTGCATAATGCGGGGTATACGGAAATTTACGTAACATTCTCTACGGACGGCGCTTCCAACAGCATCGCCAATACGGTAATATCGCAAACGGATTATTCTGTTTCCGATACCGAGGATACTCGGCGAAGCGATTTGATGATTTATCGCACGTCGCTCGGTTCCTATCACGCCGATATTTCATTCACTTTCGCTACCAAAGAGGAACAGTCCGTCATCCGTATCGTATATGATACAACGAATTATCTAGACATTCCTTATCGCGTGGTTGTGTATGAAACGGATCGACCGTTTGAGAGCACCGATACAACGATTGCCGCAACGGTAAATTGCTACGATCCCGTTACGCGGCAGCTGATTCTCCTCGTGAACGGAGAGGAAACCGCCATACAGACGGTTGCGTTTACAAAATGATCGAAAAGGGAATCATCTTAAAAGGCGTCGGAAGCTTCTACGAGGTGCTGACCGAAGCACAGGAAAGCGTCACTTGCAAAGCTCGCGGCGTTTTCCGTAAGCAGCATATCACCCCGACGGTCGGCGATCATGTGACGATCGAAAAGCAGCCTCGCGGGTACGCATTGATCGATTCGATTCTGCCGCGAAAGAACATTCTTGTGCGCCCGCCTGTTGCCAATATCGACCAGATTTTCATTGTAATCGCGGCCTCTGCACCGGAACCGGATTGGCTGCTGTTGGATCGTATGATCGTAGAAGCTACGAAAATGAAAATTACGCCTGTGCCGGTATTGAATAAAATCGACGATGCCTCCCCCGCCGTAATCAGTCAGTTTGAGACGGAATACCGTCATTTTGACAAGCTGTGTGTCAGCGCACACAGTAAAGAAGGATTGAAGACGTTGAAGGAAAAGCTGCACGGCAAGGTCTCGTGCTTTTCGGGGCAGTCCGCCGTTGGGAAATCCTCGCTGCTGAATGCTTTGTTCCCCGACTTACAGTTTGCCGTTGGCGAATTATCCGAAAAGATCGACCGCGGCAAGCACACTACGCGCCATGCAGAGCTTGTTCCATACGAGAACGGTGCTGTTCTCGATACGCCCGGTTTTTCATTGTTGGAATCGGATTGGATCGAACAGTATGAATTGGATGCCTGTTATCCCGAATTTGCGTATGCGCCGTTCCGCTGCCGCTATCCGGACTGCATGCACGATTCGGAGCCGGACTGCGGCGTAAAGGCACTTTTGCAGAATGGGACGCTTTCACAGGGGCGATATGAACGGTATATTGTTTTTGCAAGAGAAAATCAAGAACGGAGGAAACATCGTTATGATTAAAATTGCGCCGTCTATTCTGTCCGCCGATTTTGCGAACATGGGTCGAGATGTGGCAAAATTAGCTGATTGGGATGCGGATTGGGTACATTTTGATGTGATGGATGGCAACTTTGTTCCCAACATCACGTTCGGCCCGTCTATGTGCAAGGCCATTCGTCCCTATACGGATTTGCCGATTGACGTGCATCTGATGGTCGAGCATCCGGCAGACTGGATCGAACTGTTTGCCGAAGCCGGCGCGAATGTGCTGACGTTCCACGTGGAATCGCATGAGCACCACTTGCATCGTGCGTTGCAGCAGGTTCATGCACATGGCATGAAAGGCGGCGTCGTTCTCTGCCCTGCCACCCCGATTGAAGCCTGTTTGCACCTGCTCCCGGACTGCGATCTTGTTTTACTGATGAGCGTCAATCCGGGCTTTGGCGGGCAAAAGTTCATCCCGGAGACGCTTGTCAAAATACGCAGGCTTAGGGAAGAAATCGAAAAAAGAGGTCTTTCGGTGGATATCGAAATCGACGGCGGCGTAAATCCGGAAACTGCCAAGCAGTGCATCGACGCCGGTGCGACCGTATTGGTTGCCGGAAGCGCCGTTTTCCATGCTCCCGATCCAAAGGCGATGGTTGCCGCTTTGCGAGGATAAGATTTTGATATATGACAAAGCCCGTATCTTGTTTGATGCGGGCTTTTCGTTATGCTCATTTGGCATATTTTTCTATTATCGCGTTCATTTCTTCGGTAGACAGCTTAAATTCCTTGCGAACCTGTTCCAGTACAATGCCGGGACGGGCTTCGATTTTCTTTCTCATGGACTTTACGGCGCTCTGCCAATTACTATATGATTTAGGCATGCCCCACCGGGCAATATGGCGCTGCATTTCCGGTTCTAATTCCGCTACCATCCGGTCATACAAAGCAAGAAGCGTTTCGGCTGAATACTCATTCATCACAACCTCTACGTATCTTTCCACAAACTTCTCCTGCCAGATTGGGCTTGTCCGCAGCGCAACCGTAAAGTAGAAGTGCGTCATCGAACCGTTTGCGGAGGCTTGTCCCTCTTTGTTAAAGTACAAATGAGAGATATCTCTTGTGGCCGCGCTCGTGAATGAGAAATCAAGATCGTATAAAATCGGTCTCCACCGCAGGGTATAATCGTTCGTGCGCCAATACTTTTGATTGAAGGTATCCGTTTCGAGCATGAAGGTTCTCGCGATCACATAGTCAATAAAGGCATCCGGATCGACCTTCTGAATATATTCCTCATATTTGCTTTCTGTCGATAGATTTTTATTTTTTGAGGCATTGAAGATGGATTTAAACTCTTTATTGTCTCCCTTCATGGCAATCGAGCCGTTTCGCATGATCGTATTGACCGTATCGGGATCGACACCGAAATGCGTCTCCAAATAGCGGGAATTCAATTCCTCATTAAAATCATAGATGCCATAATATTCACCGTTGAAATACACGATGACAAAGCGGGAATTGGCGGCATCGACGTTCAGATTCAGACTGGCTCGGGAAACAAACGCATCCCGTAAGCGTGCATCCGTTTCATGATCGCCGCGATCCTGCCCCGCTTGCCGAATGGCAAATGCACCGAAAGTATCGAACTCGTAATCCGGATAGAACGGATACGTAACGGTTCGTTGTCCATACTCGGCACGCAGACTCAGGGTAAACGATTTTTGAGAATAGGTGAGCGTGCCTCTGCCCTTTGGTTTTATGTCACAAGGGAACGAGGTGCCGATCAGTCCATCCGCTTCATAATAGTTGACATAACCCTTTCGCTCGACCATCTTTTTGCGATCTCGCACACCATATACAGCCTTAAAGTCGGACGGTGCCATAGAGATGCACACCACAGGCATCGTATGCGGTTCCTCAAATAAGTAGGTATATGTGACAATGCTGCTGTCCATCAAACCGTCCGAAACTGCATAGGCACGAATAACCGTATTCTTCGTAATCGGGATAGGAGCGCTGTAGCGATTGGAATTCTGCGTCGGCTCACTGCCGTCTACCGTATAGTAAATGACAGCATCAGGCTGAAAATCAATCAAAGTAAGCTGAAAAGCTTCTGTGCAGTACAGCGCCGTATGCGAAAAAATCGGGTCGGAGGTATAACCGGTTTCATACCGTCCGCCGTTGGCAGCGCCTTTAGACGGTGATGCAAAGAAAACCCTTCTTACGGAGGGATTGTTCTCCAACCGGCCGGAAGACATGCCGACGGTCTGCACGCCGGTTTCAAAAGCGTCGATAACTGTCCGTCCATCAGGCCGAAGCAGATACAGCGTTTCACCGCTCGGAGAAATGCTGAAGGAACCTTGATATTTGTTTACGGTGATAACCGTATATCCGCCCGCATCAATGGAGGTGTTCGTAATGCGGTATTTGTTCGGTTCGTCGATGTCATCCGTCAGAAAAAAACCGTCCAGATCTACCGCTTCTCTCCCTCCGTTATGCAGCTCGATCCAGTCGTTTTCATTACTGCCGCGAGCATGGATCGCGCATACCTCTGAAATATACACGCCGTCGGATTGAAAAAAGCCGAACGAGTCGGCTTCCTTTCGCGGATGTCCGTTGGGTGAAAGCGGTGTCGGTTCTCCGTAGTAGACGACCTCTCCCGCTTCGTCGCGCCCGATGGAAACATTCTGCTTCGCTGCGGAAATCGGCAATAAGTCGTATGTGTTGTCATTTCCGTTATACAGCTTCAGACTTTCTCCTTCGGAAAGGGAGAAGGTCGCATGCAGTTCACCCTCGATATTTTCCTTTCCGCTGAGGAATACCAAGAGGTATCCTTTGGCTTCGATCGTAACATCCGGAAACGCCCATTTATAATAATCCTTGCTGTCGGTTAAATACCATCCGGAAAGATTGACTGCGTTCTCCGATCGGTTATACAGCTCTACCCAATCGCAGCGATCTCCGTCACGATCAGCAATGCTGTAGCCATTACTCGGCAGGGCCTCGTTGATGATGACCGGGCTGTTCATGCCCACAAAAATAGGCTCCGGTTCTTCCGTCGGCTCCGGCTCTTCCACATACGCCGTAATGCTGTTCTCGCTGCCCGGCGTAGGTGTGATAGTAAACGCATAGGAATTATCCGGCGTACGCGCGTACGTCATATCCTTTTTCAGCGTTTCGCCGAATTCGAGATCCGCGCATTGCAGACCATGTGCATCAAACAAATAGACATGATCACCGTAGCGGCTGACGCCCATCCGCACACAAACGTGCCCATCCGAAGCATCACATTCATTCTGACAGCAGCGGATCACAAGATATCCGTT
Organism: uncultured Clostridia bacterium; assembly: GCA_946185305.1. GTDB lineage: Bacteria > Bacillota > Clostridia > Christensenellales > CAG-138 > UBA3792. The sequence continues at coordinate 11,287 of CAMHJE010000027.1, read as the reverse complement.
GGCGGGTAAGGTAACTCCGAACAGATTCGGCTTATCATAGTCGTCAGGATCGTCCGTCAAAACAAATCCGTCCAGCGAGATATCCGAATTTGTCAGATTATACAGTTCTACCCAGTCGCATCCGCTGCAGCCGGAGCAGAGCACGGCTTCATTGTTGCGGGCGGAAATCTCCGAAAATACGATACCTACCTGTGGGGAATACACAGGTTCTACGACATCTTCCGTAATATGCGGCACTTCGGCCAGCGTAGTAAAGATTTCGGTCAGGTTTTCTGCGGCAGGCGTCGTTTCGGCACAAAAACCGTAACTCCCGTCTTCCTTGCGCGCATAGGAAACGTCCCGCTCAAGCGCAGGTACGGTCAGCTCCTGCAAGAGCTGCATATTCGCATCCTCCAGCGCAAGGTTTTCGCCGGCGAGTTTTAAAGAAAAGCCTAAAAAAATCGGGCCGTCTTCATACGAAAGCGTATCGGTCTTCTGCTCCTTTGTAGCAAACAGCAGCAGAAATGCACCCGGCGCCAGCGTTACATCCGGCAGTATGCAGGCCTTTTCGGTGTTTTGAATGTTATCCGTCACACGATATCCCAAAAGAGATACCGGCGTACTGCCTATATTTTTCAGCTCTATCCAGTCCGGCGAGCCAAATGTATCATCTGCATAACTTTCGCCGTTACTGGTGACAACCTCGTTTATCACTATAGACGGGCCGAGATTTTGAGGTACGGTAAATTGATTCAGATCGCAGCCAAAACAAGATGCTGCGCAGAGCACCGCCATCAACCATACTAAACAATTTCGAAGATGTGTATATCGCATAAACCTTTTCGCTTATCTCTGTATGTTTTTTATTAGTTTACCACAAAAGCAAATAAAAGAAAAGCGTACCGTGCGACATTTCTGCAAATTCTTTATGAAATTCTGTCAGCAAAGCAATATGCCCCGCCGCAATAACGGCGAGGCATGTTGGTATAAAGTGATTACTCTGCAAGATCTGCTTTTCGTTTAAGAAGCGTTTCAAGCATTTCTGCGGCCACGGCACGCTTACGGCGCTCCTCGTTGACGACCGCTTCCGGTGCGCGGGATATAAACTTTTCGTTTGCGAGTTTAGCATCCGCGCGGGCAACCTCTCCGCGCATCCGTTCGATTTCCTTATCCACGCGCGCACGTTCTTCGTCCAAATCCACAAGCGAGGCAAGCGGAATAAATGCTTCTGCACCTTCACAGACAAGATGAATGTCCGTTTTCAGCGTTTCGCCGCGTTCGGAAGAAACGGTAATCTTTTCGGCGCCGACGAGCTTCATCATCAGCTGATCCGCGCTGTCAAAGTCCGCCGGGTTCGGGACAGCGAGCCGCACCTCGATCTTCTGGGCAATCGGTACCTTGCGTTCGGCTCGGAGGTTACGGATCGAACGCACAACCTCCATCAGAGTCTCCATGGTGGAGGCTTCCTTCGGGAAGGTCGGAATGTCATCTTCCTTCGGCCATGCCGTCAGCATAATCGTCTCCTGGTGGTTCGGCAGGCGCTGATACAACTCTTCCGTAATAAACGGCATGAACGGATGCAGCAGCTGCATGGAAACAGTCAACACCTTCAGCAGCACAGCCGAAACACGTTTCTTTTCTGCGGCGTTGTCGCTGTACAGCGAGGATTTTGCCATCTCGATGTACCAGTCGCAGAAGTTGCCCCAGATGAAATCATAAATCTTTTCAGCTGCAATGTTCAGCTCGAAGGCGTCGAGATTCTTGGTCACTTCCTGTACGGTGGTATTCAGCTTAGTGAGAATCCATTTGTCCGCTATGGAAAGATCAGCTTCATCGAACGACGCATCTGCATCCTCATCGAGATTCATGAGCACGAAGCGCGACGCATTGTACACCTTGTTGCAGAAGTTGCGCGCTGCTTCGACCTTCTCCCAGTAGAAGCGCATATCGTTGCCGGCAGCGTTGCCGGTGACAAGCGAGAAGCGCAGCGGATCAGCGCCGTATTTTTCGATGACATCAAGCGGATCAATGCCGTTTCCGAGCGACTTGGACATTTTTCGCCCCTGCGAATCGCGTACAAGGCCATGAATATAGACGGTATCAAACGGCGGCTTCCCCATCACCTCGCAGCCAAACACGATCATGCGGGCAACCCAGAAGAAGATGATATCATATCCCGTACAAAGCGTATTCGTCGGGTAGAAATAACGAAGCTCCTCGGTATCATCCGGATAGCCAAGCGTAGAGAACGGCCACATGCCGGACGAGAACCATGTGTCGAGCACGTCCTCGTCCTGATGGACAGGCGCACCGCACTTCGGGCAGCACGCCGGCGTCGTTTCGGCAACCGTCATTTCACCGCAGTTGTCACAATAGTAAGCCGGGATGCGATGACCCCACCAAAGCTGCCGGGAAATGCACCAGTCACGAATATTCTCCATCCAATTAAAATAGGTTTTGGAGAAGCGTTCCGGCACAAACCGGACCGCACCGGAGCGCACGGCTTCGATGGCCGGTTTTGCGAGCTCCTTCATGCTGACAAACCATTGCTTTGAAACGAGCGTTTCAATCGTGGTGTGGCAACGATAGCAGGTACCGACATTGTGCGTATAATCCTCGATCTTGACCATATTGCCGGTTTGGAGCAATTCCTCACACAGCGCCTTGCGGCACTCAAAACGATCCATGCCGCAGAACTTGCCGCCAAGCTCATTGATATGGCCGTCGTCGGTAAAGACGCGAATGATGGGCAGATTGGCTCTGGCGCCCACCTCAAAGTCATTCGGATCATGACCCGGCGTAATCTTCACGGCGCCGGTACCGAAATCCATCTCGCAGTATTCATCGGCGATGATGGGGATTTCACGGCCGACGACGGGAATCACCACGGTCTTGCCGATAATATCCATATACCGGGGATCGTTCGGGTTGACGGCAATTGCGGTATCGCCGAGCATGGTTTCCGGACGAGTCGTTGCAACGGTAATGGAATACGACTTGTCCGGCGCGTCATAGCGAATATGCCACAAATGGGAGGCTTGCTCCTCATATTCGACCTCGGCATCGGAAAGGGCGGTCTTACAGGACGGACACCAGTTGATAATGCGGTCGCCGCGATAAATCAATCCTTTGTCATAGAGGCGCTTAAATACCTTGACAACTGCACGGTTGCAGCCGTCGTCCATTGTAAAGCGTTCCCGTTCCCAGTCGCAGGAGGAACCCATTTTTCGAAGCTGTTTTACGATCGTCGAGCCGTACTGGTTGCGCCAAGCCCATGCGCGTTCCAGAAACTTTTCGCGGCCGATATCGCGTTTGTCGATACCTTCCTTAGCCATCTGCTCTACGATTTTGACTTCTGTAGCAATCGAGGCATGGTCTGTGCCTGGCATCCAAAGCGTCTCATAGCCGCTCATGCGCTTATAGCGGATCAACGTGTCCTGCAGCGTGTTGTCCATGGCATGTCCCATGTGCAGCTTGCCGGTGATGTTGGGCGGCGGAATCACGATGGTATAAGGCGTTTTGTTCGGATTCGGCGCTGCGTGAAAATACCCGTTGCGCTCCCATTTTTCGTACCAAGCCTGTTCCACCGATGCATGGTCGTAGGCTTTCGGCATCTCTTCTTTCATACAAATATCCTCCGTTATCTTTCTCAAAAATGAAAACGTTCCAATCGTCAAAGGACGAATGGAACGTTCGCGGTACCACCTTTGTTAAACAGCATGCGCTGTTTCTCTCTATGCCGATAACGCAGCAACGCGGATACGACTACTGATCTTCCCCGTATCGACTCCCAAGCGACCTTCCGAAATGCCCTTCCGAACCGTTTTTGCAACCTATGAAACGGTCTCTCTTGCGGCGGCGGATTCGTACTCCTCTTGTTCCGTGTCTTTTCTTGATTTTACCATAAATTGCAGACTTGTCAAGAATTGTTTTCCTTTGCAGCCTGCGCATTGGCCCATTCGATCATCTTTTCTTCCAGAAGATCGAAGCCGCCCGGTCCCCAGGACAGGTATTCTTCATAAAAGTCCTTATCTCTGAAATCGAAGATTTCTCGGCAGTTCTCGGTAATTTCATATTGTCGGCAGAAGCCCATTACATATTTGCAATAGTAAATGGGCATATCGACGGCAATCTCATAGATACGGTCGAGATAGGATTCCATGCCCCATTCCGTAAGAAAGGCTTTCACATCTTCCTTTGTCGCCCCTTTTCCGTTGACCTTCAACGATGCGGTCAGCACAATCAGATTGGATAGGTTGCTGTTCAGCACAGAGGTCATACATTCTGCCGTACCGAACATATCCGCCCGCTTGGCTATGCTGTATTCAGCATTATTCGCCCATCCCTCAGCATACCCGATGGGTTCAATCGCCATTTGAAACAGTGGGATCGTTCCGAGTGCATACTGGTAGGTATACTGGTACATATGACCGGGATACCCTTCGTGCGCAAGCGTCAGAAGATTTGTATTGGCGGTGGGATTGATCAGAATTGTATTATCCGTATAATGATCGACCGGCGGAATCAGATAGGCAGCCGGACTGAAGCCCTCCTGCAATTCGGGTGGGATATTGCGAAGCGTGCGCGATACAGCAGGCATCGGCGGCACGATATCCGTGATCAGCGTTTTCAGATACCGTTCGTCTCCTTCGACGGTGCCGGTCGTGATTGTATTCTTTCTGCCGTTGCTCTTATTGTTCGCCGCCATCAAAGGATAATACAGATCCATAGCACTCGTCTCGAGGAAGTCTATGGTCTCGTCGATCGTCCAGTCACTGCCGGATTCCGTGCGGATCTGCAAAGCAAAGTAACGCAGTGAATCCGCACCAAGCTCTTTTGCGCCAACTTTCGCCCTGCAGTACGGCTGCAGAGCGGACAGTCCGTCTCGAAGCGTCTGGTAGGCGTCTGTATAAACCGTCCGGACGATCTCATCGTTTTGTTGATAGTAAGCCAGCTTTTGCTCGCTGTCGATCCATGTCGCGTCATCAAGTGCCTCGCGGAAAGTCGTTTGCAGATAACTTGTATTGCGATTCTCAATGACGTGATCGAGGTCTGTCAATATGGCTTCCAAGGAAGTTTCCGTCATGAAAATCCCGAGCTCTGCGCGTTTTTGCTCAATGGCAAGAATTTGTCCAAAGTAGCGCGGCACATCCTGCAGGAGCGTCAAATAATGCTCGACATCGGCAATATTCCGGAATGTATATAAGCCGAAAAGCAATGGCAGGTTCACATGGATTCCGACGTACTCTTCAAGCGGTTCATAGTAATAGAAAAGGTCTTCGCTCTCCAGCTCGTTTTCAAAATAGCGGATATAAGTATCATAAGCAAACCGGTACTGTTCGCCGAGATTGTCCGCATCGAATTTTTGCAGCCGGTCGAGCCATCGTCTGCACGATGTGATCCATTCCGCATGATGCTCCTCGGATAAATCGCCTAAGATAACAGGAACCGCGGATTCGTCGATGCCGAAAGCGGAGGGATCATAACAGAACTGATCGAGCATCGTGATATCATCCGTCGCATACCAGGTGAAAATTTCACGATCCAACGCCAGAAAGGCTTCGTTCGTCTGCGGATTTCCATTTTCCTTCTCAACGACCTCGCTTGGCTTTTGCGCCGTTGTGTCCAAAAGCTCGCTCAGCTCCGGTATTTTGCCGGTCAGCTCTTCCTTGACGGTTTCGGTAACCTGCTCTTTGATTTGCTCTTTGACTTCTTCGGGCGTGCAGGAAGCGCAGCTGAACGCGGTGCATCCCAACACCGCATAAGAACAGCCGAGCGTTTGCAGTAGCAATAATAGAGCGAACAGCGCAGACGCTATTCGTTTTCTCATCGAATGATTCATGCCAACAGAATATCTCCTTTTTCTGTCCATGTTTTATGGGCTGCATCGACCGACAATCGCTTTAAGGCCGTTATCATATCGTCCGGCATAGGTGCCGTAAATGTCATCCGTTCCCCTGTTCTTGGATGGGTAAACACAAGCTTGTACCCATGCAGGGCCTGCGAATACAGGCCGAGCTTCGGTGCAATCGAACCATACACAGGGTCGCCGATGATCGGATGCTTACAATAGGCCATGTGAACACGAATCTGATGCGTCCTGCCGGTCTCTAATTCCACATGCAAAAAGGTTGCATCTCCGAAGCGATCCAGCACGCGCCAATGCGTGACGGCTCTCTTTCCGTCCGCAACGACAGCCATACGCTTTCGATCCACAGGGTGCCGCGCAATCGGTTCGTCGATCGTGCCGTTATCCTCTTTCAGATTGCCGTGAACGAGGCATACATAACTTCGGTGTGCAGAATGATCGGCAAATTGGGCAGCCAATTTCTCATGCGTGAAATCGTTTTTAGCTACCACGAGCAAGCCGGATGTGTCCTTGTCGATCCGATGAACAATGCCCGGCCGCACGGAACCGCCGAGCGTGCTTAATGATCCGAAGTGATACAGCAGCGCATTGACAAGCGTTCCGTCCGGATTTCCCGGCGCTGGATGCACAACCATCCCTTTCGGCTTTCGCACAACGCAAAGATCATCATCCTCATACGCCAAATCCAATGGAATATCCTGCGGCACAGCTTCGAATTCCTGTAATTGCGGCACATGCAGAAGCAGGGTATCGCCTGCCTTTACAGGGGTATTCCCCTTGGCAGTTTTATCGTTGATCGAAAGGGCGCCGTCTTTGATCCACTTTTGGAGTTGTGATCGTGTATACTCCGTGACAGACGCCAGATACGAATCGGCGCGCGCTGCCTCCTGCTCGGCAATCAGTACCAAGGTTTCCGTGCTCATTTGTGATCCTTGTCCGGTTCGTCGGGATCCTGTTCGGCGGGCTGTTGCTGCACTTCGGGCTCCTCCGGGATCTCCTCTTCAAAGATCGACAAGCGTTTTGCCTTGCGTGCTTTTTCCTCCTCAGCAGCTTCCTGCCGCGTGCGCAGATGGAACAGCCACCGCACATCGTCCTCGATCACATCAAACAGGCCATCCTGTTTAACGAACAGCGTTTCAATGACGATCAGCGCTATCGCGATGCAGATAGCGGAATCCGCGATATTGAAGATCGGAAAATCAATAAATTTGGCATAGATCATGTCCCGCACATAGCCGAACGCAATCCGGTCATACAAATTGCCGATCGAACCGCCGATCAAAAGGCCGTACGTAAAGGCGCTGAGACGCGACATTTTTTTATGATTACGGCCTGCAAAGAACAGTAGCAGAAACAGAAAAACAGCGGTCATGGATGCAAGAAGCCGCGCCGCCCATTGTGTGCCGTTGCCGATTCCGAACAGCGCCGCATCGTTGGCCGTAAAGCTGAGAACAATAAATGTTCCATTGGCAGGGATGCTGTTTTTTTCTGCGACGGAAGCTAAGAACTGTTTCAAGGCCGTCAGATCGGCAGGCGCGCCCGTATAGCCGAGCTTGCCAACGACATGACCGTAAAAGATGGCATACTTAGAAATCTGATCCAATACCAGAACGACAGCAGCTGTCAGAAAAATCCACATATCCTATATACTCCTTTTATACGGTAAATACACCGCGATACAATATTACATAGATGGATTGCGCAAGCAGCACGCGATCCACATAACGGTCGGTTTCTCCGAACGGAATATACGCTATGCCGCCTTTGCTGTCCAATCCGTAATCGGAAAGCCATTGCGTTGCGCGATGCGGCCCCGCATTATAAGCTGCCAAAACGATTTTCGGATTATTGTCAAACGCATTCATCTGCTGCCGCAGATAATAGGTTCCGAATCGAATCGACGTTTCCGGATCAAAAAGCATGTCCGGATCGTATGCAATTCCCAACGCTTCGGCAATTTCCGCACCCGTCGCCGGCATCACCTGCATCAGCCCGCGTGCGCCCGCACCGCTTTGCGCATTAGGATTGAACTTGCTTTCGGTAAAAATGACGCCGCACACGAAATACGGATCCAAATCATTCTCCCGGCTGTAAGCGGCGATCCAATCTGCATACGCCAATTTATACCGGAGCTTTGCAACGGAAGGCACGACCCATCCGAATAGTAGTACAATCGCAAGTAAAACGGCGGCAACGATGCTTGCCGTTATTAAAATGCGTTTCTGCGTATGCGTCAAAGCTCGTTCCTCCATCGTTCCAACAAAGACAGAACCTGCTTTTGCAATTCTTCCCTGTCTCCTTCATTATAAATCACTTCGGCAGCAAGCGATTTGCGCTGTTCGTCCGTGATCTGCGCACGTATTCTGGCGCACGCCTGTTCTTCCGATACGCCGTCCCTTTGCTGAATACGCTGTATCCGCTGCTTTTCATCGCAAAGGACGGCAACGGTTCGGTCGCAGAAGTGATCATATCCGCTTTCAAACAGCAGCGGAACCTCCCAAATGACGATGGGGGCGTCCATTTGTGCTGTCGTCTCTTGCATCACCTGCAAAACATACGGATGAATAATGGCGTTCAATGCTTCTCGTGAAGCTGTGTCAGAAAACACTTGTGCAGCGATCCATTGCCGGTTTGCACTGCCATCAGCATGCAGACATTCCGGTCCGAATAAGGCAACTGTTTTTTGATAGCAGTCTGTTCCCGGATCGAGGGCCGCACGCGATATCGCGTCAGCATCTATAACCGGAATGCCGGCCTGTCGGAAAAAGAAGGAAACGGTGCTTTTTCCGGAGCCGATCCCGCCTGTCAGTCCGATAATGTATGTTTTTTTGTTGCTTTCCTTACTTGGTTTCATACCAGCTGTTTCCGATTTTAGCTTCTGCAAGCAGCTTAACCTTTAGAGCGACGACCTGCTCCATGCACGCCTGCATCAAAGCGGCGACACGTTCGGCTTCCTGTTTCGGGGCGTCTACGATCAATTCGTCGTGGATCTGCAGGACGAGCTTTGCGGCCATCCCGTTCTCCTGCAGCTTGTGATGAACAGCGATCATAGCGAGCTTGATGATATCGGCGGCACTGCCTTGGATGGGCATATTCATGGCAACGCGCTCACCGAACTGCCGTACATTATAGTTGCTGCTCTTGAGTTCCGGCAAAGGCCGTCTGCGATGAAACAGCGTTTCCGCATATCCGTGTTCCTTGCCGAGCGCAACGCTGTCCTTCAAATAAGTCTCCACCTGCGGATACCGTTCAAAGTAGCGGCGAATATAGGCTGAAGCCGTTTTGACGCCGACGCCGAGATTTTTAGCAAGGCCGAAATCGGAAATGCCGTAGACAATCCCGAAATTGACGGCTTTCGCGGCGCTTCGCTGCTCCTTGGTCACATCTGAAAGCGGCACATGAAAGACCTCTGCCGCTGTTCTTGCATGGATGTCCTCGCCGGCGTTAAAGGCTTGAATGAACGCTTCGTCGCCGCTGATATGCGCAAGCAGCCGCAGCTCGATCTGTGAGTAATCCGCGCCGACAAGCACATTTCCCTCGGAGGGGATGAACGCTTTCCGAATTTCACGTCCCTCTGCGGTGCGGACAGGGATATTCTGCAGATTCGGCTCGACGCTTGAAATTCTGCCGGTTGCCGTTACACATTGCATAAACCGCGTATGGATCCGTCCGTCGGAGGCCTGCTGCTTTAGCAATCCTTCGGCAAATGTGCTGTCAAGCTTCGTTAAGAATCTATATTGCAGTACGTCCGGTATGATCGGGTCCAATCCGGCGATTGCTTCGAGAGCTTCCGCATCGGTGGAATATCCTGTTTTAGTCTTCTTCTGCGCCGGCAGACCGAGCTTTTCAAACAGGATATGACCAAGCTGTTTGGTTGACAAAATATTAAAGGTTTCTCCTGCTCGATCATAGATGCGCTTTTCCAAGGCGGATGCCGCGGAACGGAATTCATCATGCAGCTGGAGAAGAACGTCTGCATCCACGCGTACGCCGCTGCGTTCCATGTCGAATAAAACAAGCTGCAGCGGGAGCTCCATTTCCCGATATAAGGCGTCCATGCCTGCTGCTGTAATTGCCTGTTCCATCGGTAAGCGAACCGCAAACAGGCACGAAGCGTTGGCATGCTCCGTTTGCAGATATGCCGTGCAGCACGCCGAAAACGATTCGCTCGGCCGGTTGCTTTGCAGCAGATAGTCGGCAATCTTGGCATCGAAAACAATGGTCGGAAGCTCCGTATCCTCCGTAAACGCCTTGTGCAGCAGGTTCTTCCCTTCGTATGTCAGCAGCTTAGCCTTATGCGACACGACCCAATCGTGCAGAATAGCATACGCTTCCGATTCTTCCATCGGCACATCGAACAGCGTTTCTCCTGCAGTCAAAGCATAGGACGTCTTTGCATCAAATGCGAACCCGAAGGTCGGTTCCGTCAGAACGGCTATCTCACTAGCGTCACGATGCTCTTCCAATATCTTTCGCAGCGATTCCGCATTTTCAACGGAAACGGTTTCCGAAACGAATGTCGTTGCAGAATTTTCAGCAATTATTTTACCGTCCGGCAGCCGATTGGCTATGGAGTTCAATTCCAAGGCAAGCAGACGCGGCTTTGCGTCGCCTGCATTTTGCATATCGAATTCACAATCGGCAAGCGATTCTTTTACCGGTGCGTCGCACACGATTGTGCCGAGCCAATAGGAAAACCGCGCGCTCTTTTCTCCTTCCCGTACACGTTCGCCGAGTTTTCCTTTGATTTCATCGGCATGCATGAGGATACCGTCCAGATCGCCGTAGGTAGACAGCAGCTTCAGTGCCGTCTTTTCGCCAACGCCTGCTATGCCGGGAATATTATCCGATGCGTCCCCCATCAGCGCCTTTAGGTCCCGAATCTGATCCGGCGTCAGACCATAGCGGTTTTGCAATTCCATTTCATCTATGATCGTATTATCCTTAGTATAATAGATTTTCGTCAGCGGCGTAATCAGCTGAAACGAATCGCGGTCGCCTGTGACAATCAACGTTTCTACGTCGTTTTTCTCTGCGATTCGGGAGAACGTGCCCAAAATATCGTCCGCTTCATAGCCTTCACATTCTATAACGGCAACATGGAGCAGTGCAAGAAGCGAGCGAATCTCCTCCATCTGCTTCAGAAGATCATCTGTCGGCGGCGTGCGTCCGGCCTTATATTCGCTGTATTGCTGATGACGGAATGTCGGCTTTTGCATATCGAAAGCAACGAGCACGTATTCCGGCTCATCCTTTAATAGTTCCAAGAGCTTCGTTAAAAAGCCCTTTAACGCGCCGGTCGGAAAGCCGTCGCGCGTGGTCAGATTCGCCTTAAAAAACGCATAATACGCTTGATACAACAAGCTGTTGCCGTCGATGGCAAGCAGCTTTTGCCGTTTCTTTTCTTCCTGGCTCATGGCAGTTCTCCTATGACATCAT
>CAMHJE010000026.1:0-20499 GCA_946185305.1 uncultured Clostridia bacterium | reverse complement strand
AAGGCACGCTGACGACCATCACGAACACGCATAAGCCTGAAAAGGTAGAAGCGAGCGTGAAGAAGGTCTGGGACGATGCGAACAACCAGGATGGCAAGCGACCGGAAACGCTGACAGTAGAACTGAAGGCGGACGGCGAATCGCTTGATCCGGTACAGACGGTAACGCTTACGAAAGCGGACGACTGGGCTGAAAAGAAGATCGAGAATCTGCCGAAGTACAAGTTCACGGTAGGCGAGGACGGAAGCGTCACGAAGACCGAGATTGCGTACACGTGGACAGAGAAAGATCTGCCGGAAGGCTACAGTCTGACGAAGACGGAGCAGAACGGAACAGTCACAACGCTGACAAACAGCTATACGCCGGAGACGACGACGATCACCGTGATCAAGTATTGGAACGATGATTCGGACGCCGAAGGTGAGCGTAGGTATGTGAAAGCGAAAGTCCTGCTGATGAAGACTGTGGATGATGTTTCCACCGAAATAGACTCCGTAAATGTTGGCTATCAGCAGAATTGGACATATGTCTGGACCGATCTACCGGTGTACGAAGACGGCAAGCTCGTGACATACAGCGTCAAAGAAGTTCTGAGTAGACCAAACGGTTACAAATCCAATTTGAATAGTTGGAAGGTTGTCGAACACGGCGGCAGTATCACAGTCACGAACAGATACGGTGACGATACGCCGGGCACGGGCGACAATACAAAGATCAAGCTGTGGGGCAGCATTCTGCTGATATCGGCAGTGGGCTGTGCCGGAGCACTGTGGGTCTCCACTCGGAAGAAGAAAAAGGAAAATGAACAATAAGGAGTGAGTAACGGATGCGGTGCTCTCCGGCACCGCATCCGTTTCTTAGAGCAATGAAGATTGGATCGAAGAAAAAAAAGATATCGGTATTTCTCGTTGCAGCGCTTGCTTTCGCGGCTGTGTTCACTTTTTCTGCTGTCATGCTTGGACTTGAATTGATTCAGGCAAAGGGAGAAGCGGATGCTTTTTCAGAGTTGGCATCATTGCGTGGGCCACTGGAAAACGAGAATCCCAGGCAAGAAAGCAAACTCGTGTCTCCTACTGAGTTGAAAATGGATCAGAACGAGGCGCATACAGAAAAATCCACGGATATTTCTGCTTCTGTGACCGATTCGCCTGCTTCACAAGCGGATGCCATTCTCTCGGCAGAAGAGCAGAAAGAGCCTACGCCGTTGCAAAAGTATGTAGCGTTGTATGAGCTTAACACCGATTTTTTCGGCTGGATCACTATTCCGGATACGAACATCGATTATCCGGTAATGTATTCACCTACACGCAAAGACTTCTATTTGAGTCACGACTATTATGGAAAATCAGCTGCTACCGGCGTCCCTTACTTGGATGAAGATTGTGATCCGAATGGTTCACTCTATCTGATCTATGGACATCATCCGGACCTGGGGACTATGTTCTCACATATCATTGACTACCAGAAAGAGTCTTTTTGGGAGACCCATAAAGAGATTCACTTTGATACGCGGTATGAAGAGCGAACCTATATTGTAGTGGCAGCAATGAAAGCAAGGGCGCTGACGCGCGGTGACAGAAACGGATTCCATTACTACAATTATACTTCGCTGGAGACGGAAGAGGTCTTTGAAGAATATATGCAGCAGGTAAAAGAATTGGCTTTGTACGATACAGGAATAGAAGTTTCTTTTGGCGACGAGTTGTTGGTCCTTTCCACTTGCTTTCACTATGTCAGCAACGGTCGGTTTGTAGTCATAGCAAAACGTATAGACAATAACGGACAGTGATCACAATCATCCTACAATTTTATGACGAGAAAGAATAATAGGCAATGAATCGCATCACGGATTGATGTTGTCCATATGACGGACATTTCTGCCGCGTGCAACTGGACTAAAAGCGACGCATAGAAGTATACATACTTTTGCGACTACTTGAAAAGTAAAATGCTTGCGGCGGACAAGCAATCTTCTCGTATTCTACAAAGCGGCATTCTTTCATCAAAAAAGGATTATACACAGCTGATCTGCCGAATTGTATAAAATCCAAAAAGAAAATAGGGCTTATCCAAAAGCCCTATTTTCGTATAACCGAATACTAACAAATTCCGTTAATAACTTCATGCCCTTGCGAAGCAAGAATGCATTTGGTTCCGATGAGACACAAAGATTAGTTGCTAACAAAATGCAACAGCGATACCTGCATATCGAACAGGGACTCTATCAGGAAACAAACTGGTAAACGGTAAAGCCGACATAGGCGCAAAGCAGAAGGATACCTTGCCAACGCTTGAGCTTGCCCTTCAGCAACGCGGGGATACACAGCACAGCCATCACGAGCAGCATCAGCGGAATGTCGATGATTAAGCTGGAATTGACGCCGCCGAGCATTTTTTCGGACGGAATGGCAAACGGAGAAATCGTAATAGCCATACCCGAAACAAGCACGATGTTGAACAGATTCGCGCCGATCACGTTGCCGAGCGACAGCGCGCCGTGTCCTTTGATCAGGCTTGTGATCGCCGTAATCAGCTCCGGCAGGGAAGTACCGAGAGCAACCATGGTAAGGCCGATGACGCTGTCGGGCACGCCGAGTGCCTGCGCGATCAAGGTGCCGTTATCAACAAGCAACCGTGCGCCGACGGCGATGGCGGCAGCACCGACGACCATCAGGACGATTTCCAACCAAAGCGCCTTAGGCTTGGATTCTTCCTCTTCACCGCCGTCGTCTTCTGCAAGTTCCGGATGCTTTTTCATATGCATGGTAGAGATTACCATATAGGCCACAAAAACGATCAGATAAGCAATGCCCATCCAACGGTCGAATGCGCCGCGCGTCCATGCGATAACCGAATAGGAAACGGCAGCGATAAAGAAGAATATGGTGGGAAGCAGGAACGTTTTGGGATTGACCTTGCCGGGTTTTACGGCAACGGTCAGCGCAGCGATCAAAGCGGTATTGCAGATGATCGAGCCGATGGCATTGCCGTAGGAAATACCGGCATTGCCTTCGATGGCAGCTTGACTGGAAACCATGACTTCCGGCAGCGTTGTACCGATGGATACGATGGTCGCGCCGATCAAAAGCTCCGGCAGATGGAACCGATGCGCAATGCCGACGGAGCCGTCAACAAACCAATCGCCGCCTTTGATCAGAAGCGCAAAGCCAAGCAGAAACAGTAAAACAGGGACAAGCATACATTTTTCTCCTTTCAAATCAGCCTGCATACATAAAAGCAAAAAGAAAACAAGGCTTCCATGCACACAAAAATGCATAAAAGTCTTGCGATTTGATACCGCTGCGGAACGAATCGTTCGTGCTGACGCAAACGGTCCCGCCTTGCGGCGGTGCTACTCCCTTTTACGCACCCTATTATATTAGCTTTTTGTGAACTCGTCAAGTGGTGACTTGTTTCGGAGAGATTATTTTGTTATACTGAATCTATCTATATGGGAAACGGAGGAAACGTCATGCAAATTACGATCGAGGGGCATAGCATAGAGGCCCATGCCGGCGATAGACTGGTGGATTTGATCCGGCAGCTTGGATTGGACACAGATTCGCTAAAAACAAGACCGCTTGCAGCGGATATAGCGGGCGAAGTCTTTACCTTGAATTATGCGCCCTTGCGCGGCGTTTCCGAGGATAACGCACCGTCCACGGAGCGTCTTCGCCGTGCGATCCGAAACGGCGCAGGCAAGGTTTCCTTGATCCGCTATGATGAGGCACGCGGCAAAGCGGTCTATGAACGCACGCTGCTGTTTGTATTCTTCCTTGCCATGCGGGAACTGTTTCCGAACGCCAAGGCGCGCGTAAATCACGCAATCGGAGCCGGCCTGGATATTGAAATTGTCAGCGACGAGCCGTTTGGTGAGGAGGATGTAGAGCGCCTTCGTGAAAAATGCCGTGCTATTGTGGCGGAGGATTATCCGCTGGAACGGAAACGTATGGATATCCGCAGCGCGATTGATTTGTTCGAGCGCGACGGACAGGAAGACAAGGTACGGCTGCTGATCTGGCGAAAGTTTACTTATTTTGATGTATACTGTCATGACGATTACGCCGATTATTTCTACGGCGAAATGTGCCCGTCCACCGGGTATGCCAAGGTGTTCGATCTGCAATATCGGGACGGCGGCCTGTTCCTTTTGCGCCCGTCTGCGCGGGATGTGGATATTGCCGCAAGGTATGTGTATTCACCGCACATTGCTGCCACATTCGAGGAAAGCGAGCGTTGGGGACAGCTGATGCGCTGCACGACGGTGTCCGATCTGAACGCGATGGTCGAGGATGGCAAGGTTCGTGAACTGATCCGGGTCAACGAGGCTCTGCATGAGCGTCGGTTTGCGGAGATCGCCACGATGATTTTTCAGCGCGGGGCAAAGGCTGTATTGATCGCAGGGCCGTCAAGTTCCGGCAAAACGACGAGCGCCAACCGCTTGGCGACACAGCTGCGCGTGCTCGGCAAGTCCCCGATCCTGCTTTCGCTCGATGATTATTATATCGACCGGAAATATGTCAAGCCGGATGAGAACGGGCAGATTGATTATGAGCATCTGAATATGATCGACGTGCCGCAATTCAATCGGGATTTGGAGGCATTGCTGGACGGCAAAACGGTGGAGATTCCGACGTTCGATTTTGCCACAGGGTCGCGCCTGTATAACGGGCATGAAGTGACGTTAAAGGACGATGCGATCCTGATTATCGAAGGACTGCATGCCTTAAATCCTGCCTTGCTGACGCCGGTCATCGACAAAAAACGCGTTTTCAAACTGTTTGTTTCCGCACTGACGACCATTAATCTGGACGATCATAACCGAATTCCGACGACGGATGTTCGTTTGCTGCGGCGCATGGTACGCGACTATCTCACGCGCGGTTCATCCATCGAGCGGACGCTCGGCATGTGGGAAAGCGTGCAGCGCGGCGAGCGTCGTTGGATTTTCCCGTATCAGGAGAGCGCGGACGCGATCATGAATACCGCTTTGGTGTATGAGCTTTGTGTGCTGAAAAAGCATATCTATCCGCTTTTATCCGCCGTATCGCCGGGAGAACCGTGTTATGATGAAGTGCTGAATATCATTAAGTTTTTGAACTATATCAGCGATGCCGCCGTCGAGGATGAGATCCCTCCGACCAGTATTCTGCGCGAGTTTGTCGGCGGCAACGCGTTTTATCGAAAGGAACCGGTAACGGAATGAACAATATTATGGATAAGGAAAACACAACCGCCGATCTGCCGGAAGCAAAACCGGCTAAAAAGCCGAAGACAGGGCTGATACGCTTTGCCGCAGCGGTCGCGTGTATTCTTCTGCTGTTCGGCATCGGCTTTATCGGCGTGTCTGTGATCGTCAGTGATACCGACTTTATCGAGGACCAGTACGCCGCGCTCGGCACCGATCAGGAAATGGGCATGACGATCCCCGATCTCAGCAAGGCGACCATGGCGCTGTTCAATTACATGCGCGGCAATCGGGACGATATCAAGGTGTCCGTCGTGATGAACGGCGTGGAAGTGGATGACCTGTTCTACCACACAAAAGAAGTCATTCACATGGAAGAGGTCCGCGCGCTGTGGCGCGGTTTGACCGCGTTCGTCATAATCGGCATAGCTGCTGCGCTCGGCCTGCTGGCTGCCATCGTGTTTTTCGGAAGGCATAATACGCGCCTCCGTGCTACCGGTGCAGGCTTTTTGATCGGCACGCTTCTGTTTGCGGGTGTCATGGCGACAGCGGCAATCTGGGCGATCTCGGATTTCAACAGCTTTTGGACGGTGTTCCATTTCATTATTTTCCCGGATTCACTGATCACTTACTTATCCGGCGGCATGACGGTGGAAACGTATAACAGCCTGAACTGGGTATTCGAGCCGTCGTTTGCCATGATCCGTATGCTGGACGAACTCTTTTTGCCGCTTGTTCTGCGGGCAAGCATCGTGTTCGGCGTGGAGATCGTCGTCTTTCTGCTGCTTTCGCTATTGATGTACAATCGCGGCCGCAAGCTCTCTCAAGCGGGCAGCGATATCGTCGAGGTGCGTGAGGTCGTCGAACAGGATCGTTATGTGCCGGTCGATGATGCGCCGGATCTTGTTTTGCAGCACAAGCTCCAAAACGCCTCTCTAAAGCAAAAAATGAAGATGATGGAGGAACTGCGCCGCGATCCGAATGAACCCATTCCCGATACAGACAAGCCGGAGGAAACGGAAAAGGCGGAGGAAGCAGCGGATCCTGCAAACGAGGAAACTATTGATAACGCCGCATCCGAAGCTGATCCAAACAACGAGATATTGGAGCTTCCTAAGGATACAGAGTCGGCCACTCTGTCGGATATTGAAATTGATACAAAAACCGAATCCGAATGGGAACGGCCGAAGGAAGAAACGGAAGAGGACGGAGAACCCGAAAATGACCTATTTTGAAACAGCCAAAGAAAAGCAGCAGGCGTTGTCCCGAAGCGGACACGCTTTGCTTTTGTCCATTGAAACGTCATGTGATGAAACCGCAGCGGCTGTCGTGCGAGACGGACGCGAGGTCATATCCAACGTCGTCTATACGCAGATCCCGCTGCACCGTCGGTTCGGCGGCGTCGTGCCGGAGCTGGCAAGCCGCAACCATGTCGATCAGATCGGCGTCGTTGTGGAGCAGGCGTTAGAAGATGCAGGAGAAACGTTGGATTCGATAGATGCGATAGCCGTCACCTGCGGGCCGGGGCTTGTCGGCGCGCTGCTGGTCGGCGTCAGCTATGCCAAGGCCTTGGCATTATCGCACAATCTGCCGCTTGTCGGCACCAATCATATTCTCGGCCATATTGCAGCAAATTATCTGACCTTTCCCGATCTAAAGCCGCCGTTTACATGCCTTGTCGCTTCTGGCGGACACAGCCATATCGTGACGGTGAACGATTACGATCGTTGCGAGCTGATCGGCAAAACACGCGACGACGCCGCAGGCGAGGCTTTTGACAAGGTAGCCCGCGTTCTCGGCCTGCCGTATCCCGGCGGCCCGGAGCTCGAGAAGCTCGCAAAAGAAGGCGATCCGAAAGCGATCCGCTTTCATTCTGCCTTTAACGAGGGCGAAGGCTTTGACATGAGCTTTTCCGGCTTGAAAACGGCGGTCATCAATACGATGCACACCGCAGAGCAAAAGGGGGAGACTGTCAACCGTGCGGACGTAGCGGCGAGCTTTCAGTATGCGGTCAATTCGATCCTGTCCGATAAGGCGGTACGCGCGGCCAAAGGCACTCTGGCGCTTGCGGGCGGGGTTTCCGCAAATCGCAATTTGCGCGACATGCTGCAGCGCAAGTGCGACAAGAAAGGCATACGCTTCTGCTGTCCGGATTTCAAGTACTGCACGGACAATGCGGCCATGATCGGCTCGGCGGGATTCTACCTGTTGATGAAGGGACATATTTCGGATCTTGATTTGAACGCTACGCCCTATTTACCGATCTGTTGAAACCTGTACAAAGAAGAAAAGACGACGGGTTTTCCCGCCGTCTTGTCTTTCGGAGCGATTATTTTGCAGGTTCGATCAGACCGAAATTGCCGTCCTTGCGCTTATACAGCACGTTCACATCGCCGGTTTCCGCGTTTTCAAATACAAAGAACGCGTGACCCAAAAGCTCGATCTGGAGCATTGCTTCGCGCATCTCAAGCTGGATGGAAGCGATGAGCGCTTCCTCGCTCATGGGCTTGAAGGGGAAGGACTTGAACCGGACAATGCGCGGTCCATTTTCTTCGTCCTCGTCCTCAACGGGAGGAAGATCAATGAACGCATCCTGACGGAGGCTCTTGGCAAGGCGGGTGCGGTTATGGACAATCTGCTTTTCGAGCTTATCCAGAACGTTATCCAAGGAAGCATACATGTCGGTCGAGGTCTCTTCGGCGCGGATCAGACGGCCGCCGTGCGGAATAGTGACTTCCACAATGTGACGGTTCTTTTCCACGGAGAGGGTGACCTGCGCTTCGGTGTCCTGCGGGAAGTACCGGTCAAGCTTCGAGAGCTTCTTCTCGGCAACCTCACGCATGTAGGAGGAGATCTCCAAATTCTTTCCGCTAATCGAAATACGCATACAGCTTCACTCCTTCTGACACAGTTTGTTTATGTGTCATCTATACTATATCACAAAATCGTCGGCTTGGCACCCCCTTTTTATCAAAAATGTAAAATTTCACAAACTTTTTCTTTTTCGACAAAAATATATGAGGCTTGGAATACGTTATCGGGGTATCCGAGTGACGGAACAGAGACAATTCACTTTACAAAGGATTGACGAATCCGAGCGTTTGGAGTATCATAAGGACAGAAATCATGGGGAGAGTGGAATCATTATGAACAACAATCAGCGCATGGCAGCGCGCTTTACCGAAATTTTCAACACGACGCCGTTGTACTTTGCAGCTGCGCCCGGCCGCACGGAGCTCGGCGGCAATCACACCGATCATCAGCACGGACGCGTGCTGGCTGCGGCTGTAAATTTAGTGACCGAAGCGGTATTGGCAAAGAATGACTGTAACGAGATTCGCGTGCAGTCCGAAGGATATCCGATGGTGACGATCAAGCTCGACGACCTTTTGCCGAAGAAGGAGGAGCAGGGCACCACGGCGGCGCTGATCCGCGGCGTAGCGGCGCGTTTTGTCCAGATGGGATATGCAATCGAGGGCTTCGATGCCTATGCCGTTTCGACCGTTCTTCCGGGCAGCGGGCTGTCGAGCTCTGCGGCCTTTGAAGTGCTGATCGGCACGATTCTGAATCATTTATATGCCAACTCGGAAGTATCTGCCGTTGAGATTGCCAAGATCGCGCAGTATGCCGAGAATATGTATTTCGGAAAGCCCTGCGGCCTGATGGATCAGATGGCGTCCTCCGTCGGCAGCGTCATCGGCATCGACTTCGCAGACCCCGAGAATCCTGTGATTGAACGGATCGCGTTTGACTTTGCGGAAAGCGGCTACGCGCTTTGCATCATAGATTCCGGTGCGGACCATGCGAACCTAACAGACGAATATGCCGCCATTCCGCGGGATATGAAGGCGGTTGCAAGTTTGTTCGGCAAGGAATACCTGCGGGATGTCGATGAAAAAGAATTTGATAAAATGATGAACGTCGTGCGTGATGTGTATGGCGATCGCGCTGTGCTTCGCGCTATGCACTTTTTCGAGGAAAACAAGCGCGTCAAACGTCAGATTACCGCGCTGCAACACGGAGATGTCCAAACGTATCTGAACGAAGTGACGGCTTCCGGCCGCTCCTCGTGGACCCTGCTCCAAAACGTTGTTCCGAACGGGGAGACCCGCCATCAAAACATGGCGATTGCTTTGGCGCTTGCCGAACAGCTTTTGGCAGGAGAGGGCGCATGCCGCGTCCACGGCGGCGGATTTGCCGGGACGATTCAGGCGTTTGTGCCGATGGCGAAGCTCAAGTCGTTCTGCGAGGGCATGGAGAACGTGCTCGGCAAGGGCGCATGCCATGTGCTCCAGGTAAGGATGGATGGCGGCGTGCTGCAAAGTTTGTAACATTCCGGTGACAAATCCGCTGAAAAGGTTGCTTCTTTTGTAAAGATTTGGTATAATCCAATCGAAGCAGAAAGGAGTACCGAATGAATCTTCTGTTTTTTCTGACGCCGAAGTGCGACGTGTGCGTACTCGAAAAGGACTATACCTTGCGACAGGCCATCGAAAAAATGCGAACCGTGCGGCATACCGCCGTTCCCGTGATTGATGCGCAGGGGTACTATTGCGGAAGCGTTTCGGAGGGCGATCTGCTCCGCGGCGTGCTCGAAACCGAAAACGCGAAGGAGTGGGAATCCACGCCGATCACAGCTGTGATGCGGACGGATTTCAACCCGCCCGTCACCGTCATGACCGGGTTGGAGGAATTGCTGCGAACAGCGACCAATCAGAATTTCGTACCGGTCGTAGATGATCGCGGCATGTTTATCGGCATCGTGACCCGGAAAGCGATCATGCAGTATTACATCGACAATTATTTTGACAAGCTGCAACAGGCGCAATAACAACAAAAAGCCCCAAGTGCGGGGCTTTTCTTATTATGTAATCAGTTTTCGCAAAAGGCGCGGATCCGGGCGTCGAAAGAAATATCCCCCGGCGCATCCGGCGCCGTTGTATCTATTTCGATCACTTGACCGAATAAGCGCCGCGGATTCTTACGACAGGAGATCGCTTCAAAATCCTCAAACCGGTCAAGATTCTGTGTCAGATGCGCAAAATGCCGCGTCCCGGAAGCAACGCGGGCAAGGTAACGTTCGTGCAGAACACGCAGGTCGCCGGTCAAAGCAATCGTCAGCACATCATAGTTTGCTGCCTTGGCAGCAGCTTCGAGGCGGTCAAGCTCCGGCTGACGATAGTTGCTTTCCAAAAGCAAGGAATGTCCGGTCGCGGCGCAGCAGGAAAAGATTTGCAGCAAAATATCGAATGTCAAAAAGCTGAGGTTTAGATTTTCCTGTCGATTATGACAAACGATTCGTTCGCACAGCAGCTCCTTGAAGCGATCCTTTGTAAACGCCGGTATGCCGTATCGGGCGGAAAGACGGTGGGCGAGCGTCGTTTTTCCGGCGGCCAGCTCTCCGGTAATGATGATCAATTTACGCTGCATAGTCCCTCCAGTTTGTCATTCAGCTTTTGGTATACCGGACGCATCCACGGCTCGCTGCACACAGCAACCGCGTCCGGCAGGGAAAACCATGCGGCGGCGCTGTTTTCGTCCGGTTTGTGATGTAAAGGCTCGTTTTCATCTGCTTCCAGTAAATACGTTGCGTTAAGATGCAGATGCGCAGGAACATATTTGCCGCGCTTTCGATGCGGGTTTACGGTTAACGTTTCAATCGAATAGAGCGCCTCCGTAACGGGTCGAATCGATGCAAGACCGGTTTCTTCTGTCGCCTCGCGTAGCGCAACCGCCAGCAGATCGGTTTCTCCGTCGGCATGACCGCCGGTCCATGCCCACGAATCATAGATATTGTGATAAATCATCAAGACTTTGCTGCGATCCCGGTTTACGATCCATGCGGAAGCCGTCAGATGCAGAACAAGATTCGAACGATCGTATACGTCCGGATAACGGGATAGGGCGTCCAGTATGACGCTTTTATCCGCGGCTTCCTGCTCGTTATACGGGCTGTACGACGCAAGCTGTTTTGCGAATTGCATATCATCAAACAAATTCCTTACATTTTGCGAAAGTATACCATATTATACGGTTGAATGCAAGTTTTTGTGTTGCGCTTGCTGCCGAACGCGATTTTTCACGGTTCGTTTGCTTTTCGGACTTCCCTTTTTTGCACGGGTGTGTTATACTGACACAAGAGTAAGAGGGGAGATAGGCAATGTATCAGAGAGTTTTATTGAAGATCAGCGGCGAGGCACTCTCCACCACGGAGCGTCCCGTTTGTTTTGAAAAGATCGAAAAGACGGCAGCGGATGTCAAGATGCTCCATGAAGCGGGCATTCAGGTCGGCATCGTCACCGGCGGCGGCAATATCATGCGCGGACGCGATACCGTAGAACAGGATCGCAGCCGTATGGACAATATGGGTATGCTTGCCACGGCGATCAACGCGCTTGCTTTGCAGGACTGTCTGCTTCGGCTCGGCGTTCCGACGGTTGTCATGAGCTCCGTTGCGATGCACCGCTTCTGTGAGGAATTCACGGCCCGCGGCGCTGTCGAAGCTCTTGAAGCGGGCAAGGTCGTTGTGTTTGCCGGCGGGTCGGGCTGTCCGTATTTTTCAACCGACACCGCGTCTGCGCTTCGTGCGCTTGAAATCAAGGCCGATGCGTTGCTGCTGGCCAAAAACGTGGATGCCGTTTATTCCGCAGATCCGAAAAAAGATCCGAATGCAAAACGATATGACCATTTGACCTATCAAAAAGTGCTGGAGGATAACCTGCAGGCGACCGATTTAACGGCCATCACCCTTTGCCGCGAGCAGAACATGCCGATTCTTGTGTTTGCCCTGAAGGAAATCGGCAGGGTAGCCAACGGCGAAAAAGTGGGAACACGTATTGACGCTGACGAGGCGTGACCCGATGCGGTAGCCTTGTACGAAATAACAGACAATAGATCGGAGGATACACCAATGGCGGATATTTTGGACAACACCAAGGAAAGAATGCAAAAAACGATCAACGTCCTAAAGTCGGAGCTTTCCAGCCTTCGTGCGGGACGTGCAAACGCACAGGTTCTTGACCGCATCACCGTGGATTACTACGGCACCAATACGCCGATCACACAGCTCGGCAATATCTCCGTCCCGGAGCCGCGGATGCTCATTATCTCTTTGTGGGATAATAAGATGATCTCCGCTGTCGAGAAGGCCATCCAGAAGTCGGATCTCGGCATTAACCCGGCGAACGACGGCAAGGTGATCCGTCTTGTCTTCCCTGAGCTGACGGAGGAGCGCAGAAAGGACCTCGTCAAGACCGTTCGCAAAAAGGGCGAGGAAAGCAAGGTTGCTGTTCGCTCTATTCGCCGCGATGCGATTGAGCAGATCAAAAAGCAGAAGAAGGACAGCGAGATCACCGAGGATGATCAGAAGCAGCTCGAAACCAAAACGCAAAAGCTGACCGACGATTCGATCAAGGAAATCGATGCGATTCTGGCGGCGAAGGAAAAGGAGATCCTTTCGGTTTGACGGACGTATTGGGGCTGCCTCTTTCGGAAGCTGTATACCGCTTAACCGAAACGGGGGAAACGGTTACGACGATAGAGGTGTCGAGCCGCAAGGGATCGCGCGGCGAGGATGCGCGCGTCATCAAAACAGAACAAACGGATGCGGGAACGACCGTGTATTGGTCGCGCTTCCGTACTACAGCGGAGTAAGATGGGGAGGTGCAAGGCGCTTTGCTTTGCACTCTCTTTCATAGAGCACGTGATTCGGCTTGCATAGGGAGGACGTTATGCGATACTCGGATGAACAGCTTGCGGCGTTTGGACTCAAAAGAGAAACGATTCCGCGCCATGTTGCCATCATTATGGACGGAAACGGTCGATGGGCAAAGGCGCGCGGCTTAGGGCGAAGCGCAGGACACCGTGCCGGCGTCAACGCTCTACGGGATATCATTCGCTTTTCAAGTGACGCCGGCATCGAAGCCTTGACCGTGTATGCCTTTTCCACCGAAAACAAAAAGCGGCCTCCGGAGGAGATCGGCGTACTGTGTTCGCTTCTGATCGAGTATTTCAAAAAGGAGATCGACGAGCTCGACGAGAACCGTGTCTGTATTCGCTGCATCGGCGATCTTTCGTGGTTCCCCGAGAACGTACAGAACGCGGTTCGCAAGGCGGAGGCACGGACGGCGAAAAACGAAGGCTTGAAGCTCAATATCGCCTTGAACTACGGCTCACAGGCAGAAATTATCCGGGCCATGCAGCTGGCTTGTGAAACCGCAGGCAAAGAAAAGCGTACTCCGACGCAGGCTGATTTTGAAGCGAATCTCTACACGGCGGGATTGCCGCCCGTCGATCTGTTGATCCGTACGAGCGGGGAAGAGAGGCTTTCCAACTTTCTGCTGTATCAGCTGGCGTATGCCGAACTGTATTTCACCGATGTCTATTGGCCGGATTTCACAAAAGATATTTATATCGAAGCTCTGCGCAGCTTTGCAGGCCGTTCCCGCCGATTCGGGGGATTAACCGCAAAATAATGCGCATAAGGTATTACAGATGAAACAAACTGTCATTGTTCTCGGCAGCACGGGCTCTATCGGTAAACAGACGCTTGATGTGCTGCAAATGCATCGAGATCGGTTCACCCTGCTCGGCATCAGCGCGGATCGGGATTCGGACACGCTTCGAGCGCAGGCCGCCGCGTGGAAGCCGAAGTTCGTTGCATGCCGTGCCAAAGCCGATCCGGCCATGTACCCCGCGGGGTCAGAGCTGCTCACCGGCGATGATGCTTCCGAGCGTTTAGCGGCGATCCCGTGCGATATCGTTGTACTGGCGATTTCCGGCTATGCGGCGCTGCGACCGCTGCTGGCAGCGATTCCGAACGGCAAGCGTATTGCGATCGCCAATAAAGAAAGCCTCGTTTGCGGCGGAGATTTGGTGAAACGCGCTTTGAAACGGTACGGCGCGGAACTGACGCCGATTGACAGCGAACAAAGCGCCTTGTTCCAATGCCTGCAAAACGGCAGACGGAGCGAGGTAAAACGCTTGCTTCTGACGGCGTCCGGCGGGCCGTTTTTTCGCCGCACACGGGAAGAGCTGAAGAATGTAACCATGGAGGAGGTGCTGCACCATCCGACATGGAATATGGGCCGAAAGATCACGCTTGATTCTGCAACCCTGTTTAATAAGGGATTGGAGGTGATCGAGGCAGCAAGGCTGTTTGACTTTGGAGCGGATCAGATCGGGGTTTTGATCCATCCACAGTCCATTGTTCATTCGATGGTGGAATATGACGACGGGTCGATTATTGCCAATCTTGCCGTGCCGGATATGCGGCTGCCTATCCAGTACGCGCTGACCTACCCGGAGCGTATCGCTTCACCGGCAAAGCCGCTTGATCTTGCATCGGCGCACGATCTCGAATTTTACGCCGCCGATCCGGAACGATTCATTGCTTTACGGCTTGCTTTCGATGCGCTGCGCACCGAGGGCGGATGTCCGATCGTCTTTAACGGCGCCAATGAACGGGCAGCCGAGCTGTATTTTTCCGGCGTCATCGGCTTTACCGATATTGAACGCTGCGTCGCCGATGCGTTGGAGGCCTATCAGCCGCGCACGATTGATTCCGCCGAAACGATTGCCGAGGTGGATGCTTGGTCGCGGGCGTTCGTTTCGGAATGTATATTGTCACAATAAGGAAAGAAGAATATGAGTTCTGTTTTATACGCCGTGCTGGCCATATTGCTGCTGTCTGTATTGATCGTGCTGCATGAGCTCGGTCATTATCTGATGGGCAGATGGCTCGGCTTCGGCATTGAGGAGTTTGCCATCGGTATGGGGCCGGTGCTGTTTAGAAAAAAAGGCAAAAAGACCGATTTCGCTTTGCGGGCGTTTTTGATCGGCGGCTCGTGCCGGTTCGTCGGCGAGGACGAAAACGGTGCCACGCCGGACAGTTTTAATGCGCAAAAGGCATGGAAACGTCTATTGGTCGTGGCGGCAGGCCCTTTGATGAACGTGCTGACTGCCCTTGTGCTTGCCTTTATCCTGCTGCTCGCCTATGGTACAACGTCTGTACTGCCGGGCAAGGAGTATATTCAAATCAACGCCGTTTCCGAAGACAGTGCGGCAAACGCCGCCGATCTGCGGGCCGGCGATGTTCTGCTTGCCGTCAACGGGGAACGATTTACCGGCTATGATACTTTCAAATCAAAGTTTGACGCGGTCAGTCAAAACGAAGTCGATATTCTGATCAATCGCGGCGGTACTCTGGAGTTGGAAGACGTGCAAGACGGCGAGACCGTTCGCCATACAAAGACGCTGAACGGCGGCGAAGAAATGACGATCCATGTGACCGATATACGTGACAAGCGAACCGGCAACAACCTGCTCGGCGTGAATCTGCTGATCCATTACGGCGAAGTCATCGAACGGCATTACAACGTTGCGACTGCCGCAGCAGGCGCCTTTCCGCTGTGCGGCGATCTGATTGCACAGGTCTACGGGGCGCTGTTCGACCTGTTCACAGGCAAAGCCTGCGTAACGGAAATGTCCGGCGTCGTCGGAACCGTTTCCGTCATGACGGAAGCGATGGAAACAGCCAGCACCTACGGCATCGCAGACGTGATCTACACCGTTCTGATGCTCGGTGCGCTGATCTCCGTCAACTTTGCCGTTGTGAACCTGCTGCCGATCCCGGCACTCGACGGCGGACGGCTTGTGTTCATCATCCTTGAGCTGCTGCGCGGGAAGCCGATCGACCCCGAAAAAGAGGGCATGGTGCACTTTGCGGGAATGATTCTGCTGCTTGCGCTGGTGGTTGTGCTGATGGTCAGCGATATATTGAAATTCTTCTGATACGGAGGGGCGTATGGTTAGAAGTGTAACGGCAGGCAGCGTGCAGATCGGCGGCGGTGCCAAGGTTTCCGTGCAGTCGATGTGCAATACCGACACACGCAACGTCGAAGCGACCGTTGAGCAGATACATCGGCTTGAAGCGGCAGGCTGCGAAATCATCCGTGTTGCCGTCTTTGACCAAGCGGCGGCGGAGGCTGTCAGAGCCATCAAGGATCAGATTTCCATTCCGCTCGTTGCTGATGTCCATTTCGATTACCGTCTGGCACTGAAGGCTGTCGAGAATGGCGTCGATAAGCTCCGTATCAATCCAGGCAATATCGGAAGCGAGGATCGCGTCCGCATGGTGGCGGATTGCTGCAAGGCGCACGGCGTCCCGATCCGGATCGGCGTCAACGGCGGCTCTTTGGAAAAGCATCTGTTGGAATTGTATCGTGTCGATCCCGCCGAAGCGATGCTGCAGAGCGCGCTCGGACATGCCTCGGTTTTGGAACGCTGCGGATTTGACGATATCGTGCTGTCGTTGAAGTGTACGACCGTGCAGGCTACCGTAGCGGCTTACCGGCTTGCCCGGCAAAAGACCGATTATCCGCTGCATGTCGGCATAACGGAGACTGGGCCCATCGAAACCGGTATTATCAAAAGCGCCGCCGGTATCGGTTCGCTTTTGATGGACGGTATCGGCGATACGATCCGCGTATCGTTGACCGGCGATCCGATCAAGGAGGTGGAAACCGGTCTTGCTATTTTACGTGCTGTCGGCGTGCGCAAGGATGATGTGGAGATCGTTTCCTGCCCGACATGCGGACGCACTCGCTGCAATGTTGAAGAAGCGGTCGATTATGTCAATCAGCATGTGCGGCACAATGCCGGATATCTGAAAATCGCCGTGATGGGCTGTGCCGTCAATGGACCGGGAGAGGCGAGGGAGGCCGATCTCGGCGTGGCATTCGGGGACGGGAAAGGCATCTTGTTCAAAAAGGGCGAAATTATTGAAAACGGCAGCTATGAAACGATGCTGCATCGCGTTGTGGAAACGGCCAATCAGATGCTGGAGCAGGCCTGATCGGCAGATCGGAAGGGATAACAACGGGGACGCTTAGTCCCCGGTGAGGTGGATATGAAGGAAGCATTACGGGAAATCTATGATCTGGTCGGGATTGCCGAGTCGCAGCTGCAAATCAAGAGCGTGCTGGCGACGCGCAGCAAGAACGTCATGCAGATCGAGTGCGACCGTAAAAGAGGGCAAATAGAGGATGATCGCCTGTCCCGCTGGGAGGATCTGATGAACGATCTTCTGACGGGATGGAAGATTACATATACCTATCATCTGATCGGCGAACCGGAGAACGCTGTTGTCGTACCCAAGGTGAAGGAAAAGGATGTAGAGGCGCCGCCACCCGAGGATGGCGTTCTATACGGCAAGCTCATCAAAAAGAACGAAATCACGGCGATCTGTTCGGTCGAGGTGGACGAAGGCGACACGGTCATTTCCGGTCGTCTTGTTTCGGCTGAGCTTCGGGACGACTGGTCTATGCGTGAGCGCCGTCCGAACTGCCGCGTGCAGGTCAATATCACCGACTTTACCGATTCGATCTACTGTTCCGTCAGTATGCGCGAGGAGTGGCAGGCGATCCGGCTGCAAAACTGGCTCTCGGCAACGGATAAGGCCGGTAAAGATCTGAAAATCAAAGGCGTCTGCAAGGTCAAGAAAAAAACAGGAGAGCGTTCGTTTTACGTTGATTCCATCGAACAGACCGACCGCGTTCTGCGCATGGATGATAGCGAGGAAAAACGTGTTGAGCTGCATTTGCATTCTCGCATGTCCACGATGGACGGTATCACGAATCTGACCGACGCGTTCAAAACCGCCAAGCGTTGGGGACATAAGGCCTTGGCTATTACCGACCACGGTGTTGTGCAGGCATTTCCGGAAGCAGCTAAAGCGGCCAAGGCAACCGGTGTAAAGGCCCTGTTCGGTGTCGAGGGGTATTTGATTCCGGATACCGATTCGCAGCCGTTTGAAAACACGGTCTATACGGTATTTGATATCGAAACAACGGGCTTAAAGGCGGAGCATAACGAGATCATCGAGATCGGCGCGGTTCGCGTCGAAAACGGTGCTGTGACAAAGCGGTTCCAGTCCTTTATCGACGACGGCCTGACGATCCCGAAAAACATCACCGAGCTGACCGGCATCACGGAAGCCATGGTGCAGGGCGCGCCGACCACGCGCATCGTATTGGAGCAATTCCGCGAATTTGCGGAGGGCACTACGCTTGTCGCACACAATGCCAACTTCGACGTAGGCTTCATTACTCATCACGGCTCCCGCTTTGGTATTACGTTTCCGATGCCTTATGCGGATACGCTGATGCTTTCACGCTATCTGCTGCATGATGAATTGCCGAACCACAAGCTCGACACGATCTGTGATTATTTGCAGATCGACATGGGAAGCCATCACCGTGCCGACGATGATGCGAACAGCTGCGCCATGATCCTGCTGCACTTCATCGAAATGCTGCGTTCCCGTGATGTGCATACGATCCCTGTCATTCCCAATGCGGACGAGCATTACCGCCATCAGCTGACGACGAAGGAGCGCCATCGCACGAACCATATCATCATCCTTGCCAAGACGCAGAAGGGTATGAAGAATCTCTATCGGATCATCAGCTATTCGCATCTGGATCATCTGCACGGCAAGCCGGAAATCCCGCGCAGCATGCTTTCCGTATTTCGAAGCGACCTGATCCTTGGTTCTGCATGCGAAGCGGGCGAGCTGTTCCGGGCGATCCTAAACGCAGAGCCGGAGGAGAAGATCGAAAAGATCGCCAAGTTCTACGACTACCTCGAAATTCAGCCCATCGGCAACAATGAATTTCTTGTGCGCGAGGGTAAGGTGGCCGATGATGAAGGCTTACGCGATCTGAACCGCAGGATCGTCGCACTCGGCGAAAAGCTCAATATGCCGGTGGCAGCGACGGGCGACGTGCATTTTCTCGAGCCGCAGGATTCCATCTACCGGGCGATCCTGATGAGCAAGCTCGGCTTTGAGGATGCGGAGCAGCAGGCGCCGCTGTATTTCAAAACAACGACCGACATGCTGGAGGAGTTTTCCTATCTCGGACCGGAGAAATGCCATGAGGTCGTGATCGACGTTCCGAATCGCATTGCGGACCTGTGCGGCACGCTAAAGCCTTTCCCGGATGGAACGCATGCGCCGAAGATCCCGAACGCGGCGGAGGAGCTTCGTTCAATGGCGGTCAATAAAGCGCATGAAATATACGGCGATCCGCTGCCGGAAATCGTGCAGGCACGGCTGGATAAAGAACTGAAATCCATCATCGGCAACGACTTCTCCAGTCTGTACCTGATGGCGCAGCGGCTTGTGCATAAGTCTCTGTCCGACGGTTATCTTGTCGGCTCGCGTGGATCGGTCGGCTCGTCGTTTGTGGCGACAATGGCCGGTATCACCGAGGTCAATGCGCTGCCGGCACATTACGTTTGCCCGAAGTGCAAGTTCTCTGATTTCAATGTGGATCACACGGTCTATACGATCGGCGCCGATCTGCCGAACCGGAATTGTCCTGTCTGCGGCACGAATCTCAAAAAGGACGGCTTTGAAATCCCGTTCGAGGTATTCCTGGGCTTCCACGGCGACAAGACGCCCGATATCGACTTGAACTTCTCCGGCGAATATCAGCCTGTCGCACATAAATACGTGGAAGAAATGTTCGGCAAAGGCCATGCCTTCCGCGCCGGCACGATCTCTGGCATTGCCGAGAAGAAAGGGTATGAGTGCGTTTATTCGTTTCAGGAAAAGACCGGAAAAACCTATAACAATGCTGAGATCGAGCGTCTCTGTAAAGGCTGCTTAAACGTCAAAGTCACGACCGGCCAGCATCCGGGCGGTATCGTTATCGTACCGAAAGACAACGATGAGTTTGTTGAAATCTATGATTATACCCCGGTGCAGTACCCGGCGGACAAGGTCGATAAGAACACGATCACCACGCATTTTGACTTCCACGCAATGGACGACCGTCTTGTTAAGCTCGATATTCTCGGCCACGACGATCCGACTGCGCTGCGCATGCTGGAGGATATCACGGGCCTGAATCCGCGTTCGATTCCGCTTGACGATCCGGATACGCGCGAACTGTTCTGGTCCACGCAATCGCTGCATATTGATCTGAAGGAAATCGACTGCTCGCTCGGCACGCTTGGCGTTCCGGAGTTCGGTACCGGTTTTGTGCGTCAGGTGCTCGAAAACACGCGCCCGAATACGATTGAGGAGCTTGTCCGTATTGCGGGCCTGACGCACGGCACGGACGTTTGGCTGAACAATGCGGAACCGCTGGTCATGGGCGGCATTGCCAAGCTGAACGAGGTGCTTTGCACGCGTGACGATATCATGAACTATCTGATCGCGCATGATATGGAACCGTCGCTGTCATTCAAGATCATGGAGCGCGTCCGTAAGGGCAAGGGCCTGACCGACGAGATGGAGCAAGCCA